>CAYUIK010000044.1:0-43810 GCA_964444805.1 uncultured Acholeplasmataceae bacterium | reverse complement strand
ACTGGTATGATACGGAAGAAGAAATAAGTAACGTTTTTGAATCTTTAAGCAAGACAAATATTTAGATCAAAAAGATTAAAATATGTTGAAATTTCAAGTGTATGCACGGGCAAGTTTCGGTTACAGGTCGCCATCGCCATCAATGTCCTCGTTTCATGTAGAAATGGGGGCTTTTTTCATCTTTGTAAAGCCATTGTTGTATTTGAAATACTCAAAAATGCCATTTTGTAACAAAAATATCCATTTAGGGAGTCAACGCCTGTTTTTGCAAAACTTATGACAACATAAGCAAAATTTCATCGCGACTCTAGATGTTGATACATGATTCCAAAATATCAGAAAAAATACCAACTTATGTTGATATAAGTTTTGGGTCTTTTATCAAAATATGACGTGGTACGCGGGAACTGCAACTCTTTCGTTTACACGGAATTAAGGGACGCCCTGATTTCTTCCTCATGACGCTTCGGAGTCTTTCGGAACTTTGTGTGTATTCTCCGGTTGACATAGTAACCAGTCAAGTAATCATGGATGAGCACTTTCATCTCGGCTTTGGTTTTGTTCTTGTTCGGATAGATCAGTTCGGTCTTGATCGATTTGTGGAATGATTCGATCACGGCATTGTCAACCGGGGTTCCCGGTTCACTCATGGAGTGGATGATGCCGTTTGATTCAAGCAAGTCGCGATAGGCATAGGACCTATACTGGCTTCCCCGGTCCGAATGCACGACATCCGGAAGCTTGCCCTGAACCCTTTCCAAGGGCTCGATCACGATATGTTTCTTCATATCGGAATGAACCTTGAAGCATCTGGGGATTCTGGTCGACAGGTCGATGTAAGTGGACAAATACAGACGACCGTCCTTGCAGCTGACATATGTGATGTCAGTGACCCAAACAGCGTCAATGACGTCCTGGTCGAACGCCCGGTTCAGGACATTCTCCTTGATGACGTCTTCGATAGGCTTGTTCTGGCCATAGGACTTCTTCCGCCTGTGATATCCCACAGCGCATAGGTTAAGCTCCCTCATCAGCTTTGCTACAACACGTTTGTTTGTCTCGATGCCTTCATCATAGAGCTGTAAGGCGACTCTTGGCGAGCCATAACGGCCCTTGTGTTCCTCAAAGACACGTTTGATCTCAGCCTTCAGGAAGGCATGTCTCATTTTGGTCTTGCTGGGTTTCGTGTGAGACCAGTTGTAATAGCCTTGGCGTGTGACACCAAGAAGTCTTGCCATCAATGAGATGTTGTATCGGTTTCGGTGTTTGTGAATGAATCTGAATCTCACTTCTTTTCGTGCTTCACAAACACCTCGAATTTTTTTAGGATCTCATTCTCCTCTTTGAGTCGCTTGATCTCAGCCTCGTAGGCATGGATTCTAGCCCGGTCCGGTAACTTGTTCCCGTGACCGGTGAAGGCCTTGTTTCCGTAACGGTTGAATTCAGCGAGCCACCATCACACCTTTATAAAGCCATATTCGTGGCTTTTTTTGTTTTGCAAAAATACCCATGAAGCCTTGTCTTTGCAAACTTAGGGTCAAGGGAAGATTTCATGTGTTGTCGCTGATCGGATACGTGAACGCCTAAAACACGTGATCAATGCGTCTTAGAAGAGATAATCGAGTATCTACAGGCAAGAAGCGATTCGCTCACATCAGGGTTAATAAAACATGAAAAGATTCACATCACATACGATTGAAGACTTTGCCTGCCGTAATTCTAATACAGTATGGTCCTATGAAAACATGAAAACGATTAAGTGTTTCTTAACGATTGTTTTTAGGAGTCGAAAAAAGTAAAATACGATCTTTTCAGCTATTATTGGATAGGAGGTATGTTGATATGATTCGTGGAATGTATCACTTCAAGGGATTCTCGGAGTTCAATCAGTTTTCAAACTTCATAGAAGAAGATCACTGGAGGATTGAAAAACAACTTTTAAAAGACCGAGTTTTTTTTCACCGAAAGAAGAAGTATTTTCAAGCCTTACGAAAACAATTCATCGAAAATAAGATCTCGATTTGGGAGCTCAAAGATGAAGAAGTCGTGACATGGATTGACACGCTGCTGATTATGCGACGAATGCTTTTTGAGCTATTCAAAAGGGGAACGAAACCCGAACATGCTCACGTAATCATGGAATACCCGTTCATGTACGGCAATCATATGCGCACCGACTATATGATCGTTTATGATCGACTGGTTATCATTCTTGAGTTTGGCATGTTCAATCAAGATGAAAGACGTGGATCGGAACGCTATACGAAAAAACTGCACGAGTCGATCGGATACCAACAAATTCTTAGAAATATCGTAGACAAACAGGTGGATATCGTGAACTATGTGATGATCTATCGTCCGGAATTCGATCGTTCCACAGGAAAGAATATAACAGAAAACAGCGAGTACAACCAGAAAGAAATAGCATTGCTGACACGTTTTGTTGAACTTCAAATGAAGAGACAAGATCATCTATCGGCAATCCATCAACTCGAGATGATTGAGACGCATCGTTGAATTGAGCCCTTTTTCGATTGACAAATTATGGTTTTATGATATGATATACACAGCACATTAATTTGAACATCAAAATAAACAAAGGAGAATCGATATGAGCAACAAAATTGGAATCGTAGTTTGTGGTAATTCGGGCGTTGATTATATGACCCTCGACTACCCGGTCAAGATGATTCGATCGACACTTCATCTCAATGGTGAAGAATATGAGGATTATGTTGATATTCAAGCCAAAGAGTTCTATCAACGCGTTGTTGAGGATCCGGATATCGATGTTTCAACATCTCAAACTTCAACTGGCAAAATTGCTGAAGTGTATGAAGAACTGAAAAATGAAGGGTACACGGACGTTATTGTTGTCGTTATCTCATCCAAACTCAGTGGTACTTATCAAGGAGCTATTCTGGCTAAGGAACTTGTTGAAGGAATCAATGTCTATGTCATCGACTCACGAAGCGTCTCTTATGGGGAAGCATTTCTTGTCCTGGAAGCAATCAAAATGATCAAAAAGGGAAAGAATGCTCGTGAGATCATTGACAGACTCGAAAAAATCAGGGATAATATTCATATATATGTTTTGGTCGATACGCTAAAATTCCTCGTTAAAAATGGACGGTTGTCGAGCACGAGTGGATTTTTAGGAACACTTTTGAAGATTAAGCCACTATTGATGCTTCAAAAAGATGGAAGTCTTGTTCCTTATGAAAAGATCCGCACGACCAACAAGGCACAGGCTCGTCTATTGGAGGTAATCAAGCGCGATATCGAAGGAAAAAATGTCATTCTATTTATTTCCTATACGAACAACGAAGATAAGGCCAAAGAAATTAAAAAGAAACTTATGGAGATCAAAGAAGATCTGACAATAGAACTCGTTCCGTTGACGCCGGTAGTCGGTGCCCACGCAGGACCCGGAACGCTCGGTGTGGGGTATATTGTCGTATAGAGGATGGGGTGCGTTATGGGTTCGGCAAAAGAAACGATCAATGAACTCCTAGTCGACGTGTTTAATCACATATTGAGCATAGAGAACAGTACGCTCAAAGAGCGTGGTGTCAAACTGTCTATGACCGAAGTGCATGTCCTTGAGGCTATTCGAAACAGCGACGTTCCTACAATGGGGAATGTCGCACACCGATTACGTGTTACATTCGGAACGCTCACAACTTCCATAAACGTTCTTGCACGCAAGAACTATGTTTCTAGGTACCGTGATGACAACGATCGGCGAAAGATCTTATTAAAGCTTACAGATGAAGCCCATAAGGTATTAAAAATCCATGATGATTTTCATGATGAAATGATTGATTCTCTTTTTTGCGACTTGGAAATCGAAAAGGACACTGTGCTTCTTAAATCATTGGAAAATATTAGTAGGTATTTTAAAGAGAAATTCTAAAGGGATAAAAGCATAAAATCGAACTTCAGTCATGAAGTTCTTTTTTTTATTGTGGGATATTTGAAAAAGTAGTTGTCGAAAATAATGATAAACGACCGATTAACACTCTATTTGATAGATAACAAATATATTAATATTCAGTATAAAAACAATTTGCTTTTTAATCATATTTTTGGTAAAATTGATACAATAGCATTCAGCTCATCACAAATTTGGGAGGGAGCCATGAACGAGTGTCTATTGTTTTTCTCATGCCGAAAACGATTTAAAATCATTCACGCCAAATACCTGTCAGTATTGCCATCCAGGTTGTTCCTTGATATACGACCTATTTTGATGCAAGGTTATTATTATCTGATCAAACTATGCAAGAAGACGTTCAAAGGATTTATTTGGATTCAGGGTTTTCAGATCATGGTTGTATGCAATTCTGTATGACTCGTATTTAAAAAATCCAACATAAATCTTGAGGTATATAGATAATGAAAAGACAAAAAGAAATCAGTATTGATAAAGCGATCATTCACGAAGGTATGGCTCTCGGGAAAGCGATCGTCTACAATGGCGATGAGATAAATCATGATTATACGGATGAAGAATTAAATGGGATTTATGATTCTATTGAAGACTTCATAGCGGAAGAACGAGTGACCTATAGTATGATCGGTGATCGTTTGATTGACCGAATCTACGGCACCGAAGTCATGCAAGACTACATATGGGCGCCAATCGGCACGAAAGAATTCAAGGCTATTTTCAAAAGACTCGTTTTCCGTTATCGTCTGAATATAACAATGGCATTCCGCGAGGCATTTCGTATCGGTGAGCAGCATTGTCCGGAATGGATGTGGAGCTCGTATCAAAACAATCTTCCTAAGCTGCGAAAAGAACGTGGTCAGTTTCTCAGTCGCATGCTGATTCGAATTGACAGACTTCTTTTACAAAAACAACTTGAAGACATCGATTATGATGTCATCCTCGTCGTCAATGAATTTCGAAAAGAACATCTTTTCCGGCTCAACAAGCGTGTCAAGGCAATCGTTTCACAATACAGGGCACAAATTGATCACATCGATTATTCGGTTGTTCAGATCTTCGAAATGCCGCTTATTTTCAGTGATGAACAGATCAAGAATGGTGACCGAATTCTAATTGATACCTTCCGGTCCAAATTGATCATCAATCCTTCGGTTTCAAGTGTCAAAGACTATCGCAAGCTTGTCAAGAAATATTTGTATCCATTGAATGAAAAACCGAGCTTTGATCGCACGCGACGGAAAGTCAAGTTCTTTGCCCCGACGATCGGCGGAGAACACATCGACCGCATCGCTCAAGGAAGCTGGTATGATGGAGTATGCCTCGTACGTACGGAATATCTCTACGTAACGAAGGGTGCGATTCCGACGATTCAAGAACAAACGGAAATATATACGAATATTATCAAAAAGATGAATGGCCGAGAAGTCTATTTTCGCATTCCCGATTTTCGTCCGCAGAGGCCGACGCCATTCATCGATCCGATCTATACGGATAACATGTCCTTTTTCACTTATCTCGAACTGTTTAATCAAAATCTTATTGCGATCGCCAAAGCGTCGGTACACGGACCGATCAGTATCATTGTTCCGATGATTCGCATGGAAAGTGAAGTGCTCGAGTGGCGAGGAAAGATCGAAGAGGTTTTCGAACATTTCGAGTTGCCGCTACCGAGAATCGGTTTCATGTTTGAGACTGAGTCGGCAATGGAACGATACGAACACTACTTCAACATGGATTTTGCTGTAATCGGACTCAATGATTTTATCGAGGAAGTTGATGAGGACCACGACCGATACGAACACTTCAATAAAAAGGAGTTTTTCGACACGTATTATCGCGATGTCGCCGATGTTCATCAACATTTTCGATTGTCAAATATTGAACACTTCGTTGCTGGAAATATTCTTAGCCAACCGGAAGTTCTTGATCGTTTCTTAAAAATGGGTTATCGGAATATCGTCATCCCCGTAACCAAGATGCGGAGACTCGAACCGACGATCGCAAAATTCATTGCCAATAAAGGACGATATATCGGCGTAGCGGAACAACGCGAAAAAGATAAACAAGCGGCACTAAAACAAAAAGCCGAAAGTGAACGCAGTTGTTAAGAGCGGAAGTTACTCGAAGAGAAGAAACGCGAGTAGGAAAGACAAAGAATAACGCAAGAAGGACACAGAAAAGTGATGAAAAACGGAGAACGTGCCGATGCGTTAGTCTACGACACAACCGTCCGTCAGGTGCGAAAAAACGAAAAAAAGGCGTTATAGCAGCAAAAAACCGTAAAAAGTTGGAAAACGAATAAAATTACACCAAAAGGGTTGCTATTGCGGCCCTTTTTTTGTATAATTGATTACGCTCGTCTAAATGAGCAGGCTGTGAAATGGGAGGTTGTCGATACACGGATAGCCGTTGTCTACGTATCGGGTTTTTCCATCTAGCAAGTCTATACCAGATTATAGGCGAAAGGAGCTTATCAAATGGCAAAGAAAGATGTTATCAAGATTCGTTTAAAGGCTTACGATCATCGTTTACTCGATCAAGCCGCCAAAAAGATCGTTGATAGTGCGATGCGCACGGGTGCGACTATTCAAGGTCCAATCCCGCTTCCTACGGAAAAGGAAATATTCACGGTCTTACGTTCTCCCCACGTTAACAAGGACTCACGTGAGCAGTTCGAACGGAGAACGCATAAGCGTCTGATTCAAATCGTTGATCCCAATCCAAAAACGATCAGTGCATTGATGGATATCGATCTACCTTCAGGTATCGATATCGTTCTCAAGAAATAGAAACAGAAAGAGGTAAGAACATGGCCAAAGGAATCTTAGGTAGAAAAGTTGGCATGACACAGGTTTTCGATGAAAACGGCGTGCTCATTCCAGTTACCGTCATCGACGTGGCCGATAATGTGGTTTTGCAACAAAAGACGTTGGAAACAGATGGATACGTCGCCACACAAGTCGGATTCGAGTCGAAACGGGAAAAATTAAGTAACAAGCCCGAACAAGGGCACGTGAAAAAAGCCGATACGGCACCTAAGCGCTTCGTTAGAGAGATTCGCTTTAAAGAAGGGCTGAAAAACGAATTGGCGGATTTCGCAGTTGGCGACGCAGTTGCAAACGACATGTTTGCCATCGGTGAATATGTCGATGTCACGGGCACTTCAAAAGGTAAAGGATTTGAAGGTTCGATCAAGAGACACAATCAGCACCGCGGACCGATGACGCATGGATCAAGATATCATCGTCGTCCAGGTTCGATGGGCGCGGTCAAAGGCAAGTTGAAAGGAAAGAATTTGCCGGGTCATATGGGCGCTGAAAGAGTGACGATTCAAAACGTTCGCGTCATCGGCGTCGACAAGGACCAACAGTTATTGCTCATTAGTGGAAGCGTTCCGGGACCGAATAAGGGTCTTGTGATCGTCAAGTCAACCACTAAGAGCACTCAATAAGGAGGAGGGTTACAATGCCAAAAGTAGATCTCATGAATCAAGCCGGTAGTCGTGTGGCTGAATTAACCTTATCCGATTATGTTTTCGGAATCGAACCTCATCAACAAGCCCTCTATGAGGTTGTTAACGCTCAGAGAGCAGCGATGCGTCAGGGGACACATGATGTCAAAAATCGTGGAGAAGTCTCCGGTGGTGGTAGAAAGCCGTGGAGACAAAAAGGAACAGGTAGAGCCCGTCAAGGCTCGATCCGTTCGGCCCAATGGCGCGGCGGTGGAATCGTGTTCGGTCCGACACCTCGTGCGTACGGAGTCAAGATTAATAAAAAGGTAAGACAACTCGCCTTGCGCTCTGCTTTCTCACATCACGTGAAGGAAGGCAAACTCTTGGTAGTTGATCAGTTGCAGTTCGAGGAAGCTAAGACGAAGCTTTTTGCAAACATGCTCAAGGAATTGCAAATCGAAGGAAAGACGCTCTTTGTCGTCAAAACGTTCGATGATGCCACGATTCGCGCGGCACGAAACATTCCCTATGTCTCGTTTGCTCAGGTCGATCATGTGAGCGTTTATGACATGCTCAACTGCAGGAATCTGGTCCTCACGAAAGATGCGGTTGAATCGATTGAGGAGGCATTAGGTAATGAATAGGTATTACGATATATTGAAGGCTCCGATTATTACGGAAGAAACGAACCGTTTGATGGAGAGCCAAAACAAGTACACGTTCAAGGTCGATAAAAAAGCGAACAAGGTCGACATCAAGAAGGCAGTCGAAGCAATCTTTCAAGTCAACGTACTCTCGGTCAATACGATCAATATGCGCCGTAAGTTCAAGCGAATGGGTAAGTACGAAGGCTACAGACCGGCTTATAAAAAAGCCATCGTCGAGATCGCTGAAGGTCAACGTATCGACGCCTTCACAGTGTAAAGTGAAAGATTAGAGGAGGTTTAACCACAATGGCGGTTAAAAAATACAAGCCGACGACAAATGGTCGGCGCAACATGAGCGTACTTACGTACGACGAAATCACGACAACCACTCCTGAAAAGTCACTACTCGAGCCATTCTCTCGTTCCGGTGGACGAAACAACCACGGAAAGATCACCGTCCGACATATCGGCGGTGGAGCGAAGAGAAAGTATCGCGTCATCGACTTCAAACGCAACAAAGACGGCATCATCGGGAGAGTTGCCGAGATCGAATACGATCCGAATAGAACAGCGAATATCGCACGGATTAACTATGTGGATGGAGAAAAGCGCTATATTCTCGCTCCAAAAGGTCTTACGGTCGGTATGGAAATCATTTCCGGACCTGGCGTCGACATCAAGGTAGGTAATGCATTGACGATCATGACCATTCCCGTCGGTACGGTTGTTCACAACATCGAACTACACCCCGGCAAGGGCGGACAGATTGCCCGCAGTGCTGGTGCTTCTGCACAAATTCTCGCACGTGAGGAAAAATACGTACTCGTTCGACTTCAGTCGGGTGAGGTGCGCAAAATTCTCGGAACGTGTCGGGCGACCATCGGTACCGTCGGTAACGAAACGTATGAACTCGTCAATATCGGTAAGGCCGGTAGGAAACGACATATGGGCGTGCGTCCAACGGTTCGTGGGTCGGTTATGAATCCGAACGATCACCCCCACGGTGGTGGTGAAGGCCGAGCACCAATCGGACGCAAATCACCGATGACCCCATGGGGTAAGAAAGCGCGTGGCGTCAATACACGTAATAACAAAAAAGCGTCTAACGATCTAATCGTTCGTCGACGCACGAAGTAGGAGGAAAATATGGCACGTTCAGTAAAAAAAGGTCCATTTTGTGACGAACATCTATTAAAGAAGGTTCGTGAACAAAATGAAAAGAATGTTAAGAAAGTAATTCAAACGTGGTCGCGTCGTTCGACGGTTTTCCCCGATTTCGTTGGACATACAGTCGCCGTCTACAATGGTAAAGAGCATGTTCCGGTATATATCGTAGAGGATATGGTTGGTCACAAGTTTGGCGAATTTGCCCCAACACGTACCTATCGCGGACATGATAAAGATGACAAGAAAGCCAAGAAGAAGTAATTGGAGGAGATATGATGGAAACGAAAGCATCCGCTAAAACTGTTCGCGTCACTCCACGTAAGGCTCGATTAGTAATCGACCTGATTCGTGGGAAAGACGTTAAAGAAGCACAAGCGATTCTGATGTTTACACCACGAGCCGCTTCGCCAATTATTCTCAAGGTGTTGAATAGTGCGATCGCAAATGCAGAGCACAACGATAATATGGATCCGGAAAACCTTTATGTCAAAGAAGCGTTCATCAATGAAGGTGTACGGATCAAGAGGTTGTTGCCACGGGCCAAAGGCCAGGGCGACATCATTAAAAAACGGACGAGCCACGTGACTGTGGTCGTTGCTGAGAGAGAGTAGAGGTGAAGAAGCATGGGTCAAAAAGTTAATCCGGTAGGCATGCGTCTCGGCATCATTCGCTCTTGGGAATCCAAGTGGTATGCGGACAAGTCCATGGTACCAGCACTCGTCAAGGAAGACGCGCAAATCCGTAAATTTCTCAATGATTTCTACAAAAGAGCCGCTGTTTCTCACATTGAAATCGAGCGTCTAAAAGGAAAAGGCGGAAAAGACCGCATCAAAATCATTTTACATACTGCAAAACCGGGTGTCGTCATCGGTAGAGATGCCGAAACAAAGAAAAAGGCACTTGACAAATTACAGAAAATCACACCTAAGAATATCATTTTCAACGTCGTTGAAGTCAAGCGTCCGGAACGTGTCGCATCACTCGTTGCTCAAAGCATCGCCGAGCAGTTGGAAAACCGCGCATCGTTTAGACGCGTTCAAAAGATCGCGATCCAACGCGCTCTAAAATCTGGAGCCAAAGGTGTCAAGACGCTGATATCCGGTCGTCTCGGTGGCGCGGAAATGGCGCGTAACGAAGGTTACTCAGAGGGACAGGTTCCTCTGCATACGCTCCGTGCCGATGTCGATTACGCGACGATCAATGCACAAACGACTTACGGAACGCTGGGCGTAAAAGTGTGGATCTACACTGGGGAAGTCCTTCCCGGCCAGACGCGCGAGGAAAACTTGCGCAAACTGGATGAGAAGACACCGCAATTCGATCGACGCAACCGTAAAAGAGGAGGCCGAAGATAATGTTAATGCCTAAAAGAACGAAATTCCGTCGTCCTCATCGCGTCAGCTACGAAGGTAAGGTCAAAGGCCGGAATGAAATTCTTAACGGTGACTGGGCGCTCGTCGCTCAAGAAGGCGCTTGGATTACCAATCGCCAGATTGAAGCTGCCCGCATCGCGATCACGCGCCACATGAAGCGTGTTGGTAAAGTATGGATCAATATCTTTCCGCATTTGGCAAAGACGAAAAAGCCTCTCGAAGTGCGGATGGGGTCCGGTAAAGGTGCACCCGATCATTGGGTCGCCGTCGTCAAGGCCGGCAAGGTCATGTTCGAAGTGAACGGTGTTTCCGAGGGCGTTGCCCAGGAAGCGTTGCGTTTGGCGTCGCACAAATTGCCGATTAAGACGAAGATCGTTAAAAGAGGTGAGCAGGCGTAATGAAAGCTGTTGAAATCAGAAAACTCAAGACGACCGATTTGGAAAAAAGAATCGTCGAATTGAAGGCCGAGCTGTTTAATTTGCGTTTCCAGCTCGCAGTAGGACAACTTGAAAACACTGCACGTATCGGACAGGTTAGAAAAACGATTGCTCAGATGAAGACAATCATCGGTGAACGCAATGAATAAGGAGGATACGATGGAACGTAATCTAAGAAAAGTATATACGGGAACAGTTGTATCCGACAAGATGGATAAGACCATTACCGTTGTTGTTGAAACATATAAAAAATCGCGTCTGTATCACAAGAGCATTCGCGTCTCGAAAAAGTTTCACGTGCACGATGAAAAAGGTCTGGCAGGTATCGGGGATAAGGTGACGATCATGGAAACACGCCCCCTTTCCAAGACCAAACGCTTCCGTCTATTGGAAGTCGTCGCCAAGGCCGAATTGGTATAGGGAGGATACAGAACAATGGTTCAACAAGAAAGCAGATTAGTCGTTGCTGACAACAGTGGCGCTAAAGAAGTCCTTGTCATTAAGGTTCTCGGGGGAACCCGCCGTCGCTATGCCAATATCGGTGATGTCGTCGTTGTCACAGTCAAGAAGGCAACGCCAGCGGGACTCGTGAAAAAGGGTGAGATCGTTCGTGCGGTGATCGTCCGATCCAAACATGGTCTTCGTCGTCCGGATGGCTCATACATTAAGTTCGATGAAAATGCAGCAGTCATCATCAAAGAAGATATGAACCCACGGGGAACACGTATTTTCGGCCCCGTGGCACGAGAGCTTAGAGAAAAGAACTTCATGAAGATCTTATCTCTCGCTCCCGAAGTGTTATAAGGAGGTCCGTCTATGAAAATAAAAGCTGGAGACACAGTTGCGATTATTGCTGGACGCGATCAATTCGTGGTGGATAAAAAGGGCGAGAAAACCAAGACTCGTAAAACGGGACGCGTCATCAAAGTTTTTCCTTTGACGAACCGCGTCATCGTTGAAGGCGTCAACAAGGTCAAGAAGCATCAGCGTCCGACCAAAGGTGAAGACAAGGGTGGCATCATCGAACAGGAAGCACCGATTCATGCTTCCAACGTCGCACTCGTCGATCCTAAAACCGGTCAACCGACACGCGTTTACTATCGCGTCGTAGAGGGCAAGAAGGTTCGCTTCGCAACCAAGTCCAAAACACAAATCGATAAATGAGGAGTTTGAACAATCATGAGTAAAATCAAAGAAATCTATGAAAATGTTGTCAAACCCGAACTGATTAAGACGTTCAATTATACGTCTGTCATGGAAACGCCGAGAATCGAGAAAATCGTCTTGAACATGGGTGTCGGAGACGCGGTATTCAATCCGAAGGTTCTCGATGACGCGGTTGAAGAGCTCACGTTGATTTCGGGTCAAAAACCAGTCGTCACGAAGGCAAAGAAGTCGATCTCGAACTTCAAGCTCAGAGAAGGCATGCCGATCGGTGCGAAAGTCACGCTACGCGGTGAACGCATGTACTATTTCCTCGACAAGCTCATTTCCGTCGCGCTACCGCGCGTTCGTGACTTCCGTGGTATTTCCAAAAACGCCTTTGATGGGCGGGGCAATTACACGGTAGGCGTTCGGGAACAGGTTATTTTCCCGGATCTCAGTCTCGACAAAGTCAAAAAAGTTCGTGGTATGGACATCGTGATCGTTACGACGGCAAAGACCGATCAAGAGGGACGAGCTTTGCTCAGTCAACTCGGCATGCCGTTTAAAAATTAGGAGGCATACATGGCAAAAAAATCGAAAATCGTCAAGGATATGAAGCGACGCGAAGTCGTTGAAAGATATCGCGATCGCATCAAAGAATTGAAAGCCAAGGGTGACTATCAGGCACTCCAAAAATTGCCACGCGATGCATCCGCAACGCGTTTGCGCAATCGAGATGCAATCGATGGACGTCCGCGCGGCTATATGCGCAAGTTCGGCTTATCACGGCTCAAATTCCGTGAAATGGCACACAAAGGTGAATTGCCAGGTGTTAAGAAGGCAAGCTGGTAATTAAGGAGGAAGAAACATGGTTATGACTGATCCAATCGCGGATATGCTGACGCGTATTCGTAACGCAAATAACATGCGTCATGAAAAGGTAGAAGTGCCTGCTTCCCGTCTCAAGGTCGATATTCTCTCGGTTCTTAAAAAAGAGGGATTCATCGTCGACTATATGGTCGTCAAAAGTGGAGCACAAGGCAAAATCGTCGTGACGCTCAAGTACACGGAAACAAAAGGCCGTGTAATCCAGGGTCTAAAACGGATATCGAAACCAGGACTTCGTGTTTATGCACCAGTTGAGCGATTGCCACGCGTTCTAAATGGACTCGGCATCGCCTTAGTCTCGACATCTAAGGGTATTATGACCGATCGTGATGCACGTTTGTCGCAAGTCGGTGGCGAAGTGCTCGCTTACGTTTGGTAGAAGGAGGATATTATGTCACGTATAGGTAAAATGGTGATTCAAGTCCCTGCTACGGTAACGGTAAGCATCAGTCCCGACAACGACGTCGTCGTCAAGGGTCCGAAAGGGCAACTTGAATTCCGTTTCAATGAACGAATGAAGATCGTACAGGATGGAACCGAGTTGTCGGTTGCACGTCCGAACAATGAAATGTTCATGAAGAAAATCCACGGTACGACACGTGCCTTGCTCGCGAATATGATCAAGGGCGTTACCGATGGATTCAAGAAAGAATTGGAGATACGCGGTGTCGGTTATCGTGCCGCCGTCCAGGGAAACAAGGTCGTTCTGTCCATGGGTTTTTCGCACCCAGTCGAATTACCGATTCCCGAACACGTCAAGGTTGAAGTGACGAAGAATACCGCTGTGCGCATCGAGGGTATCGATAAGCAGGTTGTCGGGGAATTCGCCGCCAAAATCCGTAGCGTCCGCAAGCCTGAACCGTATCTGGGCAAGGGTATTCGCTATGTCGATGAATATGTTCCGCGTAAAGCCGGAAAGACTGCTAAGTAAAGGAGGACTATGCTGTGATTAACAAGTTATCAAGAAATGTGACGAGAAAGAAACGTCATCTTCGCATCCGCAAGAACATTCAAGGAACTGCAGCACGTCCACGACTGAGCGTGTATCGTTCGAACCGCGCGATCTATGTCCAACTGATCGACGATGTCGAACAAACGACGCTATTCAGTGCTCGCAGTCAGGAAGCAGGGCTTACGCAGTCGAATATCCAGACAGCGAAAGCAGTTGGTAAATTAATCGCCGAAAAGGCGCTTGCTGGTGGCGTAACCGAAATCGTCTTCGATCGCAGTGGTTATCTATACCACGGACGAATCAAGGCGCTCGCGGAAGCGGCACGTGAAGCAGGACTCAAATTCTAAGGAGGTAGGCGAACATGGCTAGAAAGAATTATAGACAAGACGAACAAGACAAGCAATTTGAAGAACGCGTTGTTTCGATTAATCGCGTAACCAAAGTTGTCAAGGGTGGTCGTCGTTTCCGTTTCGCTGCCTTAGTTGTAGTCGGCGATAAGCAAGGCCAGGTCGGTTTTGGCACGGGCAAGGCTCAGGAAGTACCTGATGCCATCAAGAAGGCGATTGAAAATGCGAAAGCGAGCATGATGCACGTTCCGATCGTCCGAGCGACGATTCCTCACGAAGTGACAGGCGTTTATGGAGCAGGTAAGGTTTTCCTCAAGCCCGCTTCCGAAGGTACCGGTATCATCGCCGGTGGTGCAGTCCGCGCCGTATTCGAACTCGCGGGATATAATGATATCCTGTCGAAATCGATCGGTTCGAGTACACCGATCAACATGGTACGCGCGACATTCGAAGGATTGAAGCATCTGCGTACGCTCGATCAGGTTGCTGCGCTGCGCGGAATCGAAGTATCGGAGTTGATAAAATGAGAATCGAACTGACACTGAAAAAGAGTCTCATCGGAAGACTCCCCAAGCAAGTCAAGACAGCTCACGCACTAGGATTGAAAAAAGTTGGTCAAACCGTTGTCAAAGAGGATAACGATGCCATTCGTGGCATGATAAACACGATCGCGCATCTGATTGAAACGAAAGAAACAGAGTGAGGAGGATACCCATGCTAAACGAATTAAAGCCTGTCGAAGGTGCTCGGAAGAATCGGAAACGGATTGGACGTGGACCAGGAAGTGGAACGGGTAATACGGCCGGAAGAGGTAACCACGGACAGCTCGCACGCTCGGGTGGACGTCCCCGTCCCGGTTTCGAAGGCGGTCAGCTGCCACTTTTCCAAAGACTTCCTAAACGAGGTTTCAAAAACATCAATCGCAAAGAGTTCGCTATTGTCAATCTTTCTTCATTGAATCAATTTGAAGATGGCGAAACGGTTACTCCGGATGTTTTGATTACGCGCAACGTGATCAAACAGTTGAAATCCGGTGTCAAAGTACTGGCGAATGGTAAGCTCGAGAAGAAGCTCAATGTCAAGGCGAACGTTTTCTCGAAAGCTGCGGAAGCGGCGATTACCCAAGCCGGTGGAACAGTCGAGGTGATTTAACGTGTGGTTACGAATTAAACGGATATTAAGCAACAAGACAGTCATGTTGAGACTCGCGTTCACGCTCTTGATTCTTCTCGTATTCCGTGTTTTGAGCCACATCACGGTGCCACTCTTCGATGCCGAGTCGATCAAGCGTTTCATGACGACGAGCGGAAGCTTTGTCGCAATCCTGAATAACTTCAGTGGACAGGCGCTCGAACGATTCTCGATCATGGCACTCGGAATCTCCCCCTATATTACGGCATCGATCGCCATTCAGCTCTTGCAGATGGTCATTCCGCGCTTCAAGGAATGGAGCGAACAGGGACAAACCGGTAAGGCCCAACTCAACAAGATTACGCGTTATATTGCAATTGGTCTCGCTTTCCTGCAAGGGTTCGCCCTGATTCTCGGGATTAGCGTTAACGGTAGCGTCATCAGCGCCGATATCGAACCCGCTCTCATCACACAATATCGCTATGTCTTCTACATCTATATGTCGATTATCATCGCGGCTGGTACCGCTCTTGCGATTTGGTTCGGTGATCTCATCACGAAAAAAGGTATCGGGAACGGAACATCGATTCTGATCGTTGCCGGGATCGTTACGAGTTTGCCGATCATGATGACGACCTTGTGGTCGAAGTATATCGCAAACGATATGAGAACGGGATGGGATATCGTCTGGTTCATCATCATCCTGTTGCTATACTTTGGGATTCTCTTCGGTGTCATCTATATGCAGATCGCTACGCGGAAGATACCCGTTCAATATGCGAATCGCCAAGGCAAGTCGGATTCAAACATTCCGATGAAAATCAATAGTGCTGGCGTTATTCCCGTCATTTTCGCACAAACCATCTTGAGCATACCACTTACGGTCGTAGGTTTTACGAATAGTGGGGATGCGACCGGAGGGTTCATGCGATGGCTTCAGACAGCCTTCAACTATCAGGAACCGATTGGATTCATTCTATATGTCGGATTGATCGTTGTCTTTACGTTCTTCTATTCATTCCTCATGGTCAATCCCGAAAAAATAGCCAATAACTTGTCGAAGTCGAACGCCTATGTTCCTGGCGTCAGGCCCGGTCAGGACACGCAGGATTATGTTGCGAAGCTCTTATTCAAGATTACGGTCATCGGAGCCGCATACCTTGTTATACTTGCCGTTTTGCCGATTATTACCTCGATCGTGTTCGGTTTCAATGACACCGAAGCGCAAGCGATTACGCTCGGCGGTACGAGTCTTCTCATCATTGTCGGTGTGGCAATTCAAACGACTCAACAACTCGAATCCGATGCGAGTCAGACGGAGTACAGTGGCATCTTCAAATAATGAAGGATGATACCATGCGAATAATCATAATGGGTCCTCCCGGCGTGGGAAAAGGAACCCAGTCCGAATTTCTCCTTGAACGTTACGACATTCCGCATATTTCAACAGGGAACATATTCCGGGAGTTGTTCGAAGAAGACAGTACGATCGGCAAGATCGCCATGGAATACATTGATCGTGGTGAACTCGTACCCGATGACATCACGAATGAAATCGTACGCCAGCGACTGACGCATGCCGATGTGGAAAAAGGATTTTTGTTCGACGGTTATCCGCGCAACATCGCTCAAGCGAAAGCGCTCGATGACATGCTCGAACACCATGGTTGGAAGCTCAGTGCCGTCCTCAATATCACGGCACCGAGCGATCTGATCATTAAGAGAATCGCCGGTAGACGCGTCTGCGAAGACTGTGGAGCGGTTTATCACGTGGTTCATCGGAAACCGAAAAAAGAAGGCATTTGCGATGCCTGTGGCGGCAAACTGATTCAACGTACCGATGATATGGAAGACACGGTTCGCCGTCGCCTCAATATTTATCTTGACCAGACTGCTCCGGTTGTCGATTATTATCGGGGCCGCAATGTACTCGAAATCATCGATGGAAGCCGTACGATTGAAGACGCGAAAAGGGCCATCCAAAAAGCTTTGGGTGAGGACACGTGATTCAGATTAAGTCCGAACGAGAAATCGGTTTGATGCGTCAAGCTGGTCAAATACTCGCCGAAACGAGACGCATGCTCGAACCGTTCATTAGACCAGGCATCACGACCGGAGAACTCGAACGACGAGCCGAACAAAGCATTCGTGAACGCGGTGGGACGCCCTCATTCAAAGGGTATCAGGGTTATCCCAAGTCCATCTGTACGTCGATCAATGAAGTTGTCGTGCATGGCATACCGTCAAACAGAAGAACGCTGAAAAGCGGTGATATTCTCAGTCTCGATATCGGCGTCACGTACAAAGGGTATCACGCCGATTCGGCGATGACATATCCGGTTGGTCGGGTGGAACCCGCGATAAAGCGTCTCCTCGACGTTGCATTGGAGTCCTTGTATCAAGGGCTTGAGATGGCGAAACCAGGTAATCACGTATCGGATATCTCACACGCGATCGCCTCGTTCATTGAGCCTTATGGATACGGAGTCGTTGAAGAGTTTACGGGACATGGGATTGGACGCGAATTGCACGAAGACCCTTATGTTCCCAATTTCGGACCACCGCACCAAGGACCGTTGTTGAAGCCGGGCATGACACTTTGTATCGAACCGATGGTCAATCTCGGTACGAAAGAGGTCGATATTCTGACGGACAATTGGACGACCGTGACGCTCGACCGCAAACCGAGCGCACATTACGAACATATGATCGTCATTACGGAAACCGGCTATGAGATCTTGACAGCCCTAAAAAAGGAGTGAGCCCATGGCAAGAGATGATTTAATTGAAGTTGAAGCACGCGTCATCGAAGTGCTGCCCAATACGAAGTTCAAAGTAGAACTGATCAAGCAAAAGGGACACATCGTATTGGCTCATGTATCTGGTAAAATCCGCATGCACAACATACGCATTTTACCTGGTGATAAAGTTACTGTAGAGTTGTCACCATATGATTTAACGCGCGGCCGAATCACGTATCGCCGCAAATAAGGAGGACATGCACGTGAAAGTCAGAGCATCAGTCAAAAAAAGAAGTGAAGATGACATCATCGTCCGCCGTAAAGGACGTGTTTACGTCATTAACAAGAAGAATCGTAGACATAATCAGAGACAAGGTTAATTAAGGAGGATTTATGGCAAGAATAGCAGGCGTCGACATACCGCGCGACAAACGCGTCGTCGTATCGTTGACATACATATATGGCGTTGGTCCTTCTAGGGCCAAGCAGATCTTGAAAAACGCGGAAGTCAGTGAAGAGAAGCGTGTCAAGACATTATCTGAAGATGAACTCAATCGTATTCGGGCGGAAATGACGAACTTTACGCTCGAAGGTGATTTGCGTCGTGAAGTTACGCTCAACATCAAACGACTCATGGAAATCGGTTCGTATCGAGGCATTCGCCACCGTAAAGGACTACCTGTGCGCGGTCAGAACACGCGCAACAACGCGCTTACGCGCAAGGGTCGCAAGTCCTCTTCGGTTAGAAAGAAATAAGGAGGAATAGAACATGGCACGCAAAAGAACAACGAAACGCAAGGTTAGAAAAAATATTCCCCTTGGCATCGCTCACATACACACGACGTTCAATAACACGATCGTGACGATTACCGACAAGGATGGGAATGCCGTCACTTGGAGTAGCGCGGGAACACTCGGTTTCAAAGGGAGTAGGAAGTCCACTCCGTTTGCTGCACAGATGTCCGCTGAGGCAGCAGCCAAAGCAGCAATGGACAACGGCATGCAAAAAGTAGAAGTATCCGTTAAGGGCCCCGGCCCGGGACGTGAGGCGGCGATTCGTTCTCTACAAGCGGCAGGACTTGAAATCACAGCGATCAAGGATGTTACGCCCGTACCGCACAATGGATGCAGACCACCGAAACGTCCACGTGGTTAATTTGAAGGAGGGGTAGCTTGTGAAAGATTTAAAGTTCGAAAAGCCAACGTCCGTTGAAGAAGTTTCGAAGGACGGCAACAAGGGGCGCTTCATCATCAAACCACTTGAACGTGGCTATGGGATTACCCTCGGCAATGCGCTCAGACGCGTCCTGTTGTCATCACTTCCGGGCACGGCAATCGTGAATCTCAAGATCGACGGAGTCGAGCATGAGTTCACCACGATGGAAGGCGTCATCGAAGACGTCATGGGCATCGTATTGAACTTAAAGAAGATCATTTTCACGACCGATTCCCAAGACCCGGATTATGAACAAACACTCGAATTGTACGCGACCGGACCCGGTCAGGTAACCGCAGCCGATTTCGCACATGTCGACGGACTCGAGATCGTGAATACGGATCAGGTTATCGCGACACTCGCGGAAAACGGACGAATTTCTCTCGAAGTCACCGTTCGTCGTGGCGTCGGTTACGTCAGTGCTGAGCGAAACAAGGTGTTCGGCCGAAATGAAAAGAGCGTGATTCCGATCGATTCGATCTATACGCCCGTAGTACGCACATCCTATCATGTTGAAAAAACACGTGGTGACGCGGATGAGCTCATGATCGAGATTGAAACGAACGGTGCGATCAGCTCCAAAGAAGCACTCGCCAAAGCAGCGAAGATGCTCATCGACTATTTCAACGTCATCGTCGATATCAGTCGCCAGGAAACGGATAACGACTACATCTACGAGCAAGAAGACGAACCCGTCAATAAGAAATTGGAAATGAAGATCGAGCAACTCGATCTCTCGGTACGACTATTCAACAGTTTGAAACGCTCGGGCATTTATACGGTTGCTCAAATCATTCGTCTGACGGAAGAGGATGTCATGCGGTTCAGGAGTCTTGGCCGGAAGTCTTTCAAGGAACTTAAGGAAAAACTCGCGGAACACGGACTCGAATTCGAGAACTCGTCTACCAAGGACACGAAGCAGTTTGACGACGATGAGGAGAAGGAGTAAATCATGGCTTATGGTAAACTAAGTCGCAACAGCGACCAAAGAAAAGCTTTGCTACGCGATCTCGTGACCGATATCATCATCAATGAACGGATCATGACGACGGAAGCGAAAGCATATGAATTGAAGAAACTCGCCGATCGGATGGTCACGTTGGCCAAGAAGGGATCCTTGAGCGCTCGAAGACAAGCGGCACAAACCGTTCGTTTCGAAGAAGTCAAGGAAGGACAGAACGCCCTTCAAAAGCTCTTTTCGGAGTTGGGGCCACGCTACCAGGAACGCAACGGTGGTTACACCCGTATCATCAAAACCGTGCCGAGACGTGGCGACGGTGCGCCGATGGCGATTATTGAGTTCGTTTAAAAACAAGCCTCGGCTTGTTTTTTTCTATGAGAAAAAATCAACAAGGAGTTGACAACAAATGAAATACATGAAATTGGTTTTTATCGTGATGCTGGCACTCGTGCTCGTATCATGTGACGAATCCTCACCGTATGATGTCGACGAGGTCATCGAATCACTTACGATCGAATTCGCCTCTGGGGATGACGCAAACCACGTTACGCAAGACATCACCTTGCCTTTCCGTTACTTGAATTCGGATGACGTGACGATTCAATGGATGAGTTCCGATCCGGATATCATCAACGTCAACGGAACCGTCCAACGACCGGATGTCGATACGGAAGTGACGCTCTACCTGTCGGTCAAGATCGACAGCGATACGAGACAGAAGGCTTTCGATCTCATCGTGCTCGGCACCGATGACCACGTTGTGACTTTGGACATTCTCGGTTACATATCGACATGGACCGTCGAAGACGAAGAGGTGTTCGATCGGCCCGATGACCCGGATCAGGGAGACTATGTCTTTCTCGGGTGGTCAACGGAATCGACCGATTCGGATGTTTTCTTCGATTTCTCCGAACCGATCACCTCGAGCATCACCCTCTATGCCGTCTTTGAAAGAGCCGAATACCGCATCGAACTCTATAAAGAAATGATCGGCGGGTCCGGCTATGTCCTGGACGGATACGTGACCGATACGGGGTATGTCGGTGAAACGATCACCTTCGATGAAGCACAGGACGGTTTCACGGTTTCTTCGACGAGTACGACTGACGGAACGATTTCCGTCGAAGAAACGCTCGTACTTGAAATCTACTACGACCGTCTGACCTACGACGTGACGTTTATGAGCGAGGGGGTCGCCGTATCCGTGGAAAACGTCAAATATGAAGATACCGTATACCCACCGAATCCCAACCGTGCCGGATATACGCTCGACGGATGGGAAGACGAGGACGGCATGGCCTTCGACTTTTCCGATCCGATTACCGAAGACATCACGCTTTACGCGGTGTGGACAGACGATACGACCTATACCGGATACTATGAAGGGATCGACGGCCTTTACGGCGATGACCTTTTCCTCGAACTGAATGACATCGTCAACTTCGGCGTCACCATGCAGTCCTACGGGGATGCTCGCTATATTCTCAATATCAGCGATCAGGATCCCGACAACCCGAACAACGTCATCCTCGTCTATACGAACCAATCGGTCGATGGCACATGGGATTTCGGTGCGACTTGGAACCGGGAGCACGTCTGGCCTCAATCGCTACTCGGTGTCAGTACCAACAACAGCAGCCGTCACGAAGGTGCCGATCTCCACAATCTAAAACCGGCACTAACGAGTGAGAACGGTAGCCGCGGGAACAAGTATTATGACGACTTTATGAGTACTTCGTCCTATGAACCGAGGGATGAAGTCAAAGGCGATGTTGCCCGCATTCTCTTCTATATGGTCGTGATGTATGACCATCTCGAGCTCGTCAGCCAAACTCCGGGAACGTATCAGATGGCGATGTTCGACGTCCTGCTCGAATGGCACGCGGATGATCCGGTCGATGACTTCGAAAGAAATCGAAACGATGTCATCGCTACCTATCAGAACAACCGAAACCCGTTCATCGATCACCCCGAACTCGTTGACAAAATTTGGGGATTGGATGCTACGGATAGCAACACGTTCGTGACGAACCTAAACGGCGTGAATGTCACGATGCTCGCAGTCGTTGATGGACCAAGGAAAAAACAATACGCATAGAAAAGAGGAAAACCGATGAAATTCAAGGATTTTGCATACGAAAGACCCGATCTCGATCGCGTCAAGACCGAAATGGAACGAACCATCGCATTAATCGGTGAAGGCAAGGATCTAGAAACGGAGATCAAAGCGGTCGAAGCCATGTTCGCCCTCACCGATGAAATCGATTCGATGGCGACACTCGTATCGATCAGAAACAGCGTCGATACCAAGGATTCGTTCTATGAGGAAGAGCAAAACTTTTTCGATGAGAACCATCCTCATCTTCAACAATACGACCACATGTTCATACAGAAACTACTCAAATCCGAACACCGAAAAGCACTCGAAGATCGTTTCGGCACATTGATTTTTCGTCAGGGCGAACTCGCCCAAAAGACGTTTTCTCCCGAAATCATTCCCGAACTTCAAAAAGAAAACAAACTATCGACGGAATATTCGAAATTGCTCGCCGGAGCGGAAATCGAGTTTCAGGGAAAGACGTACAATCTGAGCCAGATGGGTCCCTTCATGCAGGATAAGGATCGCAACGTACGGCATAAGGCACAACTCGCCGTATCCGGTTTTTTTGCCGGAGTGGAATCCGATCTTGACCGGATCTATGATGAGATGGTCAAAGTTCGTCACAGTATCGCTTTAAAACTTGGCTATGAGAACTTCGTTCAACTCGGTTACGACCGCTTCGGTCGAACCGATTATGACGCAACGGATGTCAAAGTTTACCGTGACCAGATCTATAACGATATCGTACCTCTGGCAACCGAACTCAGTAACCGTAAAGCCAAGAGACTCGGCATTGAAAACCCCAAGTCCTATGATCTCGCGCTTTCTTTCCTCTCCGGAAACCCGACACCCAAAGGCGATCGGCCCTGGCTTGTCGAACGCGCAAAAACAATGTATCATGAAATGTCGGATGCGACAGCGTCATTCTTCGACTATATGCTCGAACACGACCTTCTCGAACTCGACAGCAAACCCGGCAAGCAAGGCGGAGGTTATTGCACGTATATTCCGAAGTATGAAGCACCTTTCATATTCGCGAATTTTAACGGAACGGCGCACGACGTCGACGTTTTAACCCACGAAGCGGGACACGCTTTCCAAGTATTCAGCAGTCGTCATCATATCCCAAATTATCGGTTCCCGACGATGGAAGCTGCCGAAATCCATTCGATGAGCATGGAATTTCTCGCCTGGCCGTGGATCGATCAGTTCTTTCTAGAAGATACCGAAAAATACAAGTTCAATCACCTTGCCGGCGCGATTTCCTTTCTACCCTACGGCGTTTTGGTCGATGAGTTCCAGCACCATATCTATGAAAAACCGAATATGACACCGGATGAACGGAAAAGTCTCTGGCGTACGTTAGAAAAGAAGTACCTTCCTTACAAGGATTATGGCGATGATGCCTTCCTGGAAAAGGGTACGTTCTGGTTCCGTCAAGGACATATTTTCGGAGCACCCTTCTACTATATCGATTACACGCTCGCACAAGTGGTTGCCTTCCAGTATTGGATGATGCATCAGGATGACCGTGAAAAAGCGCTTCAAAGCTATCTCAAGCTTTGTGAACTCGGTGGTTCGAGAAGTTTTCTCGAATTGCTTGAATCGGCCGATCTTAAAAACCCGTTTGAAAAGGGTACCGTGAAAACGATCGTCAAACCGATTCGCGACTACCTTGACGGAGTCGACGACACGAAACTCTAGTCATGCGTTATCGAATGGCTCAGATTTTTGTTCAAGCCGTCATCATTCTGTCGTATTTCGCGAAAGGATTCAACTACCATGAGAGCGATCGCTCCCGTGTGCCGATTACGGGGATTGATGCCCTGATCTCGAATCACTATTTTGTAATCGGTAATCTGATCATCGCACTCGTATTGGTCTGTGCGACTGCAATCATCCTGATGGAGATCCAGGCCATTCGTAAAAAAACCACCGCGAAGCAGGCCGTTATCGTCGTCAACATCGAGATCGTGTCCGGGCTCTTGCTCGTGACGCTTCTGGGAACATATCTCGAGTTCATCGGTATGGCGATGGTAGGGCTCATCGTTTTGGGAGCATTTATAAACTACAAATATGAAATATGAGATGCATATGCATCCAATCGTTAGATCCAATGATCGGGCATGAGGATTTTCTTACACGTGTCGTTTCATCTCAAAAAAAAATCGAAAAAGATAAACCATTCGATTTCTTGTTTCGATCACGAGTATCAGCGATCCGTGTTATCTAAGATCATGAACACGATCGAATGTTTCATATGATCAAAGGGCCCGCCAAGCGCGAGCCCCTTTGTTTGTCATCATATTCATTTGAGATAGCGGATGATCGCATCCGCCGCGTTCATACCGTCACAGACGGCTTTGGCGATTTGTAGCCGCCCACCGATCATATCGCCAGCGGCGAACAATCCATCGATGTTCGTGCGATAATCGTCACTTACCCGAATTCGGTCGTTCTCGGTAATCAATCCGAGCCGAGTGGCGAACTCGACCGTACTCGGTGCACCAAGGGCGATGAATACGCCATCGATATCATGGGAAGAAGATTCGGTTATAATCCTACGGATCCGGGTCTCACCTTCGAAACGTTCGATCTTTTCCCTGATGATGGGTATGCCGATGTCATCGTCGAGTGCGTGACCATGGGTGAAAACGGTGATTGTGTCCGAGAGTCGACGCAAGTATTCCAGTTCGCGTTTCATATAGGCTCCGTAGCCGATGAGTCCGATTCGCTTTTTCCTGTAGAAATAGCCGTCGCAAGTCGCACAGAGACTGATGCCCTTGCCGCGAAACGTCTTAAAACCGGGGATATCCAACGTTGTCCGTTGTTTACCGGTTGCTAGGAGAACGGTATACGCCCGATATGTATGCAAAAGCGTCTCGATTTCAAAAATGCCATCTCTCTCATCGAGACCGATGACGGTATCGGTAACAACGTCGATACCGAGTCTTTTCGCTTGTTCGATTCCGCTTTCGATGAGTTCCTTACCCGATTTCGGAGCGGTCAGACCATAATAATTGTCGATCGGTTTCGGATAGTTTTCGAGAGCACCGTAATCCTTGCCGATGACGAATGGATTGAATCCCGAGCGCTTTAGATAAATGGCGGCACTGATCCCGGCCGGACCATAGCCAATGATTACGATACGTTTCATAAACCGAGCGAGCGCTTGAGCGCATCCTTCGACTTGAGACCGATCATCGTATCCTTGATTTCGCCCTTGTCGAAAACGACGAGCGTCGGCATACTCATGATCCGGTATTCGTCGGCGATTGCTTCTTCCGCGTCAACGTCGAGTTTGGCGATCTTCGCTTTGCCTTCGACTTCACGCGCGAGTTCTTCGAGAATCGGTGTCAATCGATGACAGGGACCACACCAATCGGCCCAAAAGTCGACTAAAACGGGAATAGCGCTATCTAGAACTTCGGATTTGAAATTCGTACGATTCAAATGAATGATCATATCATGTTCACCTCAACATCTAAAACCATTATAGCGGTTTTATGCGGGTTTTTCTATTGATTTAACTCGAACCAAAATCATGGAAGCCAGTCGGCTCTAATAATTCGATCGATTGCATGAGATTAAAGACGGTTCGAGTGCTAAATATGCCGTCCTGTGATATAATACGTTTGTATGAAATGAAGGTGTTTGAAATGATCGATGTTAAAAACTTGAGTTTTTCTTATAATGGCCAAGATGAGGCCTTGAGCGACATAAATCTTGCGGTATCCAAGGGAACTTGGGTATCGATTTTAGGCCATAACGGATCAGGGAAATCGACGCTCGCTAAGCTGATCGTCGGTCTTTTAGTTGCTGATCGGGGTGAAATTTTCATCGACGGCATGTTGCTTGATGATGAGAATCTCGCCAAGATACGAAAGAAAATCGGCATTGTTTTTCAGAATCCCGATAATCAGTTCGTCGGCGTCACGGTTCGTCACGACATCGCCTTCGGGCTTGAGAATCAATGCATGCCACATGCCGATATGGTTCTGAAAGTCGAACATTACGCCAAGTTGGTCGAGATGCAGGCGTATTTGAACAAGGAACCGCATCAGCTATCGGGCGGTCAGAAACAGCGGGTCGCGATTGCCGGAGCTCTTGCAATGGAACAGGACATACTCATACTCGATGAAGCAACTTCGATGCTCGATCCCGAAGGGACGCGCGAGATCATCGCTTTAATTCGTATGCTGAACCAGCAATACGGAAAGACGATCATAACCATTACGCATGATTTGTCGTTCGCATCCCTGAGCGATCAACTGATGGTCCTCAAGGATGGTAAACTCATTTTGTCCGGGACACCGAAGGATGTGTTCAAGGAGGAAGACCTGCTTCGGTCATCGAACCTTGAACTCCCTTTTGAAATCAAGCTTCACAATGCCGTTTCGCGTGACGAAACGATGGATAACCGGATTACGGAGGCACTATGGGCATACAATTTAAAGACGTAGGCTATAGCTATCCCGGAATTAAGACGAGCTATGATGCTTTGGAACACATTGACTTGGAAATTTCCGCCAAGAATGAGTTCATCGCGATCGTCGGTCATACGGGTTCGGGGAAATCAACGCTCGTTCAGCATATGAATGCGCTTCTTTTGCCATCGACAGGAAACGTCATTGTATTCGGTCACAGTCTGCCACCCAGACGCAAGGAAAAGATCAATTATTTGCGGCAGAAAGTTGGCCTCGTATTCCAGTTTCCGGAGTATCAGCTTTTCGAAGAGACGATCATCAAGGATATTATGTTCGGACCGAAAAATTTCAAATTCACGGAAGCGGAAGCGCTCGAGAAAGCGAAACGAGCGGCAGCGATCGTCGGAATCGATGAGTCGCTTTTCGAACAATCTCCTTTCCGAGTTTCCGGGGGACAGATGCGCCGTGTCGCCGTTGCCGGTATTCTCGCCATGGAACCGGAGATCCTCGTTCTTGACGAACCGACCCGAGGACTCGATCCGAAAGGGCGAAACGATCTCATGGCGATTTTTAGCGAGCTCCATGAGAAACACGGGAAAACGATCATCCTGATCTCACACGACATGGACCTCGTAGCCGAACACGCCAAGCGCATCATCGTTTTGCAAGAGGGGCGCCTCGTTTTTGACGGCAACAAAGAAGACCTTTTTGACCATGCCGATTTTTCATCGTTCCACCTCGACCTTCCGACACCACTCAAGATCTTAAAACACCTCGAACAGGAAATCGGAATGCCTTATCAACCCAAATACGACTACGAGAGCTTACTCGCTTACTTGAAGGAGGCGAGTCATGAATAACATCACGATCGGTCAATACATTCCCGGAAACTCCTGGATGCACCGGCTCGACCCGAGAATCAAGCTTTTTAGCATGATCGTTCTTCTCGTTGCGATTTTCGTTATTCCGATTTCTAGTGATCCGGTACCGATCTTTTCGATGCTCGGGCTGTTTTTCGGTATCGGACTTTTGACGGTATCGACGCGCGTGCCCCTAAAAAAAGTCTTAAACGGTTTGCGTCCCATTGTTTTTCTTTTGACGTTCACGTTCTTCATTCAGATCTTTTATGTCAGTACGGGCACGCTCGTCGTCGCTCCGATTGAGATGTATCTTTCGCTTACGAGCGTTCTAGCGATCATTCTGCTCATCATTTTTTATAACTGGTCCAAGAAATATGTTAGAATGCGTGTCCTTTATTTCTTCGTAACCGTCATTGGCATCTTCGTTTTGCAGGCGCTCTTGCCCTATGTGTCCTTTACATCCTATACGCTCAGGATCTATGATCAAGGTCTTCTTCGGGCCGGATTCATTTTCGTGCGGATCATCAACGTCATTGTTTTAACGTCGCTTTTAACGTTTACAACGATGACGACGGATCTCAATTATGGCGTGGAGTCGCTTCTTCGTCCATTCAAACGGATCGGCATGCCCGTCGACGTCATCGCCATGATGCTGTCTCTTACGCTGCGCTATATCCCAACACTTCTCGGTGAAACCGAAAAGATCATGAAAGCACAGGCTTCACGAGGCGTCGACTTTAAGGAAAGCAAACTCAAGGAAAAGATCGTTCAAGTGATTTCGCTGCTCATCCCCGTTTTCGTCATTTCCTTCAAACGAGCCGAGGACCTGGGTAACGCCATGGAAGTTCGCGGCTATGTCATCGGACAACCACGTACGAAGATCGACGCCTACCGCATCGGTATGTCGGACTACACGGTACTCGCCGTATCCGTCCTCGTTCTCGCAACCATCATCACGGTCAAGGTCGTCCTATGAAATATTTGGGAATCGTAAGCTATGACGGGACGAACTATCACGGGTTTCAGCGACAAAAAAACGCCCTTGGAATCCAAACACTGATCGAACGAGCATTTCGTCTCATGACTCAGACCGAGATCACGATCCATAGCGCGAGCAGAACCGACAAGGGCGTTCATGCTTTGAAGATGCCCTTTCACTTCGAAACAGAGCTCGATCTCGATCCGGAAATATGGATTCGTGCGCTCAATTTGCGTCTACCCAATGACATCCGTATCATGAAGATCAAACCCGTCCACGCGCGCTTTCACGCTCGACATAGCGCCAAGGGGAAGATCTATCGTTATGTCATCGCCAAGAAACCGAGCACTGTGTTCAACAGCAGATATGAAACATACGTCCCCGATTTCGATATCGAAGTCGTACGAGACCTTTTACCCAAGTTCGAGGGGACGCATGATTTCAGAGGCTTTTGTCGTTACACGAAAGGGAAAGAGACCGTTCGAACGATTCACAGCCTGACACTCAAGGAAACGAAGAAAGCCTATGTGTTCACTTTTGACGGGATCAGTTTCTTGCGCTATATGGTCCGTTCCATCATGGGAACGTTAATCGAAATCGGTCAACACAAGATCGAACCGGAAGTCATTGATGATCTTTTCCAAACGAAGAATCGCGAACTCGCCGGAAAGACGGCGGAAGCACGAGGGCTTTTCCTCGTACGCGTCAAATATTGAGTAAAAAACGGCGCGCATGCGTGTTATAATATCCATAAGGGAGGTGTGGCCATGTTCATCACATTCGAAGGCGGAGAAGGCTCCGGCAAGACGACGCTGATCAAAGTGATCCGTGAAAAGCTTGGTCGTACCTTGGATATCAAGACGACCCGGGAACCGGGTGGTTCAAAGGTCGCTGAAGCGATTCGTGATGTCCTGTTGAATCCCAAATATGAAAGCGTTACGCCTCATGCTGAAGCATTGCTGTTCGCTGCAGCGCGCGCTCAGCACATCGATGAAGTGATTTTGCCGGCATTGAACGAGGGTAAAATCGTTCTTTGTGACCGCTATATCGACAGTTCACTCGCCTATCAGGGGTACGCGCGTGGTCTCGGTTTCGATTTCATCTTAGAAATCAATCGACACGCAACCGAAAACATGCCTGATCGGACGTTTTACATCGACGTCGCGTCGGAAGTCGGGATTGGCAGGATCGCTCAAAGAAAAGCACTCGACCGACTCGACCAGGAGTCCAAGGCCTTCCACCACAAGGTTCGGCTAGGGTATCACGAAGTTGCCAACATGTTCCCCGACCGCATTCGCATCGTCGATGGCGCAAAGTCCCTCGATGACCTCGCCGCGGAAATTTTGGAAGAGATTCGTGATCTTTTATGAACGATGCGTATCGTTTTTTCGAACGGACGATTGCAAAAGATCGTCTCGCTCACCTCTACATGTTGACAGGACCCAAGGGAAGTGGGAAGACGAAACTTGCCCTCGATATCGCCTATATGATCATGAGCCGGTATCAGGGGAAATCCGATCGTCTCAAGACCCGCATCCATGAACGTAAGGCTCAGAACCTCATGGTAATCGAACCGGAAGGGCTGCAAGTCAAAAAAGAACAGATTCTGGCGCTACAGGAAGAATTTTCTAAGACCGCGCTCATAGCCGGTCCGAGAATCTACTGCATTAAACACGTCGACCGCTTGACGAAAAGTGCCGCCAACAGTCTGCTGAAGTTCATGGAAGAACCGCAAAATGAAAACGTCCATGGGTTTTTGTTGACCGAAAACGTGGACGACGTTCTTCGAACGATCGTCTCGAGAAGCCAGATCGTGAAACTCAAAAGTCCAAACGAAAAAGAACTCGAGGGCTATTTGATCGAACAAGGCATCGAAGAACGGCTCGCTTCGATTACGCCCTACGTGACGAGGGATCTCGATGAAGCCATCGAATTATCGACGGATCCGAATTTTATTTTATTGGTCGATTTCATGTCGAAGATGTCCGCGATCTGGGATGATACGGACACGTCGATGATCCTTCATTTTAGCGAAAACGGACAGTTTCTCGTCCAGGATCGCGCGTTTTTCAAAACGTTTCTCGAGGTTCTGTTGATCTACATTCTCGATCTCGTTCACGCCAAGATGAACCAACCGATCGCGTTCGCCTTTTTACGGGAAGATATCCATCGCCATAGCGAAAGGATGTCCGTTTTGCAAATCAATCGGATGATCGATCGTATCCAGGATTTGCTAAAAAAACAAGTCTATAACATCAACCTGATGCTCGCACTCGACATGATTGCGAGCATACTGGAAACAAAGGAGTGAAGGTATGAATGTTGCACTCGTCCAGTTCAAAGAAGCTGGCAAGAAATATTATTTTTCATATGGAGACCTTGAGATCGACCTTCATCAGCACGTCGTCGTTGAAACGATGAGAGGCCTTGAAGTCGGTCAGGTTTACCTATTCAAGGACATTACCGAATCGGAGATTACGGCGGAATTGAAACCGATCTTACGCATCGCGACGGACGAAGATCTCGAGGAATACGACTATAATCGGTCGCTCGCACCGGATATCGTCAACAAGACAAAAGTGCTCGCGATCAAGAACAAGCTGGAAATCAAGGTGCTTGCTGCTGAATATACGCTTGACCGTAAGCGGCTCTTGATCTATTTCGAGTCCGAGACACGGGTCGATTTTCGGGGTCTTGTCCGTGATCTTAGTGAAGTCTATCATACCCGGATCGAACTCCGACAGATCGGACCACGGGACGCCGCCAAATTGATCGGGGGAATCGGTCCATGCGGATTGATCTTGTGTTGCACGACATTTATCGGTGAGTTCGAACCCGTTTCGATTCGGATGGCGAAAAATCAGAACATTTCTCTAAATCCACAAAAGATCTCCGGGGTCTGCGGCAAGCTTTTATGCTGCATCAAGTATGAGGATGATGCCTATACGAGATTGAAGAAGACGCTCCCGGATCTCAAGGATAACGTCATGACGAAGGACGGAAAGGGAACGGTTGTTCAACTCAACATTATCGGTCAGAAGGTCCGCGTGCGTTTTCAGGATGACGGACGATACGAGTGGGTAGAGGCCGAAGACGTCTCGAGACAAGAAGACGACGCGTGATCCGAACACTTCTCGGTACGAACCTCTCGATTCTACAGGATCGGGACCAATCCTTCAACCTCGATTCGATTTTGCTTTCTCGGTTCGCGCGAATTCCCGCCAAAGCAAAAACAGTACTCGATCTGGGAACGGGAACCGGTTCGGTTATGCTTGCGCTCAGTGAAAAGACACAAGCCGACATCATCGGTGTCGAAATTCAAAAGCGACTCGCCGACCTTGCGCGAAGTAATATCGAACTCAACGGACTCACAGGCCGACTTCGCGTCATCCATGGCGATCTCAAGGACTTGGAAATCAAAAAGGTCTGTTGCATCGTGACCAATCCACCGTATTTCAAGGTGACAGCTAAGGCGCGCATCAGCGACAACAACGAACGCGCCATCGCCAGGCATGAGCTGATGGTTACGTTCAAGGACCTCGCAAGAAGCGTTGCGAGACTTCTCAAGACGGGTGGCTATCTCTATATGATCCATCGACCTGAGCGACTCCTTGAAATCACAAGAGAACTCAAGGAAGAAAACATCGAGGTCAAACGACTTCGGTTCGTGCATCCGTATGTCGATCGTCAACCGAATCACGTCCTGATCCAAGGGGTCAAAGACGGTGAAACGGGCTTGAAGGTCGATCCACCGCTCATCCTCTACCGAGATAAAAACGTGTATTCCGATGAACTAAAGACTATATATGGGAGGGAAATCCATGCTTCTCAGTCAACTTGATCGAAAGGGAAAACTGAAATTTCTTGATTTGGCCTTGCATCTGGCATCGATCGACGGGTCACCGACTATGCTTGAAAACCGCTTGCTGCACATGATGTTGGCCGAAGTCGGCGAAGATATTTATAAGGAGTACCATTTTTCACTTAGCGACAATCTCGATGAGACGCTCGTATTTTTTGCATTAGAAAGCGTCACGGTTCGGGGAATCGTTTATTTGAACCTCCTGCGGCTCATGCTGTTGGACGATTTCTACAATACGCTCGAACACGACCTACTCGAAGAGGTTCGGGAACGCTTTTCGATCGATCAACAGAAAAAAGAGCGTTTGATGCGACTGGTCTATTCCGAAAAGGATTTGAAAAGTCGCGCCATGCGCATCGTCAGTTCATGATACAGGAAAGTTTTCGGGATAAAAAGGTGACGCTCTATCTCGTATCCACACCGATCGGAAATCTCGGGGATATGAGCTTTCGCGCCGTTGAAACGCTTAGAGATGTCAAACGGATCTATGCCGAAGATACGAGAGTTTCTTTGAAACTGCTCGCGCACTATGACATCAGAAACGATCTGGAAAGCTACCATGAACATAACAAGACGTATAAAAAGGAGCGCATACTCGCCGATCTCGCTCATGGCGACGACGTCGCCATCATCAGTGATGCGGGAACGCCGCTTGTAAGCGATCCTGGATATGAGGTCGTTCGCGAAGCGATTAGAGAAGGTTATGACGTTGTCGCGATTCCCGGAGCGAGTGCCTTGCTTGCAGCGCTCGTCACGTCCGGTTTGATGACGGCACCCTTCACGTTTATCGGTTTTCTACCGAGAAAAGCGTCGGATGCGAAAGACCTCGTTTTGTCCTATCGTGATCGCCGGGAAACGCTCATTTTCTATGAGTCGCCACGCCGCGTCAGAAAAACCCTTGAATTGCTCGAACAATGTTTGGGTGACCGCGAGCTCGTGCTCGCGCGCGAACTCACGAAAATCTATGAGACGATCACCCGAACGACACTCAAAGAAAGTCTGTCGCTGCCGATCAATGAAAAAGGGGAATACGTCCTGCTTCTCGGTAAGGACTTACGAGAAAATCCCGTCATGTCCCTGTCGATCATCGAACACGTCGATCATCATATCAAAGCGGGTATGGATGAAAAGGAAGCGATGAAGCGCGTCGCTAAAGAGCGGAACATGACGAAAAGCGAAGTCTATCGGGCCTACAAAATCGATCGATAGGGCTTGCAATTTCGGACGTTTTATAAGATAATATGACTAATTGAAGAGGCAATGAGAAAGATTCGGCCGTATCATTCGAAAGATAGAGAGTTCGTGGGTGGTGAAAACGAACCGATGGGCGGTCCGAGATGGCTTTTGAGCCTTTTGGTCGATACGTAGGCCAAGACGTTTGTTCCGCGTTAAGGAATTCGAGTGCCGGAAAATTTTTTCCGGAACTAAGGTGGTACCGCGAGAGATTCGTCCTTAGAATGTTTTTTTCAAGGACGATTTTATTTTTCAAAGGAGGAGGATCATCATGAAAAAACCTTATTATCTGACGACCGCGATTGCCTACAGTTCAGCAATCCCCCATATCGGCAATGTCTATGAAGCGATTTTAGCGGATGCGATCGCCCGTTTCAAAAAACTTGATGGTTATGACGTCTTTTTTCAGACGGGAACCGATGAACATGGCCAAAAAATTGAAACGAAAGCACGTGAAGCGAATATGGAACCACGTGCCTATGTCGATCACATCTCGAGCGAGATCAAACGCATCTATGCCTCGGTTCACGTCGACTACGACCAGTTCATCCGGACGACCGAAGATCACCACGAGCGCGCCGTACAGGCCATTTTCAAAAAACTCTATGATCAAGGCGATATCTATTTAGGAAAATACGAGGGTTGGTATTCGATCGCTGAGGAGTCGTTCGTTCTCGAGAAGGACATCGTGGACGGCAAGGGTCCCGGGGGTGATGAAGTCGTCTGGACGAGTGAGGATGCCTACTTTTTGAAACTCGCCCCTTATCAGGAGCGTTTGCTCGACCACATCAAGAAGCATCCGGAATTCATCGAGCCGGAATCGCGCCGTAACGAGATGATCCAAAACTTTCTGAAAGAACCACTTCCGGACCTATCCATTTCCCGGACATCGTTCCAATGGGGTGTACCGGTCGACTTCGCCCCAGGGCATGTCGTCTATGTTTGGATTGACGCCTTGAGCAATTACATTACCGGTCTCGGGTATCATCCTGATCGACCGACGACCGAGATGTATGCGAAGTACTGGCCCGCCGATGTTCATCTCATCGGCAAGGATATCCTTCGTTTCCATACGATCTATTGGCCGATTATTCTTTTGGCCCTCGGTCTCGAACTCCCGAAACAGGTTTTCGGACATCCGTGGATTTTGGTAGACAAAGGCAAAATGAGCAAATCCGTCGGGAACGTCATGTACACCGATGATCTCGTCGAATACTTTGGTGTCGACACCGTCCGTTACTATGTCCTGCACGAAATTCCTTTCGCTCAGGACGGGAATATCACCTATGAACTGTTGATCGAGCGAAACAATACGGATCTCGCCAACACGATCGGGAATCTCGTCAACCGAACGATCGGTATGGCCAAAAAGTATCGGAACGGGTTCGTCAAACGGGTGATTCTCGCTGAGCCGTTCGAACTGAGTCTTCAGCAAAAGGCGCTTGCCGCATTACCGGCAATGCGTAAATCGATGGAAAGTCTGCGCGTTGCCGATGCACTCGAAGAAGTCGTGAAGCTCGCGCGTTACGCCAACAAGTACATCGATGTTTCTGAACCGTGGAAGCGCTCGAAGAGCGAAGATCCCAAGGAACAGGACATCCTCGACCACATCCTCTATCACCTCGTCGAAACGGTCCGTTTCGTCGCGGTCCTCCTGCAGCCTTTCATTCCCCATACGTCCAACAGGATCAAAGAACAGATTGGTTTCGATGACATGGGTTTCGAATCGCTTGAATTCGGTCTTCTGACCGATCGAAAGCTCGGCACGGCCGAAGTCCTGTTCGAACGCTATGATCCCGTCAAGAAACTCGATTTGATCCTCGCCGACCAGAAACGAAAAAAATCCTAAAAAAACGATTGGAAAAGGCAATGCCACATATTTTTACAAAAAGACACGAAATGAGCTTTCGTGTCTTTTCATAGTAAGATCATCATGACTTTAAGGATTTGCTTAATACGGCATGACACGGCGTATCGAATCCGCGATAGCCCATATGCGACAAGAATGCGCGATCATGGAAACAGAAAGGACGGACAAAAAGGCGCTCGATTCCTTGCTCTTTTCCGTAGGTTTCAATCGTTTCAAGAAGTCTTTTTCCGTAGCCTTGTTTTCGCACGGAGGGCGATACGATCAGAGCCTCGATTTCCAAACAGTTGTCGAGAACGGATCCGATCAGGCCACCACGCATCTTTCCTTCATCGTCGATGAGGGCGAGCGTGACGGAGAAAACGCGTGCATGCGCGATTGCCTCGGTCTCGATGCGTTCATTTAGTTCCTGCCATTCATCGCCTGTAATCTCCGCATTCTTTTTCAACGTATTCGCAGGCATGACATCGACCTTTTTGAAGCGAGGTGTCCCGGAATAGAATGCGAGCGTGTGCGACGTCGGACAGTGACGTATGCGTCCGTCAACGACCATACCACGTTCATCGAGAAACCGTTTGGTTTCGACGTCACGCGTAGAAAGCGTCGTGAGCGACGCTTTCGATTGCATTTGGAAAGCACGTATTTCGTTTAAGAGAGATGAACCTAATCCTTGGCGTCTTTCATCGGGCATAACGAAGAGCGTTGAAACGAAACAGTTTCCACATAAGATCCGTGCTTTGGCACCGGCAACGACATGGCCGGATTTCTTGTAGACGAGATCGAGTCTGTCACCCCAATGCGCGTTGGCACCTTCGTCGTGTTCTTTCATGAAAGACCGGATTTGCCGGCGGGTTTGAACATGATTTCTCATTTCGATACGAAGCGACATATCCGACGACCTCCTTGATGACACCGATTACCTTAAGTATAATCGATTGAGAACGGAAATGACAGTCAAATCGAGCGGTATTCGCATAATCACCGGTTTTGTACCGAAAACACGGGGATTTCACCGCTCTACACCGATAAAACGGTTGACAATTACGGATACTTATAGTATCATTACATAGGTACATTTAGGAACAGGTATATCCACTTAGCCCTTATTTGACCCCAAAAATAAGGAGAGAACAACATGAAAACATTTATGGCGAACGAAAGTACCATTACACGCAAGTGGTACGTCGTTGACGCAAAGGACAAGACGCTCGGTCGTCTATCGACCGAAGTCGCTTCCGTTTTGAAAGGAAAGCATAAGCCCACCTACACTCCTCATGTAGACAATGGCGACTATGTGATCGTAGTCAACGCGGAAAAAATCAAATTGACAGGCAAGAAATGGGACAAGAAGCTCTATTATAGCCACAGTGGTTATTCTGGAGGCTTGAAAAGCACGACAGCAAAAGAAGTGATGGCGAAGTTTCCAACGCGCATGGTCGAAAAAGCGATCATCGGTATGTTGCCACATACCAAGCTCGGGAGTCAGATGGCCAAGAAATTGTTCGTCTATGCAGGACCTGAACACAAGCATGTCGCACAAAGACCAGAAAGTTTGGAGGTATAACATGAACGAAACAGCACAATATATGGGCACGGGACGTCGTAAGAGTTCGGTTGCTCGCGTCATACTCTCCAACGGCAAGGGTGCATTCATCATCAACGGTCGTCCGTTTGAAGAATACATTCCTTCGGCAGCAACACGTCTGGACGTTCTCCAACCATTGACACTCACCGAGAGTGAAGGCAAGTACGATATCGTCGTCAATGTCAACGGTGGCGGGAAAACCGGTCAAGCCGGTGCGATTCGTCTCGGTATCACACGGGCGTTGCTCGAGGTCAATCCCGATCTCCGCAAGACGCTTAAACCGGCGGGTCTCATCACGCGTGACCCACGCAAGAAAGAACGGAAAAAGCCAGGACTCAAGAAAGCAAGAAAAGCACCCCAATTCTCAAAACGTTAATTTCAACAAGGGACCCCAGGGTCCCTTTCCTTTCATCCATAGAGAAAACAGTGAAATCATGCGTGACACCAGCAATTCATACGTGATATAATCGTATTAAGGAAAGGGGATCTCCAAGATGAAATTGGATCACCGGAAAATCTTTTTCATCGGACTGATTTTTTTTGGTATCTCCCTTTTTTGGCAGACATACGACATGATCGTTGCCCGTGCCTTGATCGACAAGTTCGGACTCAATCAAACGTGGTCGGGAATCGTCATGGCACTCGACAACATCATGGCTGTCTTCCTGTTACCGATTATCGGGGCGCTCTCTGATAAGACGCAAGCACGACTCGGTCGACGTACGCCCTATGTAATCATCGGGACCGTAATCGCGGCTTTCGCTTTCATGGCACTGTCGTTTGCCGATCATCGACAGTCGCTCGCGCTTCAACAGACCGACATCGTCGCCGAACACTATGGCGTGGCATTCGCCGAGAATGCCGATCTTTCGGATCCCGATCATTGGGATATCGTCATCGATAGCATGGTGACCGAACGGGAAGCGAGCTATCAGGAAGGCCTAATCAGTGCGGATGACTATAATCGGTGGACCGATGAGATAAGGGTCCGCATGGAGAAAATCGCCGATTCCAACGAGCCTTTGAGCATGCGGGATCAGTCGATAATCAAGGATGTCTACTACAATTATCTCAGTGCCCGAGCTTGGGAAGTGACAGCAGACGATCCCGTGACCTTCATTGTTTTCATGGCGATCCTATTCGTCGCCCTCCTAGGCATGGCGCTCTATCGTTCACCGGCGGTTGCTCTCATGCCGGATGTCACGATTAAGCCTCTTCGCAGCAAGGCCAACGCCATCATCAGTCTAATGGGAGCGGCAGGCGGGATTCTCGCCGTGAACATCATCATGTTCAGCGATCTCGATAAAAACGCCTATGCGAGACAGACCGCAATCTATATTTCAGTCGGGATCATCATGCTTTTGTTACTCGGCATTTTCTTATGGAAAGTTCGTGAACCGAAGTTCGTTGCCGAAAGACAGGCCTTAGAACGAAAATTCGAAGACATGGCTGATCACGAAGCGACCGATACGCGCGTGCTCTCACGCGAGAAAAGGATCTCGCTCTATTTCCTTCTGGCATCCGTCTTTCTTTGGTATGCCGGATACAATGCCGTCATGACGAAAATCACCGATTATTTACCAAAAGTCCTTAACATGGATTTTTACGAACACCCCTTCATTGTCTTTCAAGCCGTCGTTATTCTCTCGATATTACCGATTGGTCTCTTATCGATGAAGGTCGGAAGAAAGAATATGGTCATCATCGGTATTCTCATGGCTTTTACCGGTATGGCGGCGATCGTGTTCTTAAAAGATGACATGATTTGGTTCGTCGCGGCGATCATTGGTTTCGCCGGCATCGGTTGGGCGATGATCAACGTCAATTCCTACCCGATGGTCGTGGAGCTCAGTCAAGGGTCGAACGTCGGCGTTTATACGGGTTACTATTACTCCGCCGCGATGCTTTCACAAATTTTCACGCCCATTTTTTCCGGGATACTCATGGACCGTTTCGGCCGTCTCATCCTCTTCCCCTATGGAGCGTTCTTCATGATCCTGTCGCTCTTCACATTTGTTTTTGTCAAACACGGGGATGTCAGGCGATCATTCAAACTCTGGTTCAGAAGAAAGAACGGATAGAGGTCCTATGAAGATACAGGTTATCGGTTACTCGGCGAGCGGGAAATCCACGTTCGCAAAAAAATTGCATGAGCACTACGGTTTTCCGCTTTTACACATCGATCGGATCTTTTTCGCACCGAATTGGGAAAAACGTGATCAAGGTCTCGTCGAACAGGAAATCCGGGAATTCATGAAACAAGATGACTGGATCATCGACGGACTGTATCGCTATATCGCCGTCGAACGATTTCTTGTCTGTGATCAACTGTTCATTTTCGATTTCAACAGGTTCAAGTGCCTGTTCAGTGCGATCGGCAGACGGATCAAATATCATAAGAAACAGCGTGACAGTATCGCCGATGGCTGCAAGGAACGACTGAACTTGAGTTTTTTGATGTGGATTCTCTTTAACGGTCGAAAAAAGAATTCACGGAACCTGATCAAGTATTTCAAGAATGTCTACGCGGACAAGGTCGTCGTTTTCAAAAACCGAAGACAGATAAAAGCCTACCTGGAAAAAATAGGTGTCAAAGACGGGAGTAAATAACGATAATCATTGTCAATTAAGGCGATCTATCGTATAATAGATATTGCACGCAAGAAAGGAAAATACTATGGAAAGAGTTCGCGTACGCTACGCACCGAGTCCAACCGGACAGCTCCACATCGGAAATGCGAGAAGCGCACTATTCAATTACATCTACGCGCGTCATTTCAAAGGCGAGTTCATCATCCGGGTCGAAGACACCGACGTCAAACGAAATGTCGAGTCCGGTGAAGCGTCCCAGCTAAAATATCTGAAATGGCTTGGACTCGATTGGGACGAATCCCCCGACAAGGGTGGAAACTATGGTCCTTATCGTCAGCTCGAACGTCTCGAGATCTATGAGAGATACGCCCATGACCTGTTGGAAAAAGGATTCGCTTACAAGGATTATCGCGAGGACAGTGACCGTTACGCCATACGCTTTCGTGTTCCCGAAAATGTCGAGTATCACTTCGACGATCTCGTCCGGGGACACCTGAAATTCGCAAGTAAGGATGTCGAGGATTGGATTATCCTGAAGGACAACGGGATTCCGACCTATAATTTCGCGGTCGCCGTTGATGATCACAGCATGGAAATCAGTCACGTTCTAAGAGGCGAAGAACACATCACGAATACGCCGAAACAGATCATGGTCTATCAGGCATTCGGTTGGAAAGTGCCCAAATTCGGACACATGACGATTATCGTCAATGAAGAAAAGAAGAAACTCAGCAAGCGCGACGAGAACGTCATCCAGTTTATCAGCGAATACGAGAGCAAGGGCTATTTGCCGGAAGCACTCTTCAATTTCATCTCGTTACTCGGGTGGTCTCCAGCCGGCAACAAGGAAATTCTTACCAAAGAGAAGATCATCGAGCAATTCGATCCCAAGCGACTCGCTAAAGCACCGGCAATGTTCGATAAAGAAAAACTCGCCTACATCAATTCCCGCTACATCAAGAAACTTTCGATCGAAGAACTCGCCGAAAGAGCACGTCCCTTTCTCGAAAAGGACGGCATCGAGATCCGCAGTGATACATGGCTCGAAGAACTCGTCAGTGTTCTCCAGGACCGGATGACTCACATCGGTGAGATCACGCGACTCTATCATGACTTCTTCCATGACAACTTTGTTCTCACGGAGGAAGCGAACGATTTCCTGATTGAAAACGAAAGTCAGGCTTTGCTCGAATGTTTTCTCGAGAAAATCGATAAAAGCGATTTTTCCGTCGATGCCATCGAAAAAGCCGTCAAGGATACGAGCACGGAAACGGAGATTAAGGGTAAACCCCTTTACATGGGATTGCGTATCGCCACAACGGGTGATATGCACGGTCCGAGCCTCCCCGTATCCATTGCCTTACTCGGTAGGAAACGCGTTACGAACCGACTCAAACAAACGATCAATCAATTAAGAGGTGTACTATGAAAAAATGGATAACAGCAACACTCATTCTCATCGTCATGTTTACGCTCATCGGTTGTGGAAACAACGAAGAAGAAACGACAGCGACAGCCGAGGTCATCATCGGTGATGAATCGATTACGACCGATAGCATCACCTTCGGGATCGAAGTCAGCGACCCCGACGAAGTCATAACCGGAAGCGTATTCGCCCGACTATATAAAGAAGGCGAACAGACACAGACCGATTCAAGGGAACTCAAGACAGCCACCGAATATGAATCGATTACGTTTTCGCGACTCGATAACGACCAATCCTATGAGATCAAGATCCACGCCACGGTCGGTCGCGACACGTTCGTCATCGGCAAAACGACGTTCAGACCGCTTTCCACCGAAACGATTACGATCGAAACGACCGAGCAGTTTCTCGACATGAAAAACAACCGTGCCGGAAACTACGTCCTTGAAAGCGACTTGGATTTCACGGATATCGACTTCGTTTCTCCTTTCACATCGTCTTTCATGGGTTCATTCGATGGGGGCGGACATACTTTGTCGAATATCACGTTCTCGGACATCACGACTTATACGGGCGTCTTCGGTTACGTATCCTCGGGGTCGATCAAGGACCTTGTTTTGGACACGGTGACGATCGGTACGCTCGAAAACCCCCTACCACAATCCACATCCTCGCGCGTCGGCATTTTAGCGGGATACATTTCGAGTTCGACCGCGGAGATCGAAAACATCACGATCAGAAACTCCATGATCAGTTATACGACGTCGAGTACGATTCGCGCCTATTCCGGGATGATCGTCGGCGAGAATAAGGGATCGATTACGAACGTAGAAATCGAAGACAGTTCGATCAATCTGACGAGCACGTCGCACGGAATAATCAAAGTCGCCGGTGCTGTCGGATATCTCAGTGAAGACGCGACTTTGAAGGAAGTCAAGAGTGATGTTGACCTGACCTTTACGCTTGAAGCAGGCACGCATAGTGACATGAACCGCGATTTCATCATCTATGTTGGTGGAGTCGTCGCTGACAACAATGCGCGAAACAAGACCTATTCCGTCGAGAACATTCAACACATCGGTGACCTGACGGTCGACCTTGACTTCAATACGGCCGATGGCAACGATGGTGGCAGTTATACCGTCTATGTCGGCGGGTTCATCGCCGGTAATTACGCGACCGTGAAAAACGTCTTCGTTGAAGGTAGTCTATCGGTCAACCACCAGAAGAACGACTTCGATGACGAAGTCTATAAAGCGTTCAATATCGGTGGCGTTTTCGGAATCTATGATACGAGAAGGGATTCCGAATCGATCCTTCGCCGCGGTGACGAACAGACGATGGATCTGACCATTACGGATGACGTTAACTTAAGAGCCTCACAAACCGTGGGTAGAAACGGACGGGCCGCGGATACGGGTAGCGTACTCTTCGGTGCGACACACCTCGAACTCAACGGTGTGTCGATGGCAGATGAGAACACGACCATCATCGCGGATTTAACCGATTTTTTCACATCCGATTGGATTACGGATGCCTATGAAAGCATCCACGGTTCGATTACCGAAGAATAGAAACGCACATACAAGGCTTGACTCCGATCGGATTTGGAATCGAGCCTTTTTTGATGGTCTAACATTGCTCGATTTCGTTTTAAGGTTTTTTTATGGTTCATGGTTCTTGGCATGGTATAATTTAGACAAAAGTGCAGTTAGGAAGGGGCAGTGCCAATGAAACGAAGAGTTTTCTATTTGAGCATACTGGTTCTCATGGTTTTTTTGTTGTCGTCATGTGACGAAAGTGAAACGTATACGATTACATTCGATACGAATGGCGGATCCGCGATTCCTTCGATCGATACCAAAGGTAATCGCTTGGATATACCCGATGATCCCGTGAAGGAAGGCTACGTCTTTGACGGCTGGTATTATGACAACGGGACGTTCGAAGAACCTTTCGACCCAACATCACTACCCGATGATCCACTTTTAGAAGATCTGACGCTCTATGCGAAGTGGATCGATGAATCGACGTTTCCACACTTTGACGTCACGTTCGATGTCGACGGGGGGAGCACCATCGACACGGTCTCGGTTCGGGAAGGACAACGACTCGACGAACCCGAAGAACCGACAAAAGAAGGATATGACTTCGTCGGTTGGTTCCGGGATGAAAGTTTAACAGAAGCCTGGGACTTCCAAACGGATGTCGTGACAGAAGACACTACGCTCTATGCGCAATGGAACGAAGTGATTCTAATTTTGCACACGGTTACGTTTGATGTTGATGGCGGAACGACGATTGATCCCATTGACGTGATCGAAGGTGAATCCGTCGATGAACCCGAAGAACCGACAAAAGACGGATATGACTTCGTCGGTTGGTTCCGGGATGAAAGTTTAACAGAAGCCTGGGACTTCCAAACGGATGTCGTGACAGAAGATACCACGCTCTATGCGCGTTGGA
>CAYUIK010000043.1:0-2013 GCA_964444805.1 uncultured Acholeplasmataceae bacterium | reverse complement strand
AAGATACGCATCAGGGAATTCTTGGGAAAAATCCGCAAAAAAAGGTGAACCGAGGATGTGAGCGATCAGGGGGGGATCGCTCACATCCTTTTTTTACGGAACAAAGACTTTCTAAAACATTGCTATTTCAAGGCCTTTCGAGTAAAATTGAAACAAACAAAACCGGTGAAAGGGCCCAAGGAGGACTTATGACTTTTGATCAGATCATCATCATCGACCTCGGCAGTCAGACCAACCAGCTCATCTCGAGACGAATCCGTGATTTCGGTGTCTACAGTGAACTGAAAGATTCGAGCATCACGGCGGATGAACTGAAAAAAATTGAAGGTCTCAAAGGCATCATTTTAAGCGGTGGTCCAAACAGCGTGAACGATGAGGCCCTGATTGAAATCGATGATGCCATCTTCGACCTGGGCATTCCGATTCTCGGTATCTGTTATGGTATGCAATGGATCACGAAACATTTCGGTGGTGTTGTCGAGCCATGCGAAAAACGCGAATACGGCTCGACGAGGCTGAAAATCAAACGACCTTCTCTGCTTTTTCAAGACATTCCCGCTGAGTCGATCGTCTGGATGTCCCACAAAGAGCACGTTACGAAAATACCGGAAAAATTTGACGTGATCGCCGCAAGCGCATCCTGTCCTTTTGCCGCTTTTTCCCATCAAGAAAAAAAGATCTATGGTGTCCAGTTCCATCCTGAAGTCCGAAATACGGTATTCGGACAGGACCTTCTTAAAAACTTTCTCTTCGCCGTATGTGAAGCGAAAAAAAACTGGACGATGGAAAACTATATCGATCGCGAAGTCGAACGCATCCGCAAGACCGTCGGAAAAAGCGAGGTCATCCTCGGACTGAGCGGTGGGGTCGACTCGAGTGTTGCGGCAGCGCTGATCGACAAGGCGATCGGTAAGCAACTGACCTGTATCTTCGTCGATCACGGTCTTTTAAGGCAAAACGAAGCGGACAAAGTCATGAGCGTCTATGCCGACCATTTCCAGCTGAACGTCATCAAGATCGACGCGAAAAAGACTTTTTTAGAAGCCCTTAAGGGCATTACAGACCCCGAAGATAAACGTAAAGCCATCGGCAAGACATTCATCGACGTCTTCGAAGAAGCGACGAAAGAACGACCGAACGCCACCTTTCTCGCCCAGGGCACGCTCTACACCGACCGAATCGAATCGGGCACGAAAACGGCCCATACGATTAAGAGTCACCACAATGTCGGCGGATTACCGGCGCGCATGCGTCTAAAACTGATCGAACCGCTCAGTATGCTTTTTAAAGATGAGGTCCGAGAACTCGGCCTCAGACTCGGTCTTCCGAAAGACGTCGTCTCGCGCCAACCCTTTCCGGGTCCCGGTCTCGCGATCCGCATCATCGGCGCGGTTACCGAGGAAAAACTCAAGATCGTCTCCGCCTCCGACGCCATTCTTCATGAGGAAATCGCAAGAGCCGGACTCAAGGAACACATATGGCAATACTTCACCGTCCTTACACCGGTGAAGACCGTTGGGGTCATGGGTGACCAAAGAACCTATGATCACGTCTTGGTCATCCGCGCCGTCACGTCGATCGACGGCATGACCGCCGACTGGGCTCATATCCCTTACGATGTTCTTAGTCTGTTGTCGACGCGGATGATCAATGAGATCGAGGGCATCAACCGTGTCGTCTACGATATCACGTCCAAACCTCCCGGTACGATCGAATGGGAATAGAGAAAGGAGCATGTCCAAACATGAAAATCAAAGAAGCACTGACGTTTGATGATGTCTTGCTCGAACCAAAATATTCGAGTGTCTTGCCAAGAGACGTCGACTTAAGGACGAACCTGACGAAAACGATTCGTCTAAACATTCCGCTCTTGAGCAGCGCGATGGATACCGTCACCGAAAGCGAGATGGCGATCGCCGTTGCAAGACAAGGCGGCATCGGCATCATCCACAAGAACATGACAATCGAAGACCAGGTCGCCCACGTCAAACGCGTCAAGCTTTCCGAGAGTGG
>CAYUIK010000042.1:0-8409 GCA_964444805.1 uncultured Acholeplasmataceae bacterium | reverse complement strand
TAGTTATATCTTGACTTGATTATAACACTAGGGCTTCAACTTATAAAACATGATATGTAGATAGGCCTTGACCTAAATCTACACTACATATTATACGAGGGGTGAAATACATGAAACTACTCTTCAAACTCATCGTTTTGCCGATTATCATATCCTTGATCATACCGGTCACGATGCTCGCGATCATGTACAAGGATGTCTCGATTCCGACGGCGGATTTCGAACAATCCGACGCGATCGATCTCACCACGATGGTGAATGACGAGTTCGATCGTTTTCTCGCGGATGAAGACGAGGATGCTGCGATTCATTTGAACTTCGATCAGAAACGAGCCAATGGCGTGCTTCTCGCCGCTCTTCGTGATCAAAATGAATTCTATTTGAGTGAGGATGCCACGAGCGACGATGTGAAAAACTATGTCGTCAAGGAAGAATACTACGGGTATCAGGGAAGTTGGATTCGATTCGCCGACGACACGATTGAAATCGAAACGGGAATTCACGTTTTTGTTGCGGGTTTTACGTATAAGACGAGTATTCTTTTGACGTTCGAACTGACGATGGATACGTCAGAGGTCGTGTTGAAACTGGATAAGTTCAATCTGGGCAATCTTCCGCTTGCCTGGTCGTTCAATACGCTCGGATGGGGTCTCAAGCAGTTCGGTGGAACAGACATCAATGAAATATTACAGGGTCAAACTGGGGAAGCACTCACCTTCGATTCGGATGAACGGACGCTTCGTCTCGATGTCGACAAGCTTCTCGTCCAATCCTTTGAAGAGGACCCAGAGACGTATGGAATGGTGAACGCTTTGATCCGATTCATTGATGACAATGAACTACTCGACTTATCGGTCAAGGACGAAAGTATCGGTGCGAGTCTCAAACTCGGACGAATGAAAGATGAAACCGAACCCTTTATTCTCGCTGAAGACGACAAGATCCTCGATGATTTGCACATGCAAGAAATACTCGCGGCACGCGCGAGTTCACTCGTGTTCTCGACGCTCGATACGACATCCACGAATCCCTATCTCGATCTTGACGCGTTTACGCTCAATCGAATCTTCGAATACATGATGAGTGATCAGATCGCTGAAGACGGAAGCGTCCAAAGAACCGAACTGATGGAAAACTATGAAATGATCGCCCGTGTCCCGTATGTGACCATCGGCGAAGGACTCGTCGTCCATATTCCAATTGAGATTTTGCGGGTAGACGACCCGAGTCAATCCTTCACATCGATTATCAGAATCAATGCCGCACCGAGTATGAACGGAAAAGATCTCAGAATCGAGATCATCGACCTGGCGGCCGGAGAGGTGACAGTTGAAGGTGATGACGTGAACGAGATTCTCGGGATGCTCGGTGATAACGAACTGATTGAAGACGGCGCATTCGTCATCAGAGACTTCGACGAGCAGATGAATCAGGCCGGCATGTCGATCCAGGATGTTCGCGTCGCCAATCAAAAGCTTCGAATTAGCGTCGAACTGAGCGATCTACCGTATGAAGACATTCAGGAAATCGCCCAAGAAGTCGTTGAAAATGTTCGAGAGGTTTTGAATTCCGACCCGGATTTTCAAGAAGTCAATGACGCGATCGACGACCTTCTCGCCGAGGTCGCGGATCCGGAAGGTGATACGACCGAAGCGATCGATAATCTTTTGAACGCTTTCGAAGATCTGGAAGATGTCCAACAGCAGGCATTATTCAGCCAACTAGAAGAATCCTTTGAAGATTTGGATGCCGGTGATTACAGCTTCGAGGATCTCTTCGATTTTATTAACTAGGTAAAAATGGGTTTTAGGAAATTTTAAAACAAAAGAAGATGGCCGGGTGACGGCCATCTTTTATCTTATATAAACACGATTTATGGCATCTAAAAACAGTCTTGCATGAGATGTCTAACACCGATTGGTACGTCATTCTTGTGAATGACTCGGTAGTGAGGGCAATAGTGACTGCGATAGACATCGGAGTGATGGAGGGCGCGGATTCCCGATTTCAAGTACGTGGTTTCATATGAGATTAAGGCGATGCGTGCGGACTCGTCGTTTATAAGAATCTTTTTATAGTCTTCTAGACCAGACAGGAATGCATGTCTGGCCATGTCCCAAGAAAAGGATCGCCGAGATGATTTCATAAATGCATCGATGAGTTCGTCATGGGTGATCAAACCACGACAGACCGACTCGATCGACAAGCGATGATAATGATTACCGATCGGTTCGACCATCAACGTGTTTCGGTGATAGGTTGCCTGTTCCAGTTCGATTTCAAGATGATGCAAAAGGGATTGGCGAGTTGGGGATTTCCCCATATGAGAAGGACCGAAACACGCTTGATATAGGAGTTTAAAGACATCTTGATTTTCCATTTTCGGATATTTTTCAAGATGATAGGTGAGTAGAGGTTTCCATTGATTCATGATTGAGCCTCCAGGTTCTTGTTCACTTTTATTATATCATTAGATTACATGACACGAGTGAATCTACCGAGATTAAACTAGTCAACCAAGGTTGCCTAGTAATTGAATTTAACCAAATAAGTATTAGTCAACCAAGGTTGCCTAATCAATGAATTCAACCAAATAAGTACTAGGCAACCAAGGGTTGCTTGAACGGATAAGGATTGCTTGATAGAATAAAGGCGTGAAGGAGGATGATTATGCTCGATCTCGAACGAATCGGAAATAGGATATGCACGCTCAGAACGGAAGCGGGACTATCACAGGAAGAACTCGCTCTGAAGCTATTCGTAACCAGACAGGCCGTCAGCAAATGGGAACGAGGCAGAAGCATGCCTGCCATCGATATCCTATCCGAGCTGACCGAACTGTTTGGCGTTTCGCTCGATTTTCTCCTCGATCAGGCGGAATACGAAGAAACCGATTACGAAGGTATGCTCAAAAGCTATCCCCGAGATGCCGTCATAACGAAATTCTTCAGTCAGAAAGACCGGCAGATCGAGCGGATTTTCTATCTATTGTCCAAATCGGAGCGAAGGCGTGTGATCGATGGAATCATTTTTCGAGGGGAAACGGCGGAAATCATCGAGGTGTGGCCCTATCTCAGTCCGGATGAGCGCGATGTGCTATTCGCTTCGATCATATCGGGCAACGTGGATTTCGATCTGAACTTGGTGTTTACACAGTTAAGTCGAACGGAACAGATGATCGCCATGAATAAAAACAAGGAAGGTGTTTATCCCTATCGGATCATATGGTCGAGCAACGGCATTTTATCCGAGAGGCCCTCTTTCAACAAACAGAACAGGAGATGAAAGAATATGAAGCTAGCCGCACTATTGCCATTTATGGATCAAGAAGAAATCGATGAACTCGCGGATAAGATCGTCGCGGGCGAAGTCGAAAACGTCGAACTCGCCATGGTTTACCCGTTTATCGGTCAGGAAAAATTGGAAAGTCTTGTCAATCGGATGATCGACAACAAAACCTTTAGACACGTATACAGTGCACTACCGTTTTTGTCGAAAAAACGTGTGGGGGAACTCTATGAGCGCGTTCAGAAGGATAAGATCGAAGGGTTCCAAGAAGCTGCACTCTTGCCTTTTCTTGGGAAAGACAAGATCAAGGAAATCTTCAATCAGATGATGGCCGGTTCCACGACAAGCGAAAGCGAGACCGACAAAAACGACGATTCAACGGACGAATAGGCGTACCGTGGAAATCCTTTGGGTTTCCACGGTGCTTTTTTATCGTTAGGATCGGTATTTTTCCCAACAATCGTGACAAATGTCACTGTTCAAAAGAATGACCATCTCGTATACTAGAGGCGAGGTGATTGAAAATGATCAAAATGGAAAATGTAATCAAACGCTATGGCGAAACGCTCGCCCTTGATCACTTGAACATGGATGTGCAAAAAGGACAAATTATCGGATTGCTCGGGCCCAATGGTGCTGGAAAAACGACGACGATCAAAGCATTGATCGGTCTGACATCGATCGATGATGGAAGGATCGAAGTTTTCGGAATCGAACAGGATGGAAAAAATAAGAGCATTCGAAGGAGACTCGGGCTCGTCACTCAGGAAATCACGATCTATGACGACTTGACAACGAAAGAAAACCTGATGTTTTTCGGCAGTCTCTACGGACTGGAGAAAAACGTATTGCTTCAACGCATGCATGAAGTCGCCAAACTGATCGGGCTGGAGAAACACTTGAATGCCAAGCCGAAGACATTTTCGGGAGGCATGAAAAGACGACTGAATATCGGATGCGCTTTGTTGCACGATCCTGAACTGCTCATCATGGATGAACCGACAGTCGGGATCGACCCACAGTCGAGAAACCATATTCTCGAGTTCGTGCGTAAGATCGCGAAAGCGGGGACGACAATCGTTTATACGTCGCACTATATCGAAGAGGTCCAGGCGATATCCGATCGTGTGTTCATCATGGACCAAGGACACATCATCGCACAGGGAACGACCAGAGAACTCATCCAGACGCTACAAAATGAAAAACACGTCTATATCGAAGTCGATATGACGACAGGCGAAACGAAAAAGAAACTCGAAGCACTCGCGGATGTCAAAGAAGTCTTTTTAGTCGATCGGAATTATCATGTCGTTATGTATCCCGGTGTTCAAAAGTTCGATAAAGTGCTCGAGATCGTCCGAATGGACGGTATTCATGGCGTCACGACCAAAGAACCGAATCTTGAAGATGTTTTCCTTGTCTTGACGGGAAAACAGCTCAGGGACGGTGAAGCCATATGATTCTTAAGTATTTGTTCGTTCGGATGCGTCGAGATTATCTCGGACACATTCTGTTGACGATCTTTCCGATCCTTTTGATTACCGTGTTTTCATTCATCTATAAGGATGTCGCCGAGAACATGTCGGAAGCCAAGACTTTCCTTACCATCGGTTTCGTGTTGATGTTCCATTATTTTGCAGCGACGTATACGACCGAATTCGTCCATAAGGATATCTGGACACCCATGAAAGACAGGCTTCTCGCGAGTCCGACCAATACGTCGAGTTTCCCCTTGCAGGCGATTTTCATGGGGTCGTGTATCGTTTATTTGCAGTCCGTGGTCGTGCTTCTTTACGCCAATTTCATTCTTGGTGCAAAGATCGAGCGATTTTGGATCGTGTTGCCGGTCATCTACCTAACCGTGTTGTTGGTACAGCTGATCGCTGGTATGATCGTGCTTTTGAGTCGGAATCTATCCGTTGGTTCGGGAGCGATGATCGGTATGGGTGTTCTCTTTCCGTTTTTAGCCCAATTCAACGCCACGCTTCCTGATCATGCGTTGCTCAATTTTTTCCGTGACTACGGAACGCCGATGTCCTTGTCTTTCAAGGCGATTAACGGCATCATGTACGGACATGCGGATGATGTCCTTGTCGGACTCCTGATTCAAGCCTTCTTGATCATCATCCTTGTCGGATCCGTACGACTTCTGACCAGGAAGGTGATTCGATGATGCTGTTCGTTACCGCGCTCAAACGGAGTTTCCATTCGATCGCGAATATCATCGTGATCATGGGTCTACCGCTTGTTTTCGTTCTGTTTCCCATATTCGAACCCACGGGCATCCCACAAGGGCTATCCTGGTATGGCATGATCGTTTTGTTTTCGGCGTTTCTTCTTGCCAAACAACTCATTGACAATCGGACGAATCGAACGATTATCCGGATTGCAGCATCGCCGATCAGTCATTTTAAGTATCTTTCGATGCACCTTTTGGCGTTCACAGTCATTCTATGGATTCAAAACACATTATTTTTCATCGTCATGAAAATATATTGGCAGGATGCCATCGAAAGCGTCTTCTGGATCCTTCCCTTATACTATGTGCTCAGCGTCATGCTGATTTCCCTAAGCCTCTTTTGGAACAGTCTCTTTAAAACCTATTATACGTCCTTAGCACTTTTTGCCGGGGTCGGTTCCCTTTTAACGATGATTACGGGAGTAACCGTGCCACTGGCCATGTTGCCCGATTCGATTCTTCGAATCGCGAGATTTTTACCGCCATACTGGTTCGCCCATGGTTTGGAAATGGTGTATAATGGTAATGAAACCGACGTTTTGACATCCTTGGCGATCATGCTGATCTTCGCTTTGTTCTTCGTGGTTGTCGGGAGCCGAAGGAGGCTTTAAAAATGAAAGGACATATGGACAGGATCTCGTTTCATGTTCTTTTCATGTCTGGTCTTGTCCTCCAGTTCGTTTTGTTGTTGTCGTTTAAAACCGTGGCTTTTGATACTGCGGTTTTTATTCTATTCCTTGTCTTTGTTTTGCTTTTGGCTATTCGCTTGCGATTCAAAATACCCGATCAGACGCTTTGGGTGGACGCCCTGATCTATGCTTTCATCGGGTATTTATATCCGGAAACGACGTGGTTGATCGTCCCGTTCGTTTTTCTCGTTTGTGTCAAAGGGAACCTCAGCGCTCTTATCATCGTTTGGTCCGCGTTGATCGGATTCGGAAAATATGAGCCGTTACTCATCGTTTTATTCGTAGAAGCATCTCTTCTGGGCTTGACCCTCTATGTCTCAGACGAAAAGCACGAACATGTGACCCAGTTAAACGACAGGCTCAGAAAACGCATTTACGAACTTGAATTAAGGCAAAATGGACTGTTGAAGGAATTGACGTCGACCGAGCAAAATGCCGTCATGGCGGAACGACAAAGACTATCGGAAATGCTTCATGACGACCTCGGACACGAATTAACCGGAGCACATCTCGCTCTTAAGGCTTACATGCATCTATTGGGTCGGGACGAAGCGAAAGCGAAAAAGACGCTCACAAGTGCCGGAGAAAGACTCGAACGGGCGTTAACACGATTGAAAGAAACGGTCCACGCGACGGAACCAAGCGAAACATACGGTTTGGCATCATGCAAGAAGATCATCGAATCCTTCGAGGATTACGCGATTGACTATGATCACAGAGGATCTTTCGAAGATGTCCCTGCCCACGTCTGGCAAAATCTGTATTCGACATTAAAGGAAGGACTTACCAATATACGTAAGCACGCTCATCCGACGTTCATCAGGATCAACCTCATATCGACGGGAACAATCGTCAGACTGTCGATCGAAAACGACGGGATAGAAACCGATCGCGTTTCATCCGAGGGCAGCGGTCTGAAATACATGCGAAGGCGTTATGAAGCTGTTGGCGGTAGTTTGAGCATACAAAAAGGCGATACGTTCATGATCGTTGCCGTATTGCCGATAAGGAGGCCCGCATGAAACTGATTGTCGTTGATGATGATCCGATGGTCTGTGAAAGTCTTGAGATCATTTTATCGAGTGAAACGGACTTCGATGTCATCGGAACCGCCCATAACGGAAAAGAAGCGGTCGAATGCGTCGATCAAAGATCGGTGGACCTCGTTTTGATGGATATCTCGATGCCCGTTATGACGGGGATCGAGGCGACACGTATTTTGAAGCGGACACATCCTAATGTGAAAATCGTCATGTTAACGACGTTTCTGGATTACCGGAATATCCATCAGTCGCTACAAGCCGGAGCGGATGGTTATCTGCTCAAATCCGATGATTCGAAGAAACAGATCGATACGATTCGGATGATCTGGGAAGGACACGCCGTATTGAGTCCGGAAGCCCTCAAGAAGCTTACCGATCGCTCTCCCATGAAGGGACTCACGCCAAGAGAGAACGATATCCTGGAGTTGGTCGCGCAAGGGCTTACGAACAAGGAAATCGCGTCGACGCTCTACATGAGCGAAGGAACGATTCGAAATATGATATCGATCGTTTTGGAGAAGCTGCAACTCAGAGATCGCACGCAACTCGCCATCTATTATTGGCAACACAAAACATAGTCTAGAGAGGTTATTTTTATGGTTACGGTTTTGGGAATCTATTTCCTCCTCGTCTCGATCGTCGTTACCTGTTTTCAGGTCGCGATTCTTTTCGGTGCACCTCTTGGAGCGTACACGCTCGGTGGAATCTATCCAGGTACGTTACCGAAGAATAAACGAATACTCGCACTGATTCAGATTCTCGTCCTATGGGTATTCACATACATCGTCTTAGTCGAGTCGAACATCATGCGTTCCGGTGTTGAAAGGATCGCCTCGATCGGTATCTGGTTCGTGTTTGCGTTCTTTTTTTTGGGTTCGATTGCGAATATGAGTTCTAAGAGTAGACCTGAACGCCTAATCTGGGGGCCTGTCAATGTTCTGACATGCTTAGCAGTACTGCTGATCGCGTTGTTCTAGTAACAGACTTTGTTTTTTTATCGTAAAGAATACCATATCATGACGACAGGTACGAGCGTTATACAGTATACTATGGATAAATAAGCGATTCACTTGGAGGAAGAAATGAAAAAAGTAGCGATTATCGGGGCGGGATTAACCGGATTGAGTGCAGGAATTGTTTTGCAGGAACA
>CAYUIK010000041.1:0-33058 GCA_964444805.1 uncultured Acholeplasmataceae bacterium | reverse complement strand
TCGATCGTGTAATGACGGGCACGTCTCTTTTGCACTTTTTTGCATATCAGCAGTTTTGATATATAATGACTATGGAAGAAGGTGTTAAAAATGGCTGTCAACTATATGGGGGATTTTGACATCAGGCTCCTGGAAAATTATCATCAAAGCGGAGCCCGTTTGCCATCACCCGATCAATATGTCGGTCAGATCTCGGTCAAGGATCACCGTGTGACGCTCGTTCAGGAACCACGGGATTCGATTGATTACTTGGAAGATGATTTTACTTTTTTGAGTGGAAAGACGTATGCGGAGAAAAACGTCGCGGTTATTCTCGAGAGTCCGCACCGGTTGGAATATGATGCGGCAAATCATCCGATCGCTCTCGTCATGGGCAAGACGGGTTGTCTGTTTTTCGACCTGTTCGCCAAACTGCTTTCCGAAAGCAGGATGCCGATGAAAGACGGTACGTACAATGTCATGCTCATGAATGCCGTTCAGTACCAGACGTCGTGTGGACTGAACCCGATGGACCGATCGATTCGGGATCAAAACTGGCTGGATATCTATCAGAAACATGGTGGCGAGATGGATCTCAAGAAGCGCATCTTTTCATTGAAACCACGATACACCATCAATCTTTGTACCGGTGGGAAAAATCCGAATGGACTAAGACACGCAGTAAGTGAATCACTCGATCGATTCGGTCTAGTAAAGGGTAGTCACTACACGGAAGGGAATCACCCCGCTTCCTGGGATTTTCGCCAAGGGCAGACACGGATGATCCGATGAGGATAGGGAAAGGATGAGCATGACATGAATTATATTTATGGTCCGATACCGTCTCGACGTCTCGGGAAATCGCTCGGAATCAGTCCGATTCCCAAGAAAACGTGCAACTACGCCTGTATTTACTGTCAACTCGGTAAAACCGATCACATGACGAATGAACCGGCACGATTCTTTGCAGTCGATGATATGCTCGACGCGTTCGATTCGTTTTTGGAAAAGAAGATTGATTTCGATGTCGTTACGATTGTCGGGGAAGGAGAACCGACGCTTTTTCTTGATCTCGGCGCGCTCATCGCAGGAATTAAAAACCGAACGGATAAGCCTTTGGCCGTCATCACGAACGGTTCGCTTCTGACAAAACCGTCAGTCAGAGAAGCACTCATGCGCGCCGATATCGTCTTACCGAGTCTCGACGCTTATGATGAGAAGACGTTCAAGGCGATCAATCGACCTCACGGCAAATTGCATTATGAAGAGGTTTATCAAGGTCTAATCGATTTCTCAAAAGCCTTTTCGGGAGCGCTTTGGCTCGAAATCATGCTGATCAAGGGCGTAAACGACGACAAACGAGCGCTCAAGCGATTCAAGGAACGACTAGCTAAAATCGATTACGACAAGCTCTATTTGAATGCTCCTGTCCGACCTCCGGCCGAAGCAAATGTCCAGCCGACCGATGAAAAGACGATGCGGCGCTTTACCAACGAGCTTAAAGGTATCTCGATCGATCTTTTGACCCGTTCCGGGTTTCACAGTGCCATCGAAAACGACTATGAAGCGATCATGAGCATCATCAGGCGTCATCCGATGAACCAGTATGAACTCTCGAGTTTTCTTGGTGAACGCGGATGTAAAAACAAAAAGGATCTCCTCGATCGGCTTCGACACGACGAAGCGGTTGAGGTCATCCGTTATCGAACATATGAGACGTATCGTCTGAAGTAGACGAACGGAGGTAGACCGATGCCCTTTTCGATTATCCGCGCGGATATCACGACGATGACGGTCGACGCCATCGTCAATTCCACGAGTTCCTTACCGCTCATGGGAAAGGGCGTCGATTTTTCGATTTATCGTGCTGCCGGACCGCAACTCTTCGAAGCGCGAAAAGCGCTCGGCGTCCTCAAGACCGGTGAAGCCGCCATGACTACCGGCTATCATCTCAAAGCGAAAAGCGTGATCCACGTCGTTGGGCCGGTTTATGGCGGCGACCTTGAAAAGCAGGAAAACATGCTCGGGAAAACGTATCGAAATGCCTTGATGCTCGCTTGGAAACAGGGTGTCGAGTCGATCGCCTTTCCGCTTATTTCAGCGGGTGCGTTCCAGTTTCCTCGCGGGAAAGCACTGACGATCGCCCTTGAGGAAATCAAGTCCTTTTTAGCAGGCCACGAGATGATGATCCATCTTCTCGTCTATGATGATGCATCCTATCAGGTGTCACGTGAGCGGTTCGTTACGGTCGCATCCTACCTTTCTTCTCATGAGATAGCCGACGAGACGGATTACAAAACGCGACCTCATATGTCATATGTACGTTCGGCCTTTAGTCCTTCGATCAACGACATCATCGATGAGGTCGACCTGACGTTTTCCGAGGCACTTTTTCGCTGGATCGACCTAAAGGACTATGACGATGTTTCGATCTATAAAAAAGCGAACATCGACCGAAAGCTCTTCTCAAAGATCAAAAGCAATCATGACTATCAACCGAGCAAAAAAACGGCTTTGTCCTTTGCGATCGCGCTCGAACTGAACCTCGATGAAACGATTGATTTTCTCGCAAAAGCGGGCTATGCGCTATCGCCGAGTTCTCGCTTTGATCTGATCATCCGTTACTTCATCGAACATGGAAACTACGACTTTTATGAGATCAATCAGACGCTCTTTAGTTTTACACAGACGTCGCTTTAAGACAGGAACCAATCGATTTGTCGCTTGACAAACGACCATAAGTCGATTTTTTTCGTGTATCCTTAGTCTATAAACGATAAAGGAGCGGATCACATGAAAGAAAACATGGTGGAAATTGTATTTATTTTGGACCGAAGCGGATCGATGAGTGGGCTCGAACAAGAAACGATCGATGGATTCAATGAAATGATCGAAAAACAGCGACACGTCGAAGGGCGGGCAATCGTTTCAACCGTCCTCTTCGATCATATGTTCGAAGTCATACACGATCGCGTGGACTTAAAAAACGTCTCGAAAATGACGAACACCGATTATTACGTACGCGGAACGACCGCACTGCTCGATGCCATCGGCAGAAGTATCGTAAAGATTGACCGTATTCAGCGTGAACGCGAGGAAAATCGACCAAAAACGCTCTTCATCATTACGACAGATGGCAGGGAAAACGCCAGTCGCGCGTTTCGTTATGCGGATCTTAAAGCGCTCATCGAGCGCCAGAAACAGGATTATGGCTGGGAATTTCTCTTTTTAGGTGCGAATATCGATGCTGCAAAAACGGCAAAGCGTTTCGGTATCGACGCGAATCGATCGGCAGACTATCATGCGGACGAAGCAGGAACACGCCAGAACTTTGAAGTACTCGGGGATACGATCCATTCCTTTCGTGAAAACAGAATGACGAAAACGGCGTGGAAAAATCGAATCGATGAGGATTACAAGAACCGAAAGAAATAAAACAAAAAGACGCTCGACCGGGTCGGGCGCCTTTCCGTTTTTAAGGGTGGCATCAACAAAAAGAGGTCAGCATTCGATCCGGTTTTTCCCGTTTTGTTTTGCGCGATAAAGTGCCTGATCGGCTCTGAGTATGATCATATTCTGGCTTTCACCTTGTTGGTATTCGGCAACGCCGAAACTGCCGGTCAGCTTGTCGACACCGGTAAAATCGGCATATTCAAGCGCCTTACGACAGCGCTCGGCAAGCCCGATCGCATCGTTTTTTTCCTGATCCTTTAAAACGACCAGAAATTCTTCGCCACCCCAACGACCGAGGATGTCCTTTTCTGCCATCTGTTCTTTCAGGGTTAGGGCGATTTCTTTAAGAACGACATCACCTTGGTGGTGACCGAACGTGTCGTTGACCCGTTTGAAGTCGTCGATATCGATCATGATGACGGAAAACGGTCGATTCGTTTCTTTCGCCTTTTCGACTTCAGCACTGAGGATATCGTCGATCTTGTAGCGATTGTTGATGCTCGTGAGTTTATCGATCGTGGCGAGTTTCGTAATTTCTTTAAGGGCCTTTTCGAGGTGACAGGTCTTTTTTTGGACAAGGCGCGCTAAAGACTCGTTTCTCTCTTCGAGTTCCTTGACCGGATAGGGTTCGTCGGAGTCGTTCACGCGAGAAGGAAAAGACATGTGCTTATGCGTAATGAGCCACCGTCCTCTCTCTTTCGTAAAAACAAGGGTATAACGAATATCATGGAGTTTGACCTTTTGTCCACGGAGCTGCACATCGAGACTGAGCGTGCTCGTAACTAAACCGATATCTCGTTTTGGAACAGCGATATGTAGGGATTCAATCCGGTAGCCGATTGGATGGGGAGCGACTTCGATATCGCGTTCAAAGAGTTTCGTGCATGCTGCGAGATCATGGCCCCATTCGTCTTTCGACGTACCGAATCCGTTGATTCGTTTACTGAAAAAAGCGACCGTTTTTTCATAGTCGCGATCGGTAAGATAAGTGGTCAGAAAACGAGTAAATACGCGTTTAACGGACTTTTTCTGATCTTCATACATAAAAATCCCCCTCGTGTTGTTTCAATTATACGATGAAATATGCATCAATTCAACAATATTCTTTGGTTTTTATAAGCTTTTTACAGATCGTAAGTTTATCGTAAGATTTTAAACGGATCACTAAAACGGTGCTATAAAAGGAAACATAGATCAGTTGATTCTAGCTCGAGGCGATATCCCGTTTTTTTCAAGGTCGAAAACGGATCTATGGTAAAATGTGAGTGTCTGATCCTATGTTTCTGATCGAGGAGAATAAAAATGACTCTTTTGCAGTTGAAATATTTCGTCTCGGTTTGTGATCACGGCTCGTTGAGTCTCGCGAGCAAGTTTCTCTATGTCACACAGCCGGCACTATCATCAGCGATCACGCACCTTGAAAAGGAATACAATCTGAAGTTGTTCGAACGAAAGAACAACGCGATGGTCTTAACCGTAGAAGGTTCGTTTTTCTATGAAAAGGCGAAGATTATCCTCGAAACCATCGATATCTTCGAAAAGGATCTACACGACCTCTCAGCCAGCAAGACGACGATTAGAATCGGTGTTCCCCCGATGATCGGGTCGTTTCTTTTTCCCCGAATCTATGAAAAGTACATGCTCGATCACGTCGATGCCAAGTTCGAGATCTGGGAAGAAGGATCGTTGAGCATCCGAAACAAGATTCAAAACAAAGCGCTCGATCTCGGATTCTCGATCTTAAATGACAGCGAGAACGAGCCCTATCAACGCGAAGTCATCTTAGAAACCGAATTGCTTTTTTGCGTATCGAAGAAAAACCATCTTTCCCAAAGTGCGCTACTCACCATCGACGACATTAAAAATGAACCGATTATCCTCATGCGGGAAGGATTCTTTCAGTCGCGGCTAATCAAAGGGATGTATCATGAAGTTGGCGTCACCCCGAATATCGTGCTCGTATCGAGCCAGATTCTCGTCATTCGAAATTTCGTTAAAATGAATGTCGGCGGAGCTTTTTTGATCAAGGAACTGATCGATCCCGATGATGACGATCTCGTTGGCATACCCTTTGACGACGAACTCAAACTCAAAATCGGTCTGATTTGGCGTAAGGACGTCGAACTTCATGCCGGTGCGATCGAATTCGTCAACTATTTGAAGAAACACGCGAATTGAGCCATAAATAATATTTATACGGTATAAAATAACGGAAAAGGTCTTCCGTAGTAATGAAGGCCTTTTTTTGATATGATTGGTACGTAGATAACGCTTTCATAAGCATGGGAGACGAATATGGAAAATGTCGATATGAAAAGCAATAGAAAATCAATTTCGAATAAACTCGGGAAAGCCGGTAAGTGGACGGTCATACTCGGATTGATCATTTTATTGGGATCACTCGTTGCGAGTCTCATCCAAAATGATTTCGGTCATGTTGAAATCAGTGCGCATACGCTCGATACCAGGGACAATCAGGTCGTTGCCTATGATCTCTACCTGCCAGGTGGCGTCGATACGGAAAATAAAGCGCCTTTGATCGTCGTAGTCGCTGGTTTTCAGCGTTCACGGGAAACGCAAGGGCACGTCGCCCTTGAGTTTGCGAGAAGAGGTTTCGTTGTCATCAATATCGACCCGTACGGACAAGGTGATTCTTCGAGTAGTTCCGCTGTGCAGGGGAATGCGATCGCGACCGTCGAAGGCTACGGCGCCTTTGATCTCATCGACTATGTATATGACAACGAGGACGTCTATCCGTATGTCGATAAAGACAGAATCGGTGTTACCGGACACTCTGCTGGCGGGAATGCCGCTTATCAGGCTGCCGTACATTTCGGAAAAAAAGCCGTTGACAATGATGGCGTCAGCAAGGTTCACTCGATCTTTATCAGTGGTTATGTCCTATCGATCACATCGGATATCGTCTTTTCGAAAAGCAACATGGGCATGGACTATGCCCTTTATGACGAGGGTGCGTTTCGAAACAAGGTCAATGATCAGGCACCGGAAGGAACGAGCAAGGGCGATATGCGTTGGGCGATCGAATCCCATGATTTCGTCAATTCCGGATTGGCCAAAGCCGGGATTGACCCGATTCCCAACAGTGAACCCATCGTCATCGAAAAGATCTATGGAAACCCGAATCTAAGGAACATGCGTCAGGTGTTCAATACGGAAACGATTCACGCCTTTCAGCCGTATAGCGTCGAGGCGACCGGAAAGATTTTAAGATACTTTGAAGTCGCGATGGACTATCGGAATGAAGACCTATCGCCGACCGATCAGGTTTGGATGTATAAGGAAATATTGACGACGATAACGCTCGTGAGTTCGCTCGCGATGATCGTGCCGATCGGAGCGCTACTGTATCGCATACCTTTTTTTAAGGACACGAAAAAGGAACCGATCATCGTACGGAAAAAAAGGTCGGTCTTCGGTCTGGTCGTCTACATCGTCACGTTTGTCGTATCCGCCACGTTCGCGGCTCTGACCTACTTGCCGAGTAGTCGTTTGACATTCGTCTTTTTCCCGAAGGCGAGTAATTCCGTTAATTCCTGGTTTTTCCCACAAAGGATGACCAATGCCGTCGCGATCTGGGCGGTTATCAGTGGGACATTCGCACTATTGATGTTCATTCTCGCCCACGTCATCGTCACGAAATACGCCAAAAACGATGCAAAGAAAGAGGATCTGCTCACCCGCTCGGGACTCCGAATCACGTTTAAGAATTTTATGAAGACTGCGCTTCTCGCCTTTCTTGTCGTCTTTGCCTATTTCGGGTTCCTGATGATCGTCTACGGACTCTTTCACGTGGACTATCGCTTCATTTTTGTTATGGCAGCTCGACGGGTGAACATGAAATCCGTCATTCAGTTGTTGATGTATTTCCCCGTGTTCTTCGTCTTCTATTTCTCGAATTCGATTCGTGTCAATGGCGGACAGATGCATGGAAAACTCGGTGAGCGGACCAAACTCGTGCTCGCAGGGTTCATGAATATCGCAGGGCTTGCTGTCATCCTGTTTCTTCAGTACTATGCTTTCGTTAAAACCGGAACGATCGCCTTCACCGAATTGAGCGACGGAACGACGCAATGGCTCTACGTCAATATCCTTTTCACCCTGATTCCCGTCATTTTCCTCATGCCGTTTTTCAATCGTTGGTTTTATCGGATGAGCGGGAATGCCTATGTGGGACCGATGATCATTTGTGCGATTTTCATTTTGATGGCGATCAGCAATTCGGTCGCTTACATCCCGAATTAATCGAATCAAGACGCCTGTGCGTGATCATAATATAAAACAATCCAAGGAGGAACGTAAAATGAAAAAAGTATTCATATTCATGGCCCTGATACTCATGTTAGGGCTCGTCGTCAGCTGTAGGGATTCAGAAGATGAATTGGTCTTTACGGTGACATTCGACACGGTCGGAGGGACGGAAATCGCCAGTCAGGAAGTCGACAACGGTGGAAAAGTCACGCGACCGGAAGATCCTGAAAAAGACGGTTATGTCTTCTCAGGCGATTGGCTTTATGGCTCTTTCGTTTGGAACTTCGATGTGGATATCGTCACGGAAGACATGACACTGTTAGCGGATTGGATCGAGATCTCATCGCTTCCGACGAATATCCGCATGACCGATGATCTGTTTTCATCGACCGTGACTTGGAGTCAAACCGATGCCGACCCGGAGATCTTCGCGATTTTTGCCAAACCGGTCGGTGGCGACAGCTATGCGGAAGTCGAAGGCGAAATCGACATCAGTGAAGGCGACGTTCTCGATACCGTCACATTCACACCAACCACGACGCCCCAAGGCGGATTTCATCTCGTGCAGATCCGTATCGGGATCGAAGCTGTCACGAGTGAAGAACTCCTGTTCGGTGGTGCCGGAACCGAAGACAATCCCTATCAGGTTCACAAGGTTAGAGATGTTTTGGCACTCCTCGATGATGCCGCGCTTCAGGATCAGCATTTCGAACAGGTTCAGGACGTTCTTATGACGATCTCTGATCCGATTGAAATCGGCAATACCAGAAAAGTCACGTTCAACGGTACATATGACGGTAAGGGATTCGCCCTTTCCTTCAGTGGAAACGGTGCGCTCTTCCATGAAATCGGGGAAGCCGGTATCGTGCGGAATCTCGTGATCGATTCGAATACGCAATTGAGCGCGGCCGAAGAAAACCTCTATCCGATCGGAACGATTGCCGATCGCAACCATGGCCTCATTGAAAACATCGATTCGAGCGCGAAGCTCTCGAACGCTCGCCTGCAAGGCGAATTGCCCGTCTTCGACGGCACGGTCGACACGAGTGACCACACGACCGGTGCGGGCGGAATCGTCGGGATCAACGAGATGACCGGAACGATTTCCCATGTCAACGTCGGAGGCGCTGGCGCCGTTAAAGCCGGACGTGGCGTTGGCGGTGTCTCGGCCTACAACTTCGGGTTGATCGAAGGCGCGCATGTAACAGCGACACTCCCAGCTGGTAACCAGGCCAACAGCGGTAGAAGTTCGAACACCTACTCCTATGGTGGCGGGATTACCGGATTCAACTTCGGTACGATTCGCGAAAGTCTCGTTTCCGGTCGTGTTTTCGCTCAAAGTGCCTATAGCCCCATGGGTGAAGGCGATGAAGGCAAGAATATTGCTTTCGGCGGTATTGCCGGATACAATGAAGGTGTGATTACCGAAAGTTCATTCGCGCGTTCCATGACGCGTAAAGAATTTATCGACAAGGCGCGAGCCGGAGAACTCGATGATTCAGCGAACAATCTCGGTGTTGCATCCGTTCACGGTGACCTCTATGTCGGCGGTATTGCCGGAATCAATGCCGGTGAGATTTCCCACACATATGTCGGTGGCGCCTTGATCGGTGCGCGCGACCACGTCGGTGGCGTAGCCGGTCTGACGCTCAGTGGCGGGTCGATCGCAAACACCTATGTGTTCGCTGAAGTCGCGATCAAGGATGATGGTGGCGTCAAGTTGACAGAAGCCAATGATCGGACGACGCTTACGCTCTATGAGATCGCCCCCGACGGATTCGATGCAGGAAGTGTCTTCTTCAAGCGACTGATCAATCCGAGCACGGACGAAGCTTGGGAACCCGGTGATTACGAGACGCCGATGTTACCGAATTTCGCTGCCGATGACTATGCCAAAGTCGGTAATAAATTTGCCGAAAGCGGCGTTCTCTTGTGGCAACAAGGAAGCGTTACGGGTGTCGATATCACGCTGGAAACAATAGTTTTGCCCTTTGGTGCAACCGAGACCATCGAATATGTGCTATCTCCTGCGAACGCTCCAGATACGTACACGACGTGGGAATCGAGCGACGAATCGGTCGTTGAAATACTCGGTGAAGGTCTTATCCGCGGGGTCGGTGCCGGTACGGCTATCGTGACGGTCACGACGAGAGACGGTGGACACACCGACACGATCGAAGTCACCGTTGAGGACTATGTCAAAGTAGAAACCGTTTCAGTTACGGCAGATGTTTTGGAACTCCCAGAAGAAAACAATATCGATGACAGACCGGAAGTCGCGATCGGAACGATTATGACGCTTACGATCGACCTGTTACCGGAAGAAGCCGAATACAAGGGCTATAGCATCTCATCCTCGAATTCACGCGCGGAGGTCGATGGAAATACCGTCATCTTCGTCTATGGAGTTGGCGGTCCGGGTAGAGTCAGCATTACCGTTTCCTTTGAAGACAGCAGTCTCGAAGCTCAGGAGTACCGTTTCGAGACGATCGAAGTCGAACAGGACGTACCCATCGAATCGGTCGAAGTCACCGGAGATGTGATGGAATTACCCGAGCCCAACAACATCGATGACCGACCGGAAGTTGAAATCGGAACCGTCTTGACGTTTGCGATCGACATTTTGCCGGAAGACGCATCGAATCCGAACTACATCCTCTCATCCTCGAACTCACGCGCTGAGGTCGATGGCGATACCGTGACCTTCGTCTTTGGGAATACGGGACCGGGTAACGTGAGTATTACCGTGACCTTCGCGGACACGAGCGTGGCACCGCTAGAATACCGGTTCCTAACCGTCGAAGGTGAAGAGGACGTATTCGTCGAATCGGTCGAAGTCACCGGAGATGTTCTAACACTTCCGGAAGCCAACAACATCGATGACAGACCGGAAGTTGAAATCGGTACGGTTCTAACCTTGACGATCGACATTTTGCCGGAAGACGCCTCGAATCCGGGTTATACGATTACGACATCGAACTCTCGGGCCGAAGCCGATGGCAATACCATTACCTTCGTTTCCGGGTTAAGCGGACCGGGTAAGGTGAGTATCGTTGTCACATTCGATGATTCGAGCGTCGCACCACTTGAATATCGTTTCACCACTCAGGAAGTAGAGTAACGCTTTTCTTCACGTGAATCCATGGTGTATCATGGACGAACAATACCGACGAAAGAGATGATATCAACATGAATATCATGGAAAAATCGCTTAACTTGCATCGAAAACTGAAGGGCAAGATATCAATCAAAAACAACTTTGACATCCATGACACCAAGGATCTGTCTCTTGTTTATACGCCAGGCGTCGCGAGTAGCTGTCTTCGGATCAACGAACAACCCGAGGAAGCCTATAATCTCACGGCGAAGAACAATACGGTCGCGGTCATCAGTGATGGCTCGGCCGTACTCGGGCTCGGAAACATCGGACCGCTCGCGGCGATTCCCGTGATGGAAGGCAAATGCGCGATTTTCAAGCGTTTTGCCGGTCTGGACGCCATTCCGATCGTGCTCGATACGCAGGATACCGAAGAGATTATTCGGACGATCACCTATCTCGCACCTTCTTTTGGAGGTATTAATCTCGAGGATATCAGTGCACCGAGATGTTTTGAAATCGAAAGAAGGCTCAGAGAAACGTTGGACATCCCTGTGTTTCACGATGACCAACATGGAACGGCAATCGCCAGCGGAGCCGCGTTGATCAATGCCTTGAAAATGGTCAAAAAGGATCTCGACAAAGTCCAGATCGTCATCAACGGCGCAGGAAGTGCCGGGATTGCGATATCTCATTTTCTACTCGAACTCGGCGTAAGAAATCTCGTCGTATGCGATAAATACGGCATCATGGATGAAACCGATGAGAGACTTAATGACGCACAGAAAAAGCTCGCCGGGATGACGAATGAAAAAAAGATCAGGGGTACCCTCTATGATGCGTTACAAGGTGCCGATGTCCTGATCGGGGTAAGTGTCGGGAACATCGTTGATCAGAAGATGATCAGAAACATGGCAAACGATCCGATCGTTTTCGCACTCGCCAACCCGACACCGGAGATTTCTCGCGATGAAGCTCTCAAAGGCGGGGCGCGCATCTATGGTGCCGGGTTGTCCGATGAACCGAATCAGATCAACAATGCCCTCGTATTTCCCGGTCTTTTCAAAGGCCTGTTGCGTGCTCGGGTGCGCCAAGTGACCACGCGTATGGAGGTTGCTGCCTGCAAAGCACTCGCGGGAATCATCCACGATGAGGACTTGAGTGAAAACGGGATTATACCGAACATTTTCCATGAGGATGTCGCGCGTGTCATTAGCGAAGCGATCATGGACGCGACAAACAACACATGAAAAGGATCGCTTGCCTCGTCATGTCTCTTTTGCTTGCCCTTGTGGCTTGCTCAGCTGAACGTGATGTCAATGATCCGATGGAAGAGAACATCAAGGTCCTCGCAGGCGAGGACCTTTTGGGCGACTACACGAAATGGTTCGGGCGATATCACCTCAAGGATGAACGCGTGTTTTTCTATCATACGGGCACCGGGTTTCACGTCGCTTTTTCGGGAAGTGCGCTCGAATTCACGATTGAAGTCGAAAAGATGAAAGAAGACATCTATTTTTCCCTTGCAAGAGACGGTGAATCCCTTTTAGACGGTGAAACGATCGTTATCGACGAACCGAAGAAAACCATTCAAGTCGTCTTCGATACCTATGATGACCATACGATCGAGTTCGTCAAACGGAGCGAACCCGAAGACGGCGCGACCGCACTTCTAGACGTTCGAACGAATGGCACGCTTAAGCCGGTCACAGTCTTGGACCGCCCGCATTTTCTTTTAATCGGTGCTTCCGGTATGTCCGGCCATGGCGCCCTTGGCCAAGTCTACCAGCCACGAACGACCGAAAACTCTTCGAGTCTACACGCTTTCGGATATCTGACGGCGAGCGCTTTCGCTTCGAGCTTCGAGTTCGTCAGCAATTCCGGGTGGGGCCTCGTTTACGGTTTCAACGATCGAAGCGGGGAAACCAACATCGCCAAAGCCTATCCCTACGTTGGAATCGATCCGGACCAAAACATCATCGAAGCGCCTGCCTTAGAGAAGAAAACAGCGGATGTCATCATCGTCAATATCGGTGGGAATGACTATAGTTCCGTCATCAACCGACTTACCGGTTTTGATCGGGAAGAAGCGATCGATACGTTTAAAGATGCCGTCATCGATTTCGTTTTGACACTGCGAGAGGATGCACCGTCGGCACACATATTCTGGACGATGACGAGAGGATCGATAAACGGAACGGCAGCAGAACAGGCAATCGCTTTGTTGGAGTCAGAGGACCGAGCATATGTTCACGTCGTCGTCATCAAAGGTGTTGGCGATGACGGTGATCCGATTGGAGCGAACAATCACAGTTCCTATCAAACGCATCTAAGATCAGCCGATCTACTCATATCAGAAATCGAACGCTATACGAACCTGACCGCGACTGAAATGGAGACAATCGATTAAGGCTTGGTTGGATCACGGGCAATCGAACCACGTATTTCTGCGTGGTTTTTTTATGAAGATAACATGCGTGATGGAAACGATCGATACGTTATATTTCGGTTGAATCGCCTTCTTTTTCCTCGTCATACAATCTTGTCTTGCTCGGCGGGAAGTGATATAATAAATGAGATCATAAATAAAGAAAACAAGAGAATGATCGGCAAATGGAAAACGTAAGAATAGAAATCGTAAGCGATTCATTGTTCACGCTAATGAGCTAAAAAAAGTCAAGCCTAAATCCAAGAATAGCGCCTAGAAAAAGCAATAACTAACTTCATCAAGCTCAGTCGAAGAACGTCTTTGATTTCTTTTATATGAAATCTTTCATCCGTTCTTAATGCCTAAACGCCCATCGTCTTTGAAGATTTCTAGGATCTGTGTCGAAGAACTGAAATGAGACGAAGATACGGATACCCCGATAAGCCTTTCGTTCGAAAGGAGATACCAATGATCGAGATCAAGCACTATCCAAAGGATTCATCATACGGCGAGGCTTTTCGTCGTGTTATTGCTTTTCTAAATGAGCGAAACGAACGACTCGAAGCCATTCATTTTCATTGGAGTCGTTTCGAATGGATGATCGCGCGTCATAGTTTCAAAGTAGATGATCTTTCCCAAATTACGCTTTTCGAACGCGACCAAAGGATCGTCGGTGCCTTGATTTTTGAAGACGAACCGGGCATCCTTTTCGCGATTCACACGGATGACTTCGCCGTTAAAAAAAGCATGGTCGACTACGTGATTGAAAAAGACATCAAAGACGACCTCGTGATTTCGCGCGACGATGAGATGATCGACTTGTTGTCCGAGCGGTATCGAAAGCTCGATTGGATCGATCCCGTAACACGGTTCGAATTGCATGATTTTCGTGTTCCAATGGTCGAAGGATATACGTTTTCGAGTCTAACTGAGGAAGCGAAACTCGAAGAGATCCATCGGGCCTTATGGCTTGGGTTCGACCATGGCGACGACATCACCTATAGTAAACAGGACCTCGCCGATCGCAAGCGCCTAATTTCGTCTCCGAACTTCGATAGGCGCTACGGATACGTCGCGGTTAAAGACGGACACTATGTCTCCTACGCCTCGATCTGGTATATGAAGGGTACGTCTACGGCTTTGATCGAGCCGGTCGCGACCACGCCCAAACACCGAAGAAAGGGACTTGCCAAGGCGTGTATCTATCGAGCGATCCTGGCCGTTTTAAACGATGGCGCGAAACACGTTTTTGTCGGCTCCAATCGGGATGTCTATATAAAAATGGGGTTTTCGTCTTTTGACTATGCCCTCCGGTTCAAGCGTAGCGATCTTTAAGATTTTTTTTGGTGATCGAGGAGGTTCTGGCACGTGAAACACGATTTTTCCGGCATTTCAACAGAGCGCTTGCGTGAACTCTTTCCCATCATACTGAGCGAACACAAGGCGTACTGGAAAAAGGAATATGAACAAGAAAAGGTCTTGATAGAGGGGTTTTTTAAAGGTGATCTTCTTCGGATCGAACACATTGGAAGTACCGCGATCAAGGATCTGATCGCGAAACCGACGATCGACATACTCGTCGAAGTGAAAGAGACGACAGACCTCGACACCGTGATTGAAAGAATGGAAGATTTCGGCTACGTCCGAAACAATCTTGATACGGATCTAGTTCTTATGATAAAAGGCTATACGCCAGTCGGATGGATCGGACAGGCCTTCCACATTCATGTTCGATATCACCGTGATTGGGATGAACTCTATTTTCGTGATTACCTGATCGAACATCCGGATGTCCGAAAGGCCTATGAGAAGCTCAAAATCAAACTCAAAAAACGTTATGAGTACGACCGTGACGCCTATACGGATGCGAAAAGCGCTTTTATCCACAAGCACACGAAACGAGCGAAAAAACGTTATGGTAATCGCTATGTGCCGATTTGACGATAAAGAGTTCGAAAAAGAAAAGTCCTTTGATCGCTGAACGGCGACGTTCACACGATTTTTCAAGGACTTTTTTTCTTTGATCTGCTCGTCGATTCGTTTTTGGGTTCCCTTAAGTCGTCCGCTCGGAAAGAGGGCGGATGACATCGGGTCCCATATGTCCGAAGTTCGCGAGTTCAAGATAGGAATCATAGCTGTTATCCGGTACGTATACCGTCACCTCGTGACCGAGAGCGAACGGAGAACCCATAAAGGTTAACGTGTTTTCCTCCGACAGTTCTCGTTCGAAAACGACCGTTTTAAGACCATCGATCCCATAGAGTGCCTGTGAGCCGATCCGGTTAACGGAACTGGGAATCGTCACGTGTTCGAGACTGCTCATGCGAAAGGCTCGAGCACCGATCTCTTTGAGTCCAACGGGTAGAATAATCTCTTCGAGATGCGTTGCCGATTGGAAAGCAAAATCATGGATCGTTGTTACCGTGTCCTTGACAACATAGGACGAATCCCTTCGCCCGGACGGGTAGACGTGTAACGTTTTTCCGTCCTTGTCGTAAAGGACACCGTCAAAAGACGTGAAATGCGCGTGCTTGGATGGTACAAAAATGTTTTCGAGATACGGATTGTATGAAACACTGAAGGCATCCGAAAGGACGTTTTCTACGGTCATCGGCATCGTGAAATCCGAATTTGACTTAGCAGGCGGGTAGAAGTAGAGCCATTTTCCGTCCTTGTCGTATAGAACACCGTCTTCTGGTCGGTATTGCGTGTTGTCTTCTTCGACGATGATCGCTTCAAGGTGTTCCATGTCGAGAAAGGCAGAGGAAGAGACGTTAAACATTTCTTTAGGAACGACGATTTCGCGCAGTGTCGAGGCACTGAACACGCCGGCGGACCAACTGTTTTGCATGTTGATCGTTTCATAGTATGCGAGATCGACGACGACTTCGTAACCGTAATAAGGGTCGTCTTCTCCCGGTATGAAAATCGGATCCGTTTTGGCAAGCGTTTTGTGTATCGGACAGCCCGTTTCAAAGCGCTTATATTCGCTTAGAGGATCTTCCTCGATCAGGACACAGGCGTCTTCGTGCGCGGATAGAATGTCCTCGTACGTATCCGAAGGAATAAAATCTTCCCGATATGCGGCGTAGTCGCCATAAAAGCTCAAAGTATCGAGATTGGGCGCGAAGGCAAAAGCATAGTGACCGAAAGAAAGCGCGCTTCTTGGAAGCACTAATTCTTCGATGGGCGTGTCTTTGAATGCTTCGGTCTGGATGCCTGTGACGCGTTTCTCATCGATCGTTTCGGGAATTTTCAGACGTCTCGCAACGCCCGTATAGCTCGTGATCGCGATTTCGTCGTCGTAGTTCTCGTTTTCGCGGGTATCATAGGTGAATACATCCTCGATGCGTTCATATGCGGCATAAAGGACGAGATCGTCTTCGATGGTGATCGACTCGAAATGGATGTTTTCCTGTTCATCTTCCCAACCGAGGAAGATGTAACCGGTCCTGCTTAAGTCTTCAAGCACGAGAACGTCGCCTTTTTCCAATCCGGTAACCGTTTCTAGGTCGGGTCCACCGTTGGTTTCAAAGGAAACCGAAAAGGTCGGATCGCTTGGATCGTCGCAAGCTTGGACGAATAGAATCGTCAGGACTAGAAGAAACGCCATCATGGTTTTTTTAAAGTAGGTCATCGTTTTTTTCTCCTCTTCGAATAAAATGATGTTGAACATAAACGGGTAGAACAGGTTCATCATAACAAATCGGCAACAACCGGTCAAGGAAAGTCCCTGTCATAAAAACGTGCGTGTTGACTTTTTTGGTTTAACGATTCATGCTATAATTTTTCTAGGAATGATTGAAGAAAGGATCTCTTGATGGACCCCAAAAAACTCTACATCCTACAAATCGGTTTGATCAACCTCGCCATGACCATGATGATGACGGCAGCGATTGTCTATCGGATCGATGTCGCGAAGCTCGAACCGTATGAACTCATCCTTTTGGGAACAGCACTCGAAATTTCCGTCATTCTTTTTGAAGTACCGACCGGTATTCTCGCGGACATCTATTCCCGCAAGCTTTCGGTTATCATCGGTTATATCGTCATTGGCGTCGGTTTTCTGATCGAGACGTCGAGTCTTTCTTTCCTTTGGATTTTTGTCGCTCAGATTACGTGGGGGTTCGGTTATACGTTCATAAGCGGAGCCCTTGACGCATGGGTATCCGATGAAACGAGGAACGAAGGGATCGAGCTGACGCTCGTTAAAGCGTCTAGTCTCGGCAAGGTATTCTCGATGCTCGCGATCGTTTTCGCGCTCGTTCTCGGCCTGATCGACATTCGTTTACCGATGCTTATGAGCGTTTTAGTGCTCTTTTTGTTCGGAATCACGTTGATTTTCGTCATGAAAGAAACCGTTCCTCTGGCAAAACGCACGGAGGAATCCCCTCGCTTCTTTTCACAGTTCACAAAGGGACTTCGACACATCTTTTCTCATCCGATCCTGAAAATTTTCGCGCTTACGGCCTTTTTGTTCGGGTTGTTCAGCGAAGGTATCGACCGGCTCGAAGAATTCATCGTCTTAGACCGGCTCAAGCTATCGCTTCTAGGCGAACTTCCTTCGATCTATATCGTGAGCGGTATGCACATGATCGCTCAGATCCTCGGGCTCATCATGCTTCTCGTAATCGGAAAAACGGTTAAAAACAGCGTGTATCGCTGGTTTATCGTTTTGGTTCTTTCGATGAGTTTCGGACTCTTTCTATTCGCAGGCGTGGGTCATCCACTGATCGCCATCGCTGGTTTCTTCTTCTTTCGGATGACGAGAGAAGGAACGAGACCGCTCTACGTGAGCATTCTTGCAAGAGAAGTTCCGGATTCCATCAAGGCGACGGTCATGTCGACCTACGGCCAAATCGATAGCATCGGCCAGATCGGCAGCGGAATTCTCATGACGACGGTCGTTCTTCTCGTGAGCACCCGTGCGTCGCTCGTCGTTTCCGCGAGCATCCTGCTCGTCGCGGCATATACGCTATGGCTCATGCTTCGGACCAAGAGACGGATGGAAAAAATCTGATCGTTTTGTGCGCATAGAAGAAAAAAAAAGAAGGAGGCATATCATGATTATCAAGGATCACGTCATTTTATTGACAGGGGCATCGAGCGGCATCGGTCGCGAGCTCATGTTATTACTTTTGAAAGAAGGCGCCTATGTCATCGCGGCGTCACGATCGATCGAATCCGATGGTCTGGAACACGAACGCCTGATCAAGAAAAACATCGATCTTTCCGATCACAAGTCCGTCGACGAGCTCTTCGACTTTGCCCTTCAAACCCACGGGCGAATCGACGCTTTTATCGCCAATGCCGGGTTTACCTATTACGAGCGTTTAACCGCGGCTTCTTATGATCATCTCGAAAAGATTTTTGCTTTAAATGCGCTCTCAATCATGTATAGTGCGGTCAAGATGAAGGAAATCCAGGGAAAAAAACCGTTCAACTTCATGGCGACACAGAGCGCGGTCAGTTTCCTCGCGATGCCGGGCTATGCCTTATACGGCGGTACGAAAGCAGCTTTACGCGGCTTCATGGACAGTTTTCGGCTGGAGATGGAAGGCGGACAACACCTTCAGGCGGTCTATCCGGTTGCGACGGAGACGAAGTTTTTCGTGCGGGCCGGACAGGAACATAAACCTTGGCCGGTTCAAACGAGTGCACACGTCGCCCGCGTCATGCTCAAAGGCCTCAAAAGGAATCGAAAACATATCTTTCCATCTAAGCTCTTCCAATACGGGTATAAACTCTTTCCCTGGTTTTTTAAGCTCTATGTCAAACGAGAGACGCGCACATTTAATCGAATCATGCCCAAATGAAACGTTTCATTTCGCTGATGCCGCATCCTTTTTCGTCCGCAAGTGATCGAATCCGACAAACGTGATGTATTGTCTGTTGTCCGTGACGGGCAGCAGCATGGCAACCACGATCGCCAAAAAGATTAGCGGTTGGTAGTGGCTGTAAAAAGGAAGGTCGAGTCCGGTTTCTTCTTCATTCAATGTTCGGATGGTCAGGTAAGTACGATCGGCCGATGATTCGACTTGCAAGTATTCCAACGATGCGTCGCTGTTTTTTATCGTCGAGATGTATGCGCTTAGAATCGCATGGGAGAACCAGAGCGGTTCGCTTACGATCGGTCGATGAATGGCGGTAGCTAAAAGACTTGAATCGATGATGTCGATGCGCTCGATTCCCTCCTCGAAATTGGTCAGATAATAATGATCACCGGCGATGATTCCGGTTAAGTCATAGCGCTTGTTGAAGGTCTCGCTTTGTTCGTTTCCCTCTTTGTCGATCGCTTTGATCGTGATATCCTTGATCGCGGATGTCTGGTACTTGGTATTCGCGATGTAGGTCATCGTCATGGTTTGATGGTCAAAGAGGGTGATGACGTCATCTTCGATCGGATAACGACGATCCTCAGCGAAGTGATAGAAACCGTCCTTTTGTTCGAAGAGACGTTCGCTGATGACGATGGGTTTTTCGATTTCGGTATCCGCGGTTTCGATCGTTCGACTCGATCTTAGTGTACCCGAGTCGAGCACCTGGATTTCATAGGTCGTCGGGCCGATTTGTCTTAAAAAAGACACGTCTTCCTCATCATAGAACAGGCGCGCGTTGAAAAAGGTCAAGTCGTTCGTGAGGGTGGAAAAACCGTCACGATCGATGTGGAAAAGGCCGGTCTTAGCGAAGACGTAGAGCGATTCGTTTTCGGTAAAGAAGTTATAACGCATGTTCTGTTGACTGAAGACCGTGCCATAGTCATCGAGTGTTCCGAGCGACTTCGTGTAGAGCATCTTTTTACTTGCTCGATCGATCGCCAGGACCTCGTTTTCATAGGTATAGAGGAAAATCGTATCCGCGGTGGTCCAATAGTCGTTTACGCGTTTTGTCTTGATGGTGTCAGCGAGAACGATGCGCGTGTCTTCTTCGGCCCGGAAATGGTTTTTCAGGTCCGTCTCGTAGCCGTCATATGTGAAATAGTTGACGTGGTCGGACAAGTTCAACGTCGCTTTGATCCGTTCGCTCGGGAAATCGAAGAGAGCGACCGATGCCGTCGCTAAGACGATGATGAGCCAGAGCGCGACGAACTTCGCGGCGAACGTATTGTCGATAAAATCGACGATGAACGTCCAAAGCGGACTGAACAGTCTTTGCAGGGGGATGTGCAAAAGATAGACGATGGTCGTCAAGACGAGCGCATAGAAGACTTGTAAGAGCGCCGGTTGAAAGCGGAAAATCGTTAAAAAGACGTAGAAAGGCAAAAAAGTCAACGTGAAGATGACAAGCGTATTCTTGATCGTTTCGATCTGAAGGTCGAGCAGTTCATTGCGGTTCTCCTCGAGCCAAAAGAGGACGATCGCCACCGATAACATGAGGATGAGCATGAGGAAAAAGGAGAAGAAAAAGTTATAATACCCTTCGAAAAAGAGGATATAGGCGAGCAAATAGGACAAAACCGCTTCGAGGGACGATACGAGGATGAGTCTGCCGTGCGAAAGCGATCGTTTCTTTTGGTTGAAAAGATAGCTCGCACCCAGAAAAAAGAACAGGGGTATGATCGTAAAGATGTCGAACATGGTGGTTCCTCCCTTTTAATGAATCCTTTCGTGTCTAAAGCACATTTTAACATAGGATGATTACGGATACAACGGATATCGCGGGAATGTCTTTTTTGGGCGCCATGTGGGTTCGATATCTTACAAGTGAAGAAGGCGTAAGTATTTGGTAAAAACGGCATAAAAGGGGTGTATTTCCCGCGTTCTCATCGCCGACCATGATAAAATGAAGAAAACGAGATGACGTTTCGTCATCCGTGTTGATATGAACCGTGTCTAAGGAAGGGAGAAAACCACATGAAAAAAATCCGTGTCGCCTATGTCTGCGTCCACAATAGTTGCCGCAGTCAAATGGCGGAAGCCATGTCGAAAATACTCGCACCGGAGTTCTTTGAACCCTACAGCGGAGGAACCGAGACCAAACCGATGATCAATCAGGATGCCGTTCGGATCATCAAAGAACTCTATGGTGTCGACATGAACCAGACGCAAACGTCCAAGCTCGTCGACGACTTGCCGCAGGAAATCGATGTCCTCGTGACGATGGGCTGCAACGTCGAGTGTCCCTTTATTCCTTGTCAGCATCGCGAGGACTGGGGATTAGACGATCCTTCCGGGTTGCCCGATGAAGCTTTTTATGAAACGGCGCGTCTCATTGAGGAAAAGATCCGATCTTTGCAGGAACGCATTGAAAAACGAGAGATCGTGATTGAATGAACGTAGGAGGAGTGATCGTTTGAACGACCGTAAAAAACCTGTGCTTGCCGCCAGACGCGTCGTAGCGACCAGTGAGCGATACGCCGCAGAAGCGGGTCTTTCCATTATGAAACAGGGTGGAAACGCCATCGATGCCGCCGTCGCGACGGCAGCGGCGCTTACCGTCGTCGAACCGACGAGCAATGGAATCGGTAGCGACTGTTTTGCCATCGTCTATGCGAAAGGTAAACTGCACGGACTCAATAGCAGTGGTCCGAGTTCCAGGAACATCACGATCGAGAAGGTGAAATCCCGGGGTTTTTCAGAGATGCCCAAGCACGGGGTTCTGCCGATCACCGTTCCCGGTACGCCCAAAGGGTGGCAGGTATTACTCGAACGCTTTGGCAATCTCAAACTCAAGGATGTCCTGAAGCCCGCCATCGATCTCGCTAGAAATGGATATGTCATTGGAAAGACGACCGGGCATTTTTTTGAGCACGCCATCAAACATTATCGTGAAGTCAATTTTGGCGAAGCGTATAAGCACTTTTTTGAGGTCTTCACCGATCACGGGAAACTCTATCGCTCGGGCGACGTGTTTTCGAGCGAAGATCTCGCGCGAACGCTCGAAAGCATCGCAGAAACGGACGCGAAAAGTTTCTATGAGGGAGAGCTCGCTTCCAAGATCGTGTCGTTCATGGAAAGGCACGACGGTTTCATCGACGCGCATGATCTCAAGTCCTTTGAACCCGAGTTCGTTGAACCCCTTAGCTTGCGTTATCGTGGTTATGACGTGTTCGAACTACCGCCTAACGGTCAGGGTATTACGGCTTTGATGGCACTCAATCTTCTTCAAAACGGCAACTACCCGCAACCTGAGCACGCCGTTCACGATCAGATCGAAGCGCTCAAGGTCGCTTTTTCCGACACGCTCGAATACGTAACGGATCCGAATTTCATGCGGGTGAACCCGTCCTTTCTCTTAAGCGACTCCTATCGTAGGATGCGGCAAGGCGAAATCGGATTAAAGGCGAAATCCTATGAACCGATCGATTATAAAAACGGGGGAACGGTCTACCTCGCAACGGCGGACGAAGAGGGAAACATGGTTTCCTTCATCCAAAGCAACTATATGGGTTTCGGTAGCGGAATCGTCATCGATCATACCGGCATATCCATGCAAAACAGAGGACATACGTTTCGACTCGATTCGAATCATGCCAACTGTCTCGCGCCCAAGAAGAAAACCTATCATACGATTATTCCCGGTTTCCTGATGAAAGAAGGGAAACCGGTTGGACCCTTTGGCGTCATGGGTGGCTTCATGCAGCCGCAGGGTCACGTTCAACTACTTATGAACATGTTCGATTTCCAAATGGATCCCCAAGCGGCACTTGACGCTGCGCGGTTCCGCTTTGATGCGGAAAAACGGGTCGCGGTCGAACCGTCTTTCCCCAAAGACATGCGTGAAGATCTCGTGCGACGTGGTCATGACATCTGGATCGATTCGGCAAAAGGCGGGTTCGGACGGGGCCAGGTCATTCTTCGTACGAAAGAAGGCTATCTGGCCGGTACCGAAAGACGTTGTGAGGGATTTATCGCCTATGAATAGCATAAAAAAAGGGACCATCCAGGGATCCCTTTTTTTGAGCCGCTATTTGATTGCTATGCGCTTCTTGTTCTCGATTTCATCCGCTTTTGGCGCTTTGATCGTCAGCACGCCATCCTTCAGGTCCGCCTCGATCTCATCGCTCTTCAGGTCGCCAAGATTCAAGGTTCTTGTCATGTGCGCCTGACGACGTTCCCGGTGGACATAGTTTTCCTGTTCGTCTTCTTTTTCTTCCGTGTGGTTAATGGCGATCGTCAGGCTGCCTTCCTGATAGTAGAGTTCGATGTCTTTCTTGTCAATGCCGGGAAGATCCGCCTCGATCAGGTAGGCTCCGTCCTTTTCCTTGACATCGAGTTTGAACGTGTCGCTTTTCAGGGGTAAGAACGGATCAGAGAAGAAATCGGACAGGAAGTCCTCGACGCGGTCGCGTCTATTGCGGCTCAACGCATTACGGTTGTATGGTGTTAAACCAAACATGATTTCGCCTCCTTTGATTTTTGGCACTCATATATATCGAGTGCCATTTCAACTATATTGTAACATTGGAAATCATGTCTGTCAAGGGGGTTGACCAAAAAAATCACATTTTTTTAGCGGATGCATGGTTGACAGACGTGATTTCTATGGTATACTGTTTTTGAATTTTTCTACTACGATAGATGAAGTATTGGAGGCTATATGGACAGTATTGTACGTGTTGAAAACCTCGTTAAGACGTATGGCGACGTTCTCGCTGTGAACGATATTTCGTTCGAAGTCAAACGAGGCAGTTTGTTCGCGTTTCTCGGGCCGAACGGTGCGGGAAAATCGACGACGATTAACATCATGACGACCCTTTTGGATGCGAATTCGGGATCCGTTTACTTGAATGATCGCGCGGATCACGCCTATTTTCGCACGAAGATCGGTGTCGTTTTTCAAGAAAACGTTCTTGATGACGACCTAACGGTCAAAGAAAATTTGCTCTATCGCGGAGCGCTCTATATGAATGATCGCGCGCGTGTGCTGGAGCGTTATGAGCAATTATGCGCATATCTCAATATGAGCGATTTCGCGAACCAACGGTTCAAGACGCTATCCGGTGGACAGAAGAGACGCGCGGAAATCGCTCGAGCACTCTTTTCGAATCCGGAAATCCTTTTGCTCGATGAGCCGACGACCGGACTTGACCCTGAGACGAGACAAGTCGTGTGGGGCGTCATCGACGATTTGCGTCAAAGGGATCACTTGACGATCTTTTTGACGACGCACTACATGGAAGAAGCGGCGAACGCCGACCATGTCGTCATCATTAACAAGGGTGAAATCGTGGCCGAGGGGACACCGGCGACGCTTAAGGATCGCTACAGTTACGACCGTTTGAAAGTCGTTCCCAACGATAAGGAATTACTGGTTCGCTTACTCGAAGACAAAAAGCGGGCATACGTGAAAATCGCCGATCAGTATGTCGTCACGGTCGCGGATGCCGCGGATGCGATCGCCCTGATCGAAATACTGAAGACCAACATTCGACAGTTCGAAGTCATCAAGGGATCGATGGACGATGTCTTCCTTCAGGTCATCGGAGGTGAAAAGCATGTATGATCTCGTTTGTCTGATTAAACGACACATGTTACGCTTTTTAAGAGATCGAGCCGCTGTTTTCTTTTCCTTTCTCAGCATTTTGATCATGCTCGCCCTCTACTTCCTTTTTATCGGTCAGCAATATACGAGTGGGACCGAAATGGAACAGCTCGATGAAGGACTCAAGACGTATCTGACGATTGGCATCATGATGGGCGGTATTCTCGTCATCAATACGGTATCGCTTTCGCTCGGTATGATGGGGAACATCATCATGGACTTGGAACAGCATAAGCTCGACGGATTTTTAGTCACACCCGTTCGTAGGTACAAGCTCATTTTGAGTTATTATATTGCAGCGATTCTCGTGACAGGTGTCCTTTCTCTGCTCATGTGGGGGCTGACGATTCTCTATGTCGGCATGATGGGTGGATACTGGTATCCTTTTTGGACGATCCTCGCGGCCTCCGGTTATATTTTGCTCTTTACGCTCATATCCTCGTCGTTCATGATCTATCTGACGACGCTCTTGAAGTCGGTCAACGCCTTCGGTACCCTTTCCGGTGTTTTGGGGACGTTCATCGGGTTCGTGTCCGGGATCTATATGCCTCTCTTCATTCTCGGTAAGGCGATGACGCATGTCGCATCCTTCGTTCCTTTTACGCACATGACGATCATCTTGCGAAACGTGCTCTTGCAAGAACCCTATAGGATCATTGAAGAAAAGTTTCCACCCGAAGCGATGGAATCGATTCGTCTGTCCTACGGGACCAATGAGATCGGAATCATCGGCTACGACGTACCGCTCTTTTTGATCATGCTTTTATCGGGTGTGCTCGCGCTCGTGTTTCTCAGTTTGAGTTATCGACGCATGACCAAAAAGATCGCCAAATAACAGGGGGAGCCATCCTGAACGGATGGTTCTTTTTTTGTTTTCACAATCTTTACATAAGCATTACCTTTTCATGGTTTCAGGAAAGATGGGGAGTCGCTATAATAGGTGTGGAAAACAAAAAAAAGGAGAAAACAATGAAAAAACTATTATTCGCACTTATGTTACTCGCATTACCTCTTGGCCTCGCTTCATGTGAAGAAGCCGATGGAAACGAAGACGATTTCGATCTCTCGAGCAATATCGTCATCTACACGCGTGATACCACCTCCGGTACGCGAGACGGATTCATGAGCGGTATCGATTTCTCGGATGCAACAACCGATGACAGCTTGCTCGCTGAAGGGTTCGTGATCAAGGACAATACCGGAATCATGACATCGATGACCGTTGACGAATACGGAATCGGTTACGTATCGCTATCGAGCGTGAATGATACGATCAAAGCGATGCACTTCGAAGGCGTTGAACCGACCGAAGAAAACGTCATGGACGACTCTTATGGACTCAAACGCCCCTTTAACTGGATGCTTCGTGACGCGGGTGACTACCCGAGTACAGAAGTCGAAGATCTCGTGCACGCATTCGTAGCATTCCTGGGTACGACGGATGCCGCTGACATCATTAATAACGCGGGCGCCATCGCTCTTTCTGCAACAGAAACGTGGGACGACATCAAGGGCGATCATCCGATTACCGATCAGGACAACTCCAGTGTTACCGTTCGTTTCGGTGGATCCGATTCGATCCAAAAGGTCGCTGAAGCTCTAACAGCCGCGTTTACCGCGAAAGCCGGAAACTTCGTGGCTGAACACGACCACACGGGATCCGGAGACGCATACAAGCGTACAAACGTTGAAGCCGTCGATTCATCGATCGCCAAGGACGTTGGATTCGCCTCGCGACCTTTCAAAGATTCCGAACTCGTTGGTGTCGCAGAAGATCAAAACGGACAACTCGCTTGGGATGCCATCGTCGTTATCGTTCACCTCGACAATCCGATCAGCGACATGACCGCAGAAACACTCAAGAAGATCTATGACGGTACATATGGGACTTGGGAAGACGTTCCTTCCGAATAATCACGTAAAAATTCCGTTGAAAAAGCCCATCTTCGTGGGCTTTTTCAACGACTACAGGAGATGATGACTTGACACGCACGATGAATCGCACGAAACGGGCGCTTGCCATCGATCAAGCGACCAAATATGTGCTCTACGCGATTACCCTTATGTCCGCATCGTTTATCATTGTCATTGCCGGTGTTATCCTCGTCAAGGGGATGACACCGTTCATAACGCAAAATGACGGACTCGGACGCGTCCAGGTGATTCCCTTTTTAACCGGAAATACCTGGCTTACCGGTGTTTACTTTAAATCGAGTCTTTACAGTATCGGTTTCATTATCGTCAGTACGATCTATACGGCGATCCTTTCCCTTGTGATTTCTTTTCCGATCGGTGTTCTGACAGCTTTGTTCATTGCCAAAGTCGCACCGAAAAAAATCGCGATGGTTCTTCGAACCGTCGTTGAAATGCTCGCATCGATTCCCTCGATTATCTATGGCCTATTTGGAGCGGGTGTCATCCTGCAGGTGGTCTATGACGTGAGCGGGTTCTTTGGGTTTCAGTCGAAGGGCGGGAACTCGATTCTTTCAGCGGTCCTGGTTCTCGCACTCATGACGATTCCGACGATTACGGCGATCTCCGAAGTTTCGATTCGTAGCGTCGACAAGGATATCGAACACGCGTCGCTCGCGCTCGGTGCCTCACCAACACAAACGCATTTCAAAGTTGTCCTCGCAGCGGCAAAGTCAGGTATTTTCACTGCGGCAATCCTCGGGATCGGTCGCGTACTCGGTGAAGCGACGGCGGTTTCTTTGGTCGCCGGCGGACGTCGTTCCGGATTCTCTTTTCAGATCTTCGATACGACGAGTACGCTGACCACGATCATGCTCGAGGGCATGAAAGAGACGACCGGAATCGATTACGACATACGTTTTTCGGTCGGTCTCGTATTGATGGCGGTCATCTTTCTGACCAACATGACGCTCAACTGGGTCAAACGAAAGGTGGGAAACGTCCATGTCAAATAGTGTACGCATCAAGGATACGATTTTGCAGGGAATTACCTATGTCGCATCCTTCATCAGTCTGTTCGTTCTCCTTATGATCATCGGTTTCGTTTTTACCAAAGGTATTCATCTGCTCAATTGGGACCTCGTGACGCACAACTATCAGGCAGTCAATCATATCGCCGCGCTGGAAACGGATCAACTATGCAACTGTGAAAACAGTCGAATCGATGACGATGCCTTTTATTCGGCCAAATGGGGGATCGCGCTCAAGGATGATATCGATCTCATGGGAAAGAACGTCATCGTGGTTGCTCATGTCGATGAGAACTCACCCTTGCAATCCATGAGAGACAAAGGTGTCGGTGAAGAGAAATTGTCGTTGGACCTCGATTACTCGATCATTCGCATCGCTTTCGAGGGAAAACCGACCGCGCTTTCCCGTTACGGCGCGGAAAAAATGGTTGAAGCGCTCGATCAAAGCGATTCGTTTCGCGAACTCGAATATATAACTACCGGTGGTGGTATTCGCGGTTCGATCATAACGACGCTCTATCTCATCGGTCTGACGCTTGTGATCGCGCTTCCGATCGGGATCAGTTCCGCGCTCTACTTGAATGAATATGCCAAGAACACGCGTATTACGCGCACGATACGCTCATTGATCGAAATGTTGACAGGGGTACCTTCCGTCATTTACGGTCTGATGGGACTCGCCGTGTTCGTGCCGATTACGGTTTCTTTGACCAAGGCGACCGGAGGAAACCTCATTTCCGGATCACTGACACTCGCGGTCATTCTTCTTCCCGTCATCATTCGGACGACCGAAGAAAGTCTTAAAGTCGTCCCGGATGAGTTGAGGTTCGCTTCGCTCGCACTCGGGGCCAGCAAGACGCAGACAACGACAAAAGTCGTTTTGCCCAATGCATTTCCCGGTATTCTAACGGCGACACTGCTCGCGATCGGTCGGATCATCGGTGAGAGTGCGGCCCTCGTCTTCGCGATCGGAACGGCGATCAAAGACGATATTCGTTTGACCGACAAGTCGACGTCGCTCGCCGTTCACATCTGGTCGATGATGACCGATGAGCCCGCTAACATCGAGCTTTCGGCGACGATCGCCTTAATCATTCTCATCATCGTTTTGAGTTTGAACATCTCGATCAAATTACTGACCAGACGCTTGGTCGAAAGGTATGGAAGATAATATGGATACATGTTGCGAAATCAAAAGACAAACATTTTCAATCACGGATCTGAACCTCTATTACGGTGACTTTCAAGCGCTAAAAGACATCAAAGTCACGGCTTGCGAGAAAGAAGTCATGGCATTGATTGGACCATCGGGATGCGGTAAGTCGACCTTTTTGCGAACGCTCAACCGGATGAATGACTTAATCGATGATTGCCGGATCGAAGGAACGGTCATGTTTAAAGAAGAGAACATCTATCGTCAAAAGATGGATGTCATCGGTCTCAGGAAACAGGTCGGCATGGTTTTTCAAAAGCCCAATCCGTTTCCGATGACGATCTATGATAACGTCGCTTATGGACCGCGTTGTCAGGGAATCAAGGATAAGGGATCGCTCGATCGAATCGTCATGGAAGCCTTGGAACAAGCGGCATTGATCGACGAGGTCAAGGATCGTCTCAAGGAGTCAGCCTTGGCTTTGTCCGGAGGGCAACAACAAAGGCTTTGTATCGCTCGGACGATCGCCATGAAACCGGACGTTATTCTCATGGATGAACCGACGTCAGCGCTCGATCCTGTCGCAACTGCGAAGATCGAGGATCTGATCAGTGAACTCAAAAAATACTATACGATCATTATCGTCACGCACAACATGCAGCAGGCTGCTCGCATATCCGATAAAACGGCGTTCTTTCTCATGGGAGAACTCATCGAGTACGGCGATACGAATCAAATCTTTTCCAAACCGAAGCACCAGAAGACCGAGGACTACATTACCGGTCGTTTCGGATAATAAGGAGGAATGGCACATGGCTCCAAGAGCGACACTCATACAGTTAATCCAGGATATCAAGAAAGATGTTGTCCAAATGGCCGATCTCGCATTGGCTAATATCAAGGAAGGAATCGAAGCGTTCAAGTCGAACGACCAAGAACTCGCGAAAGCCGTCATGGCGAAAGATGAGGAAGTCGACCAGTTCGAAGAGAATATCGCCAAGAGCGCCCTTCGCATCATCTGGCGGGAACAACCTGTCGCCGGAGATTTAAGGCTCGTCACGGGGATTCTAAAGCTCATCACGGATCTCGAACGTATCGGCGATCACGCATCGGATATCGCCGAGATGACGAGACACTTGAAAAACAAACGCAACAAGCTCGTCATGCCGATCGCATCCAAAATGGCTGAAATCATTGAAAAAATGGTTTTAACGAGTGTCGAAGCGCTCGTTAATGTCGACATCGAACGCGCCCAGTCGGTCATCGATATGGATGACGAAGTCGACGACCTTTTCGATGAAGCCGTCAAAAAGATTACAAGTGAACTAAAATATGATAAAATTGATGCGAACGACGCGATCTACATCATGATGGTCGCGAAATACATCGAACGCGTCGGTGATCACGCGGTCAATATCGCGGAGTGGATCATTTTCATCGATACGGGGACGCACAAGGATACGATACTCTTTTAAGGAGATATGAGGCATGGCTAAAATCTATTTTGTAGAGGACGACCAGGCAATCGGCTATATTATTGAAAAGACGATCGACAATGCCAAGTATGACGGTGTCGGTTTTCAAACAGGCGAATCCTTTTTGGAAGCGTTCAAGGATCGACGGCCCGATATGGTTCTCCTAGACATCATGTTGCCGGACATGTCGGGAATCGAGCTGATCAAAGAAATACGGAAGATCGACAAGGATATGCCGATCATGATGGTCTCGGCACTTCAAAGCGAAATGGATAAAGTGACCGCACTCGATGCGGGGGCCGACGATTATCTGACGAAGCCTTTCGGCGTTCTGGAACTGACATCGAGAATTCAGTCGAAACTGCGAAAACGGAAAACCACGGTCGTACATGAAAGCGGGAATGTCCGCCTGGATGACGAAAAGCATGTCTTCATGATCGATGACCGGGAAGTCTATCTGACGAACAAGGAGTTCCAGGTCATGGCCTTGCTTCTTAAGAACAAAGGGAGCGTCGTCACGAAGGAAACGATCTTCGATGTCGTCTGGAATACCGATTATATCGGTGAAACGAGGACGCTCGACATGCATATCAAATCGCTTCGGGACAAACTGAGGACGAAGAACGCCTCAATCGAGATCAAGACGATCCGTGGGATCGGCTATCAGGTCTAATGAAACGAGCGTTGATTCACCACAACATGGTGCTCATGATCACGGCATTCGTGGTCTTTTTCGTCTTTCTATTCTTCGTGTTCTTCCAAATGAAGGCGGATACCGAAGAAACGTTCATGCGCGCCCATATCGATGAAGTCGAACGCTCCTACATGAATTATCAGGGGACGGTCGAGTCGTTCGTCGAAGACTATCACAGCGACCGACGACTAACGATTTTCGATGATGAATTCCGCGTTTTAATCGACTCCCACGACGACCGGATCGGGACCGATAAAAGCAATCGACCGGAGTTGAAAGAACCGGGCACGGTTCATATTCGGACCTCGGCGACCATCGATGTCGAACTCTACTATATAGCCAGACAAATGGATGATGGCAATTACTTGCGTATTGCCGTTCCGGTATCGACCCGTTCGAACGTTTACACGCAGATGATCATCATTTTGCTCGGTAGTGGCATGTTGACCCTTTTGATTTACTACGTTGGCTTGAACCGGATCAACAGAAACGTCATATCCTCCTGGAATCAAGTCAAAGAGGGCATTCGTTCACTTCGCGACAACAAATACCAAGTGATGGCTTTAAATAGCCCATATCGGGAGATTAACAGGACGCTCGATGAGCTCAATGACGTCAATCTCGAAATCGCTCGTAATATCACATTGACCAAGCGTTACAAGGAACAGCTCAATCATGTTTTGAATGTCATGGATCCGGCCGTTCTGTTATTCGATGCGAACGACCGTCTCGTATACTACAATCAAAGCGCTCGTGAGCTATTCGACTTGACCGATGAAGCCTTGAACCATCCGAGCTATGTTTCCATGCGGACGCATGAAATCCAAAAAGCCTTGAATAAGACCAGAAAGTCGCGAAAGACGGAACGCACGGAACTCAAGGTCAAGCAGGATATCTATAAGATGAAGACCCATCCGATCCATGAGGGTGAATCGGGTCTTGAGGATACCGTTTTGATCATCCTCTCGAATGTCAGCGAAGAGCGCGCGATCGCATCCATGAAAAGAGACTTTTTCATGTATGCCTCGCATGAACTGAAATCGCCATTGACGGCGATCCGGGGATACGCGGAACTGATTGAGAATCGGTTGGTTGAAGCCGAAGAAACGACTGAGATCGCCCATCAGGTCGTCAAACAATCGAAAACGATGACAGCGATTATCGAGGATATGCTCGTGCTCTCGCGACTCGAACACTTGAAGCAGGACGGTTATCAAAAGGAACACTTGAATCCGATCCTAGAAGAAATCATCCTTCAACTCGAACCCCTTGGAAAAGAAAAGAACATCCAGATCAAATTGGATGTCACCGACTGTCACATGGTCGTTGATGCCTTTGATATTCAAAAACTCTTCAAAAACCTAATCGAGAACGCGATGCGCTACAGTCATGAAGACAGTACGATCGAGGTCGAACTTAGACGCACCTCACAAGGCGTACGATTTCGCGTAAAGGATGAAGGAATTGGCATCAGTGAAAAGCATCAGCAACGCGTATTCGAGCGGTTCTATCGCGTCGACAAGACGCGTCTGGATGGGAGTACCGGACTCGGTTTAGCGATCGTCAAGCACATCGCTCTTAAGTACGAAGGAACGATTGACCTTCAATCGAAACCGAATCAAGGAACGACGATCATCGTTACGCTCAAGGATGGAAGGATCAGGCGTTCGAATCAAGAGACGACCGCATAAAAAAACCGGTATGAAGACATACCGGATTCGTTTCAAATTGGCAGGGGTAGCAGGATTCGAACCCGCACCGACGGTTTTGGAGACCGCTGTGCTACCATTGACACCATACCCCTTAATACGTATGCTTATACGTGCATAAGCAATATTAAGTATAACACAAGGAAAAAGGAAAATACAATTGTAAAGATGAAAAAAGGATGAAAATCATCGTTCATCCTTTTTTTCAACGTAATCGGTGAAAAGTGCCTTGTTCGATGACATCGGTCGTTTGGGTTCGTTCTTGGTTCTAATGTGTTCACGAATGCGGCGATGGAAAAAGACGAGATAGGTCAAAAGGGCGATGATCAGAGTGTAGATTCCCATCGTGCGCCAAATGACTCCGTTATAGGCGCT
>CAYUIK010000040.1:0-6641 GCA_964444805.1 uncultured Acholeplasmataceae bacterium | reverse complement strand
TCTACGGCTTCTTGCTCGAGCTTGCTGCCGGTTTTAATCATGGTTTCGATCAGATCTCGGTAAGACGCGTATGCCTTTTCATGAAGCATATCTTTGAGCGTCTTGCGTTCATGGTCGTCCAGCGGCCGCCACGATTTCTTGTGATCGATGAAGGTCTTTTTGTCCATGCAATACGGTTTAACATCGATCCCCGTTTTGGTTCGAAGATTTGCAAGAATCCGCAGACCGCCCACGTCGATATCACCGAAATGATAGAATGTCGTATCGGGCTGATCCTTTTTTATTGTTTGCAGAAATGTGGTCTTGGCCCTGTTGTGGAAACCGGCAAGATAAACCGTCATACCATGTTTTGGGGTGTAGTCACTAAATGAGGTATAGTTCTCGATCGTCATGACGGTATGTCCTTCGAGCGAGCGACAGGATACGTGTGGCAACTGCTCACTCGAGAGGATCCATTCGTTCCCGGTTTTCGTAAGGTCGATGACCATATCGAAGAGGGTGAAGACGCCGTTTCCTTTGATGTGCACGTAAGTCGGGGTGGAGGCAATCCCGAAGGATTCGAACATTTCCCTGCTCGAATCAAAGGACATACCGGCAAGAGAGAACAGATTTACGAGTTTGTTCGACATATATTCGAGTCGCTTCGAATCTTGGTAGACCTCAACGCTGAAGCGCCTTTTCGATACCGATCGTTCGTTTTTTGTCAAGGACGATACGCCCTTAAGAAGATCAGCGAGATCTTTTGGTCGATTCGGGTCGAACCAGCGCTTGAGGGATGCGTTGTTTTTGACGCGTTCTAACAAAATTTTAGCGATCGTAGAAACGGGCTCGTGGTCGTCGATATGCGCATTCAAGACCTTTTCGATCGCCCGATTGATCGTGCTCGGGCTCTTTTTACCGAGGTATTCATAGATCGTTTCAATCGTTTCGAGCTCGAGCGTTACCCGTTCGAACTCGTTGCTGAAGGGGTTTCTTGTTGTCTTAATAAAGCCTTTTGTTTTAAGCTTTTCAACCGATGCTTCGATCTCGTCCTTATAAAGGTAGCTATCCTCACTGAAGTATCTCGGCATCGTCTTCTCGGTGAACTTGAAATGGAGGCCGAGTCGCCTTTTCGGTGTTTGTCCTTTTGATCGTTTCGAGCGCTCATAGGATTGGACGAGCGCCTCAAGAATCGTTTTTTCGTAAGTGTTCATAAGGGTTCTCTTGCGGCATTAAAGGACTTGGCATGAGCCCTGTTTTTTTGTTTGACGACGGTAACCGTCGTTTCGACGTAAGGCTGAATATTGGCGAATCTTTGGGGTGGTACGGATATGATCAGCTGGATGTTTAATTCCGAATAGAACGTCATCATCGCTTCGATGCGAGCTTCATCCATGTTGTTAAACGCTTCATCGAAGAGGACGAGACAACCCGAACGCGTTTGTTTCCGTTTACCGATGAGCTGATCGAAGGATGAGGCGATGATGACGTAAAAGGGTGTCTGGGTTTCGCCACCGCTTTTTTCCTTGTAGACATTGGAGAAGTTGGTCTGGTTCCCGTCGGAATCGGTAATCCGGATGTCATAGCTCATGTAGGAGCGGTAATCGGTGTATTTTTCGAGTTCTTGTTCCTGTTGCGTGGCATCGGCGTGCGCCGTCAACATGTCGAAGAGATCTTTCATGACGAGTCGGTTCTTGTCACTGATGTTTTCCGTGAAGAGCGTATCGGCATGGAAGTCTTCGCCACTGCGGATGATGTCGTGATAATCGCCGAACGATCGGTTTTTACTCCGGGTGATGACGAACTTGTACGTATCCTTGCCGAAACGCTTGTCTTTAAGTGCTTGGTTCAAGCGCTCGATCTCCTGGTAAGCATGGTCGATGTATTGCCGCAGTTTTGAGATGAAATCCTCCTGAAAAGAGGTTTCGCATTTTTCTTTGGCGATTCTTGATTTGTCGCGATATTTCGCGAGTTCCCGCGTCTCAACCTTGATGAGTTCTTCACGATAGATCCCGATGTGTTTGATGCCGGTAGGGGCGTCGAAATGGTGGTCGCTGTTGAAACGAACCATCAGCCCTTCGAGTTCGAGCATGTTGTTCTCTGTTTCGACTTGATAGTCTCTGATATAGCGATTGGCGAGCTCGTTGATGCGTTCGTGTGACGTACTTTCGGACAAGTATTTTTGTAGTTTTTCCGTCGCTTCGTCAAACCCTTCGGGGTTTTCCTGTTTCAGTTTGGTGACGTCTTCGTTCAAGGATTCGAGGCGTTCTGTGACGTTTTTGAGGCGTTCTTTTTCGACTTCTAGCGTGCTTTGCGTATTGAGGATCGCTTCGTCGACGGTTCGTTTTTCGTTTTTGGCCGTTTCGATCGTTTTCTCAAGCGTCTTGAGTTTTTCTTCGAGGTGGATCCAGGTGTCATCCTTGGCGAGTTCTTTCAGCTCACGTTCGAGCGCATTCTTTTCTTTAATCAGTGCGTTCAGTCGGTCGAAGGATTCGACGCGACCGGAAAGATATTGCAAAATGTTCGGTTTGACGAGGTGCAAAATCTTTTCTGTTTCCGATATGTGTTCTTCAAGGGTTTGGATCTGGCCCACAAGGTCTTTTTCTAGCCTCTGATAGTGAGCGACCTGGATGTCGATCGCTTTTTCACCGATATAGGGCATCAGATATGTCGCGGGATCGATCATGTGAACGGTGTCGTTATGATGCAGAAGGGTATCTTTCGTGACCGCGTTCGGTCGGTTCAAGACGTCCGTGTGCTTTTCGACAACGACCATGTCCTTGAACATGCGATTACAGAAGCGCTGAGCCGTCGTGTCGTTTGTCGTAACGAGGTCCGTCTTTAAGTGTATGAGCGCTTTGTTTTGGCTTAGCGTATCGTAGTCGATCAGACCGATTCCTTCGTAAGGACTCTTGTCCTTGATTTCCGTGAAAATCGTATGCATCCGGTTCGATTCGTCGGCATCGGGAACGAGAAAAAAGCGATAGTCGGCCAAAAAGCCTTCGATGACGTGACGCATCGCTTCGTTTTGTACCTCGATCAATTCACAGAGCGGACGAAGCATCCTTGGTTTTTGGCCGAAACGCTCTTCATAACGTTTTTCCAAGTCCGTTTTTAGTTTGTCCATCGCTTTCGGGTAAACCCGGGTTCTTTCCGATAGCGCTTTTAGAACGTGTCTCGTTTTTTTGCGTTCGTCCTCTTGCATGGTGAGATCACGGCGGAATCCGTAAAGGAGGTCGGTCTTTTCGTCTTCTAGTTTGGCATAGAGCGGTTTCAAGGATGAAAAGATCGCAGTGAGCTGATCCGTAGAGATATGCTTTCGATCGAGATCGAAAGAAACGGGTTCATCAAGATAGGGGCGAAGCGATCCGTAGCGCTTTTTTTCGACAAGAATCTTTGCATAGTCGGCGTCGGTTGACGCCTTGAGCTCGGCATAGCGCCTGGTTACGCCCGCTAGTTTTTGTTTCATGTTTTCGATCATGCGGTAGGATTCGTTGTTGTTTAAGGCAATTTTGAGCTCGTTTCGTTCGTCCTGATCGCGTTCGATCTGGTGTTCACGTGCCTTGGCTTCTTTTTTTCGTGCGTTTAGGGCATGCTCGGTTTCTAGTACGCGTTTTTCTAGGCGATCTTTTTGTGTGTGGGTTTCATATTGGCGATTGAGCCGATCGACTGTTTGATAGAGCCTTTGGAAGGCTAAGGACTTTTGGTAGTTATCATGGGTCTTGATGACTTTGGTCAAGTCCGTCTTTTTAATCTCTTCTTTTTCGATCATCTTTTCGATTTCCTGAAATTCGCGGATGTTGTTGCGTAAGGTGTCGATCTCGATCTTGTTTTCGTTTAAAAGAAAATCATAGACGAAGCGGTTGACATCGTCGATCGGTTTGAAAGCGAGTGCCTTCGGGATAAGGTCGAAATATTTTTGTGGGTGAAGGAGTCCGAAGACCGAAAGAATAACCGGTTTGAAGGCTTTCTTCGTATCGAAATCCTTGACGCTCACATGGGCTTTGAGGTGCGCGATGAAGCTTTTTCCGTCACGGATCTGCTTGTCGTCAATGAAATAGGATTCCTTGATCGCGCCTTCTTTGATGAGATAGAACCGTTCGCGCTTCCGATCTTCGGGACTGAGGTCGATCACGACGCCGAGCACTGTCGGGGCCTGTGTGACATCGTCTAGAAACTCGAGGGCGATGTGTGTCGTTACCGAATCGCTTCGCAGGTACTTTTTACCTTCGATCCCGGTTTTACCCCGGATATACGTTTCAAGCGTCCGCTTCGTGTTGGCGAGTGCGGCGACGTTGAATTTCGTATGACCGGCGGTCATGACGTACTGGACAGCGTCGAGTAACGTCGTTTTGCCCGACCCGTTCTGTCCGGTGACGAGCGTATTGCCTTTAAGAGAAAGCGTGGCATTTTCAAAGAGGTGCCAGTTGATGAGTTTAATGGTCTTCAGCGTCTTCATCGTCTACCTCCTCACTCGAGACGAGTGTCTCGATCTTCTCGTAGATGGCATGGATCTTATGATACCTGGCAACGTGTAAAAGCGTCGGGTAAAGGATAATACGCATGTCGTCGTCATCGAATCGCGGTGTTTTGAAGTCGATGATGTTGTGTCGTTTGAACAGCCTCAGTGCGGAAGAAAGATCGGTTTTCGTAATCCGTTTCGAATAGGTACCGATCCGTTCGAGTTCGAAATGGATGTCCTCGAGTTTGACGCTCAAAAGGTCGCTCAGATCATCGGCGAGTTTCTTTTGATAGAGCAGTCTCAGGATCAGGAGGATGATCGTTTCGATCTTTTTAAGACGCATTCTGTTGGCGCCATTTCGGTTGGTGAGCGCGACGACCTTGTCCGTTTCGTAGAAATCGAGGTCGTAGGACAACAACGAAAAGTATGCCTTGTACATGGATAGATGCTTAATGATGAAATAATAATCCATCCGGTCATCCTGTTTTTGCAAGGTGATGTATTGGACACCGAGAAGCTTGTTGCCGACGCGTGAAAAGGTGTTTCGTTCGGTTTCCGTCATCTTCTTATAGGCGATGGAAAAGTCGGTTGCATCATTGTATCGACTCATGGTCGGCCTCCTCTTTTGTAATGATGAAATCCTCGAAATCGAGATTCTTGATCCGGACACGGATGTTCAAGGGTGTAATGCCGTAGGTGGTTTGTTCGGACGTGGCGTAAAGGTAGATCAGGATGAGCCGAATATAGTCGAGGTTCGACTCGAGCGGAAAGTGACTCGCATGTTTCTGTTTCTTTTTTCCGAGCGTTTCTTCGACGTAGCGATTGATCGCTTGGACGCTATAAGCGCTCTCTTTCATCAGTCTTTTGGATTCTTCCTCGATCAGGTCGAGGTCAGCCTCTTCCTCTATAGAGAGCGTGGACATGCTGAACGTGCTTTTCAAGGGCTTTTTGTAGAGGCTTTCCGGATCAAGGTTCGAAAGGTCATCAAGGTCGAAGGGATCGATCGCGATGGTCGCGTCATCGGTTGTCTGGATATGGTTGATGATCGCGTAGACTTTTCCTTCGAGATCCTTTTTGTTTTGGAAGAGATAGGTTATGCGTGAAACAGCGGTCTTGACATAGCGGGCGTTCTTGTAGTCGATCTCGTTCATCATTTCGTCGAGCATGTCAAAGGATTCGATCACATCGTTGATCATCGCTTCAATCGTCTTGAATGCTTCGTCAGGCGAAATATCCTTGCGGGCGGCAAATTGTGCTGCCGCCGTATCGAGGAAGATCTCCTTGTCATAGAGGTCGTTTAGTCGGTTTAATATGTCGTTTTTATAGCGACTGGGATTGTCGATGGTTTTTAAGTTGTAATAGGCTCTGTTGACAATCTTTTCCTGGTAGTCCTCGAGCAAAATTTTCATGATGGATTCGAGGTCATCCGATTCTTTTCGTTTGATCAGGCGTTCGATGTATTTCTTGATGTTGGCATTGAGCGTTTTCAAGCTGTTGACGAGTTTGACGGTATTGGTATGGATCTGTTCGAGCGAAAGACTGGCGTTTTCTTCGGTAAGACTTCGAACGAGCGTGTGAATGGTGTGAATGTAGCCGGAGTATTCGATCTGTTTCGTCTGATCGATGTTCGTGAGCGTCTCGAGAATAGCGGAAGCGTAGTCCTCGAGATAGATGAGCGTTTCATAGTTCTTCCCGACGTCTTCGCGAACCCACCCGGTTTCGCGGAGACGACGCAAGACGGCACTGGCCTTGTCCTTGGCGGATTTGGCTTCGACATCATGATCAAGCGTATCCGAGGATACGGTTTCGAAGTAGTCGGCCAGGTGACCGATGATCGTATCACGGGTAATCATGAACGACGTCCCGGACATTTTGGCGTAGATGATAAAAAGGGCGTCGGCGTAGTAACGACGCGACTCTCCGGCAAAGACGCTAAAAAGGTTGTAAGGAATCCGGTCAAAGAGCTGCATGGATCGTCCCCCAAAGAAAAATCTCCTGTGGCGTGAGATGCACCTGAAACAGTTGACGCATGATCTTCAAATTGATTATAACACAATCCCTTTATTAAGAGGTAATCATAAATTAGGATGGATAAAAACAAGGTCATCCGCGAGTGACATAGCGGGAAAAATAGATGGTGATTAGGAACGAATACTTCGATCATTTCTTAGTGGAATACGGCACGGATGGTAGTTTATCC
>CAYUIK010000039.1:0-55311 GCA_964444805.1 uncultured Acholeplasmataceae bacterium | reverse complement strand
CTTACGCGTTTGGCATCCTCAAGTTTAAGTTTCGTGATCAGCTTTTTTGGCTCGTGCTTGGGACGACGATGATTCCCACGGTCATCAACCTCGTCCCCTTGATTACGATGATGATCGATTTCGGTTGGTTCGGGACGTGGCTCGCTTTAATCATTCCCGGACTCGGTGGCGTTTTCGGGCTCTTCCTTTTGCGACAGTTTTTTCTAGGCATACCCCACGAATTGATTGAAAGTGCACGGATCGATGGACTCGGTAATTTCGGGATTTTTCTAAGGATCGTTCTCCCCTTATCGAAGTCCGCCTTCATGGTTACCGCACTCTTTTCATTCATGGGCAACTGGAACGACTACTTATGGCCCCTTATCATCTTTTCGGGAACGGATGCGAATCTGTGGACCCTCCCCGTCGGTCTTTCCAAGATCTCGGGGACATACAATTACGATTACGGCTTGACGATGGCAGCAGCTCTCTTGGCAATTATTCCCGTCATCGTTGTTTACGCCTTATTGCAGGACAAAATTATCGAAGGTGTCGCACGAACTGGCATCAAGTAGGAGAGGACACGTTATGGAACACTTTAAAGGCTACATCAAGGAGCATCCGCGACCACGATTGACGCGAAATGATTTCATGATCTTGGATGGGGCGTGGCGTTTTCGCTTCGACGATCAGGACGAAGGATTAAGAAGTGGTTGGATGCATGGACTCGAAACCGCCCAAAAGATCGTCGTGCCATTCGCGTATCAGACACAAAAAAGTGGAATCGACGATCAAAAGAGACACGATATTATCTGGTATGAACAAACGTTTTTAAAGCCGGAAAAAGAGCGGACTGTTTTGCATTTCGAGGGGAGTGACTACCAAACCTCCGTATGGTTAAACGGAACGCATCTCGGTGACGAAGAAGGGGGCTATCACCGTTTTTCATTTGACGTGACTCCCCATCTTCAAGAAGGACTTAATACGCTCGTTTTGCGCGTACTCGATACCAAGCGCATGGATCAGGTTCGCGGGAAACAACGATGGAAAGAAAAGAACTTCGAGTGCTGGTACGTCGAAACGAGTGGACTTTGGAAGACCGTCTGGCTTGAGTTTCTACCGAAACTTTTTATTGAGTCCATCAAGGCGATCCCAAGTGTCTCTCAGAAAAAAGTCGCCTTGGATATCGAGCTGAACGAGTATAGACCGGGTTTGACATTGCAAGTGATTCTTTCGAAAGGACACGTTCAAAACGTGTACTGCCTCGAGCTTCAGCAGCGCGACACTCGACATGAAATCGATCTTTTGGACATGGATATCGCATTGTGGACTCCGGATCAACCGAATATCTACGGAATGGAATATATTCTCTTCGATGCCGAAACGGCGATCGACCGATCGTATTCCTATACGACTTTTCGTGAATTCAAAACCGAAGGCAATCGAATCCTGTTAAACGGAAACGAGCTCTATCTAAAGATGTTGCTCGATCAGGGCTATTGGCCCGATACCGGACTTACAGCGACCTACGATCGACTGATCGAGGATATCGAAGTGACCAAAGCGATGGGTTTCAATGGCATCCGCAAACATCAGAAGATCGAAGATGAGAGGTTCTATTATTTAGCGGATGCCTATGGTCTTTTCGTTTGGTTGGAGATGCCTTCGAATTATGCGTTTACTAAAAAGGGCATCGCTGCTTTTGAACGGGAATGGTTGGACATCGTCGATCAGTACGTCCATTACCCTTCGATTATGGCATACGTCATTTTCAATGAATCGTGGGGCATACCCGATGTCTATGACGACGAAGAACAACAACTAGCCACGGTCAGACTCTACGAACGGACGAAAGCGATCGATCGAACGCGCTTCATCATCTCGAATGACGGTTGGGAGCACACGAAAAGCGATCTCGTGACAATCCATAATTATCTTGAAAACGGCGATGATCTAAAACGGATCTATCAGGACATCGATCGAATTCTCGCAGGCACGTACGAAGGAAAGACGCACACGAAACCGGTCTTCGCCAAGGGGTATGCCTACGCCGGTCAACCGGTTATCATGAGCGAATACGGTGGTATCGCTTTTCAAGGTGATCAGGGTTGGGGGTATGGACAGAAAGTAACGGATCAAACGAGTTATCATAAAAGACTCAAGGGTTTGACGGACGCGATCTTTTCGATCGACACGTTTTCTGGGTATTGTCTTACGCAAACGACCGACGTCGAGCAGGAAACAAATGGCGTCATGACGCCAGAACGAGAGCCTAAATTGCCTGTTGTCCGTTTCAAGTCCATCAATCGTGAGTGAAACGCGTCAATGAAACGTTGCGAAAAAAGAGTAGGACCATCCTTGGTTTCATGTTAAAATAAGGTGAATCGACGATAAAAAGACAAGGGTGGTACCATGCTCAAAACATTCCAATCCTATTTTCATGGACACGAAGACATTCGATCCTACCTTTCTCCGGGACGTGTCAATCTGATCGGAGAGCACATCGACTATCACGGGGGATATGTTTTCCCGGCTGCCATTGATCTTGGCACGTGCGGAGTGGTCGGCGTGCGAAAGGATCGTCTTTTTCGTTTTGTTTCCCTCAATTTCCAAGATGAACCGATGATTACGCGCTCGCTCGATGACCTTTCTTTTTCGGAAGAAGACGGATGGGCCAACTATGCCAAAGGCATATTGTGGACGCTTATCGACGAAGGATTTGCAATCGACCATGGGTTCGATCTGCTCGTAGAAGGTGACTTACCCACGGCATCCGGGCTTTCTTCAAGCGCATCACTCGAACTGCTCGTAGCATTCATCGCCAACGATCTCTATGATCTCAAGATGAGTCGAAAGGAACTCGCCCTTTTGGGACAAAAGGTCGAAAACGAATACATGGGTATGCACTGCGGCATCATGGATCAACTCGCCATCGCGCTTGGTCAAAAAGATCGAGCGTTGCTCATGAATACAGCGACCCTCGAAGTCGAACCGACCAAAGCCGTCTTTCCGGGTTATCGCTGGGTCATCATGAACACGAATTATCAAAGAAAGACGACGGATTCGAAATACAATGAACGACGCGATGAATCCCATCGCGCCCTGCTCAAGATCAAGAAAGTCAAAGAAATCGAACACCTGTGTGAGCTGACGATGGCGGAATTTGAGACGGTCAGACACGTCCTCGACAATCCGATCGAACTCAAGCGCGCGCGTCATGCCGTAAGCGAACAGAGCCGGACGATCGAAGCGCAAAAAGCGCTTCAGGCGGGTGATGTCGAAAGGTTTGGAAGCCTGCTTAACGAATCACACCTCTCACTCAAAGAGGACTATGAAGTGACGGGAAAACACTTGGATGCGCTCGTCAAATCGGCGATTACGCATGGCGCTGTCGGCGCCCGCGTAACCGGAGCCGGTTTCGGCGGATGTGCGATCGCACTCGTTGAAGAAGCCTTGCTCGATCGCTTCATGCCAGCGGTTGAAGCCGATTACATCAAAAAAATCCAACTCGAACCTTCCTTTTATTTGGTCAAGTTCACGGATGGTGTCAGGAGAGTCGAATCATGCGAATAAACATGGAAACAATCGACACGAAAGTGGGAAAGACGGCATACGTCACACTCGAAAACGATCATAAAATGATCGTCGAGCTCACATCCTTCGGTGCCGCGATTCATCGTATAAAAATGCCTGACGAAAAGGGTAGTCATGTCGACATGCTCGTCGCTCCCGATCGTTTGGATGATTTTCTGGTTGCTCCATTCTATTACGGGAAGTCCGTCGGTCGGGCAAGCGGTCGATTGTTCGTGCCGGACTACACGATCGATGACATATCATATCCCGTATCGCCTAACGATGGACCGAATGCGAAGCTCCATGGCGGACCCAAAGGGTTCTCCTTTCAAAGGTTTGAGGTTGCGAACACGTTTGAAGACCAAAATTCTGTTCAGGTGACCTTCTCTTATTTCAGTCCCGATCGCGAAGAGGATTTTCCCGGAAATCTTAGTGTCTCGATAACGTATACGCTCGACAACCAAAACCGACTATCCATATCGATCGAAGGGCAAAGTGATCGAGACACGATTTTAAACGTCACAAACCACGCCTATTTCAATTTGTCACCAGAAAAGAAAGAGGTCTATGATCACGTTCTGACGCTTAAGTCTTCTAAGTACCTTGATGTCGATGCCGCATATCACTTAAAGGAAATCCGCGATGTCGCACATACGCCATTCGATTTCCGTTCGCCTATGATGTTGAACGAACCAATCAAGGCTCTACGCGATACGCCTTTCGAAGGATTTGATAACACCTTTTTAATCGATCAAGACGATCAAAAGGACTGGGTTGCCAGACTCGAACACCCCGAGTCTGGCTATGAACTTAAACTCTACACGACATATCCTTCGATCGTGGTGTTTTCTCACAACAAATATTCGGCGACAGCGCTCAATAGCGCGACAAACAAGGGATACCATTCGAGTATCACGCTCGAATGCCAATATGAACCGGGTGGCATTCACGAACCCCTACTCAACAGTGGCATACTCCGGAAAAACGAGCGATTCCAGCACGAGATCGTTTACGCGTTTGCCAGGAAAACGCCATGAAAAAGCATCTCGATACGCTGATGAGCTATGGCATCGAACACGATCTTTTCGACATGTGCGAAGTCTCACTCGTCCAAGACCGTCTGATCGCCATTTTCGATTTGCCAAAATGGACATTTACGAGACACCATGCGTTGCCTGGTCTCGATGTCATTCTTGAGCCGATCCTGGACTATGCCGAAGAAAACGAGCTCTACGAACCGAATACGCTCGCTGAAAGAGACGCATTCGAAGCTTATGTCATGGATGCCATGATGCCCAGTCCGAACACCGTCAAGGCGCGTTTCAAAGATCTCTATGAAATCGATTTTAATCGCGCAACGAAAATGCTCTACGACTTGTCGATCGCCGTTAACTACATCAAGAGTGAACGACTGAAGAAAAACATGTCTTGGACATACCATAGCGGGTATGGCGTATTGCAGATGACGATCAATCTCGCCAAACCCGAAAAAGATCCAAAAGACATCGCGAAGGCGAGACTGAATGTACAGGATCAGATCGAAGGACGACCAAAGTGTCCTCTATGTAAGGAGAACGAACGAAACTATTACAATGCGCGCATGAATTTGCGAATCGTACCGATCGAACTCGGGGGCGAGACGTGGCACTTTCAGTATTCGCCTTATCTCTACTATAATGAGCATGCGATCGTTTTATCGGATGAACACAGACCGATGGCGATTACGGACAAAACGTTCGTCTATCTCTTCGATTTCATCGATCGTTTTCCGGATTATTTCATCGGATCGAATGCCGATCTACCGATCGTGGGCGGATCGATTCTAAATCACGATCACTTCCAAGGCGGGAAACACACATTCCCGATCGAAGAAGCAAGCATCATCCGAACCTATGACAAAGGAAAAGTAATCATCGAGCATGTGCATTGGCCGCTCTCGACGGTTCGTCTAAAGTCAACGGATCGCTTACGATTGACCGAATACGCCAAGGCTTTTCTCGACTATTGGCAGAACTACGACAACCCGAATCTGGACATCCTCAGTCACACGAAGGAAGTCCTGCATAACACGATCACGCCGATTGTCAGAAAGAAAGGCAATACCTACGAACTCGATATCATTTTCCGAAACAACCGAACATCCGATCGTTATCCGGATGGCATCTTTCATCCCCATAAGGATGTCCAGCACATCAAGAAGGAAAACATCGGGTTGATCGAAGCGATTGGATTGGCGATCTTACCGGGTAGACTCAAAAACGAGCTCAAGACGATTCTCGAGTCACTTCAAAATCACGAACAAGAGCACGTGTTGAACCTGACAGAACACGCGCCCTGGTATGATGAGTTGAAAAACAAAAAGACTGTTTGGACGTATGATGATTTGCTCGAAGAAGTCGGGAAAAAGTTCGTACGCGTCATCGAAGACGCCGGTGTCTTCAAACTGAATGAAGAAGGAATTAAAGCCATGCATCATCTGATTGAAGATGTTATACATAGTGAAAGGGTATCCGCTTTATGAAGCGGATACCCTTTTTTATTCATCGAATGCATCGATCGCTTTGACGAGCTCCTCATAGATTTCATGTTCCGGTATCTTTTTGATGATTCTACCCTTTTTGAACAGCAGTGCCTCATGAATTCCTCCGGCGACTCCAATATCGGCATGCTTTGCTTCACCCGGACCGTTGACAGCACATCCCATGATCGCAACCGTAATCGGCTTTCGAACACCGAGAAGATAGACTTCGATCCGTTTCGCAAGATCGACCATGTCATACTGCAGGCGTCCGCACGTCGGACAAGATATCAGATTTGGGACGTTTTCGATCAGATTGAGGTTGTTCAGTATTTCTTTAGCAGCCTGGATCTCGAGTCTGGGATTGTCGGTAAGCGATACGCGAATCGTACTACCGATGCCTTCCATAAGGAGAATACCGATTCCCATCGCACTTTTGATCGCACCGCTGAATGCCGTACCCGCCTCGGTAACACCTAGGTGTAAGGGATATGGGAAAGTCTTGGCAGCGAGTCGGTTGGCCTCGATCATGGTTTCGATGTTCGATGCCTTGAGAGAGAGCACGATATCCTCGAAACCGAGATCTTCGAGGATCGAGACGTGCATCCAAGCAGCTTTGATCATGTTTTCGGCCGTCGGTTCGAGACCATCAGGAAGTGAACCACTGTTTACACCGATGCGAATTGGGATGTTTTTTTTCTTACATGCCGCAACGACGTCTTTTACGTGTTCCCTGTTCTTCATGTTTCCCGGATTGATTCTAAGCTTATCAACACCGGATTCGATCGCGGCAAGCGCGAGACGATAATCGAAGTGAATATCCGCGACCAGCGGAATCGAAATCCGCGATCTTATGGCTTCGATCGCCCGAGCGTCTGCGAAATCGAGTACGGCGACACGGACGATCTCGCACCCGGCTTGAACGAGCGTCTCGATCTGTTTTACGGTTTTTTCAATGTCTTTGGTTGGCGTATTCGTCATGCTCTGGATTCGCACACGGTTATTACCGCCGAGTTGCACGTTACCGATCATGACTGGCCTTGATTTGATTCTTTGCATAGGATCACCCGCATATATTATAGATGTTTATCGGGAAGAATAACAGCATTTTGCCGTTTTTTGGGAAATCCTCATAAAAAAATGTATTAAAGTCGTTGCAAATCCTATGGGGTTTTGCTATACTGTTACCGTACGTTTGGAGGTATGTAAAATGCGCACATTAGTCAAATTAGTATGCACGGAGTGTGGAGACGAGAACTATCATACGACAAAAAACAAAAAGACGACGCCAAATCGTCTGGAAATGAAAAAGTATTGTCCACGTCTACGCAAGCATACGCTTCACAGGGAAAAGAAATAAACTATTCAGCGGAATAGTTTTTTTTCTATGTCGTTCATATGAACGTATTTCGCGGAAACGAAGAAAACGCGCATGCGTACCTCGTCTGTCGTTTCGATCAATGCTATGTCATTGACCCTGCGAACCATTATGCCGAGATCATCGAGGCACTCGGGCCACGTAAGCTTTTAGGCGTGCTTTTGACACATGCTCATAGCGATCACGTCGATGACATCGGACGCTTCAACGTATCGATCTATCTTCATAAAAGCGACGCTCCGCTCCTGTTTATGGATGAAGCCAATGGCTATCATCCGGGCAAACACCCCTATCAAAGACGGAATCTGACGATTCGATCGATTACCGATGGGATGCGGCTCGCACTCGGTAACGGATTCGTCGAAGTCATGCATACGCCCGGTCACACGAAAGGTAGTTGCTCCTTTCTCTATCAGGACGCGATCTATACCGGCGATACGCTCTTCCGTGAGTCGGTCGGCCGACACGACCTCTATTCCGGGAACTTGTCCGAACTCAAGCAAAGCGTCCTTAAAATTATGGACTTACCCGCAAATACGCGCATCTACCCCGGACATGATCGCTTCAGTTCGCTTCGCCACGAGCAAAAAAACAATCCGTTTTACCTCAAATGGAAGAAACAGCTCAGACGTTGAAACATAGGTCGACTCCTATGTTTTTTTTCGGATATAGCACGTAATTCTTGACAGTGCCAATTGGATGTTATACAATAGAGTTGGCACAAATGATAAACGAGTGCTAAAGAGGTGGTTAAGTGATTACGAGCAGACAAAAGTTGATCCTGAAAGCCATTATCGAAGTCTACGTCAAGGATGCTCAACCGGTCGGTTCGAAAGCACTGACCCAAATGCCTTATCTCAATTTTTCCAGTGCCACGCTGCGTTACGACATGGCACAACTCGAGGAACTCGGGTTTCTTGAAAAAACGCATACCTCGAGCGGTCGGGTTCCTTCGGAAAAAGGTTACCGGTATTACGTCGAGAATCTCGTCACCCGTGATCAGCAGGTCGTCGACTCATTTCCTTTGATCGATGAGGTGTTCGTTAAGAACCGGCTTGCCCGCGAACAGGCCATCGAAGAAGCGATTCACCTGCTCAGTCGTCTGACGAACTATACGGCTCTCGCAATCGGACCGAATAGCGATACCGATACGATCAAACGTATCGATTTCATCCCGATTTCCGACGAAGAAGCCGTCATTCTCATCGTAACGGACAAGGGGCACGTCCAACACCAAAATTTCCAGATCCCCTTAGAGATGAAGGCCGACGATCTAAAAAACGTCATCAAGACACTCGATGAACTCTTAAGAGATCGCGTACTTGCTGAAGCGAGTGAAATTCTCAAGACGACGTTTGCCAAAAAGGAAATCGCCGCGGTTGTCGAATACCAGGTCCAGTTGATGCATTCGTTCATTCGGGCATTTGCGAAATTCGCGGATGACAACCTCTATCTTTCTGGAGTCACGAATGTTTTCGGACAACCCGAATTCGACAGTGCGAGACACATCAAGGGATTCGTTGAGATGCTCGATCGTCGCGAACTCGTCAAGCTGATCGGCAGTCAGGATGGTCTTTCCATTCGTATCGGCAGTGATTTGAAACTGATTCCGATGGAAAATTGCACGATGATTTCGATTCCTTACCGGATCAGTGACGACGAACACGGTACGATTGCGGTTCTCGGTCCGAAGCGGATGGAATACAGTAAGGTGATTCCTCTAATCGAATATATTGCCGGGAATCTGGCAAAACTCTATAAATCATAAAGGATGAAGGATATGGAAGACGAAAAGAAAAAAACACAAGGCACAAATACGGACCATGAGGACGTGCCTGCAAAAAAAGAAGAAATCAAGAAGCAAGCGGCTGCGAGTAAGGAAAAGATAAAAAAATCCGAGGAAACGGGCCAAACGAAAGCGGACGACACATCAAAAAAGGAACGAAAGAATAAATACAAGGAACAAATCGAAGCGCTTGAACAAACGATTAAGGACCTGAACGAGCGTATTCTCAGAAATCAGGCTGAACTCGAGAACTACAAGAGACGAATTAATCAAGAGCGCATCAATGATCGAAAATACGCATCGAGAGTACTGATTTCCGAACTTTTGAATCCGTTGGATCAGCTCAATAAAATCGTGAATATGCCAACGGACAACGATCTTCTCAAAAACTTTCTAGTCGGATTCAAGATGATCAACGACCAACTATACAACACGTTAGAATCCGATGGATTGAAAGAGATCGAAGCGCTTAACAAGCCTTTCGATCCGAAGATGCACCATGCCATCGAGAAGGTATCCGATCCCGATCGGGAAAACGGAATAAACATCGAAGTCGTCCAAAAAGGATATACATATAAAGATCAACTATTAAGACCTGCCATGGTCAAAGTAAATGAATGGAGTGAAGAAAATGGCAAAAACGAATAAAATCATCGGAATCGACTTAGGAACGACCAACTCAGTTGTGTCTGTTATGGAAGGTGGAGAGCCGAAGGTTATCCCCAATGCCGAAGGCGGTCGTACGACGCCTTCCGTTGTCGCCTTTAAAAACGATGATATCAGCGTCGGTGAAGTGGCAAAGCGACAAGTCATAACGAATCAAAACACCGTCAGTTCGATCAAGCGACACATGGGTGACGGCAAGTATCGCGTGGATATCCAGGGTAAGAAATATAGCCCAGAACAGATTTCCGCGATGATCTTGCAAAACCTGAAAAAAACAGCTGAGGACTATCTTGGAGCCACGGTTACGCAGGCAGTCATCACAGTCCCTGCCTATTTCAATGATTCGCAGCGTCAAGCGACGAAAGACGCCGGCAAGATTGCCGGTCTTGAAGTCAAGCGCATCATTAATGAACCGACGGCTGCAGCACTCGCATACGGAATCGACAAGACCGATAAGGAACAAACCGTTCTCGTTTTCGACCTTGGTGGTGGAACGTTCGACGTTTCGATTCTTCGACTCGCCGAAGGGACGTTCGAAGTCATCTCGACTTCTGGCGACAACCACCTCGGTGGTGATGATTTCGATGAACTCGTGATGAATTATCTCGTAAGTGAATTCAAGCGTGAAAATGGCATCGATCTTTCTAAGGATAAGATGGCTGTCCAAAGGCTTAAGGACGCGGCCGAAAAAGCGAAGAAAGAGTTGAGTGGCGTGACATCCTCACAGATTTCCCTACCGTTCATCACGATGGGTGATTCCGGTCCGCTGCACATGGAAATCACGCTGACACGAGCTAAATTCAACGAATTGACGTCAACGCTCGTCGATCGATGCGTCGGACCGGTTCGCCGTGCGCTCGCCGATGCGAAACTGAACGCCAAAGAAATCGATCAAGTCTTGCTCGTCGGTGGATCAACCCGTATTCCCGCCGTTCAGCAGATGGTAAAAAATGAACTCGGTAAGGAACCCAACAAGAGCGTCAACCCCGACGAAGTCGTCGCGATGGGCGCAGCTATTCAAGGTGGCGTGCTTTCCGGAGACGTCAAGGATGTGCTATTGCTCGACGTGACACCACTATCGCTCGGTATCGAAACGCTTGGTGGCGTTTTCACCAAGTTGATCGAACGTAACACTACGATACCGACCTCGAAGTCGCAGGTCTTTTCCACGGCAGCGGACAATCAACCCGCCGTCGACATCCATGTTCTTCAAGGTGAGCGTTCCATGGCCGCCGATAATAAGACGCTCGGACGATTCCAGCTCGGCGACATTCCACCAGCACCACGTGGTGTACCACAGATCGAAGTGACCTTCGACATCGATTCCAACGGAATCGTCAACGTCAAGGCGAAAGATCTCGGTACGAACAAAGAACAGAAGATTACGATTACCAGCAGCGATACGCTCAATCAGGAAGAGGTCGATCGCATGGTCAAGGAAGCGGAAGAACAGGCTGAGTCCGACAAGAAGAAACGCGAAGAAGCCGATCTCAGAAACGAAGCATCCAATCTCGTATTCCATACCAATAAAGCACTCGAAGACTTGAAAGACGATGTCGACGCAGCGAAGAAGAGCGAAATCGAAAACCTGATCAAGGAACTTGAAGAAGCACTCAAGGGTGACGATCTCGACCTGATTCGGGAAAAGAAAGAAAGTCTTGAAAAGCAAGCTCAGGAAATTGCCACTAAAGCTTATCAGAAGGCACAGGAACAACAACAACAGGCTTCCCAACAAGACCAAGGGCAGACTGAGGAAAACTCGAACGAAGACGACCAGACGGTTGATGCGGAATTCGAAGAAAAATAAGATGAGGGGCACCGCCCCTCATTCATTGCGGAGTTGATGATATGGCGACTAAAAGAGACTATTATGATATCCTTGGCCTCAGCAAGGAAGCAACTGAAGATGAAATCAAAAAAGCCTATCGGACTCTAGCGAAAAAGTATCATCCGGACGTATCGAAAGAGCCCGATGCCGAAGCGAAATTCAAGGAAGTCCAAGAGGCCTATGATGTCCTAGGTGACAAGGGTAAGCGCCAGGATTATGACCGTTACGGACATCAGGGCAACCCTTTCCAAGGTTTTGGTAACGGGCAGAATGCCGGCTTCGGTGATTTCGGTGGGTTCGGCGACATTTTCAGCCAATTTTTCGGTGGCGGTGGGCGACAGCGTCAAGATCCGGCCGGTCCGCAACGCGGTCAAGACCTCGAGCGAACGATGACGATCGATTTTATGGAAGCGGTCCTCGGGACCAAAAAGAAAGTGAACATCGAGATCGAAGAGGACTGCCCGGTCTGTCACGGCGTCGGAGCGGAATCGAGCAAGGATGTCGAAACGTGTGACCGGTGCCATGGTTCCGGTTATGTCAACGTCGAACAGCGAACGTTATTCGGACAAATGCGTTCACAGCAAGTATGTCCGAAGTGCGGTGGGCAAGGCAAAATCATCAAAAAGCGATGCGCGACCTGTCACGGACAGGGGCGTGTTCGTACGACCAAAACAGTTGATGTCAATATCCCGGCCGGCGTACAGACCAACATGTCTTTGAAGGTCGCGGGCTATGGGAACGGTGGATCCAAAGGCGGACCGCAAGGCGACCTCTATATCACATTCAGAGTTCGTCCGCATAAGGTATTCAAACGCCAGGATGATGACATCATTTTGGAAATTCCCATCACCGTTACACAAGCCGTCCTCGGAACGAAGGTTGAAATACCGACGATCTATGGTGACGTCGATCTCAAAGTTCCGCCGGGTGTGCAACATGGTACAGTTTTAAGAATGCGCGATAAGGGCGTTCAAAATATCCGTACCAAACGTAAGGGCGACCAACATGTCGTGATTCAAGTAACTGTCCCCAAAAATTTGAGTCCGGAAGAAAAACGGCTCTATGAGCAACTCGCCAAACACGAGAAGAAAGCTAAAGACAGCGCATGGGACAAATTCAAGAGCTTATTTAGAAATTAGCGGCTGATAAGCAACCGCTCTTTTCTTTTTTTCTTTTCATGGTATAATTTATACTAGACTAACGTTTGAGAAGAGGTGTTTTCATGATCCTTGTTCGTCATCACAACGAAGGGAATCTCAAGCCCTATTTCTATTTCGCATTGGAAGAATACATACTGACCAAACTTTTAAAAGACGATGAAACCTATTTTTTTACGTGGGAAATCCATGGCGTCGTCGTTGGTAAGAATCAGTTAATTGAAAATGAAGTCAACATGAATTTTCTCCGAGAACATAACATCGATATTTACCGTCGTCCGACCGGTGGTGGATGCGTTTATGCCGATCATAGAAACACGATGTTCTCGATCGTTACAAAGAAAGTCAACAAGGAATTCACGTTCAAGACCTATTTGAGCAAGATCATCGATGCCATGGCGAAACTCGGGGTCGAAATCGAATTCAGCGGTCGCAATGACCTCCTCTACGAGGGTAAAAAAATTTCTGGAAACGCCTTTCTACAGAACAAATACGGGATGCTCATGCACGGGACCTTTCTTTATGACTGTGACTTAGAAACGATGGTTCGAGCGATTACGCCAAGCGATGAAAAGCTCGTCTCAAAGGGGATTAACAGCGTCCGTTCGCGCGTTACGAACTTGAAACCGTATTTGAACGGAATGACGCAGGAAGAGCTGATCCGTCATTTCGAAAAGACAATGACCAATCAGGTCCATGAGCTCAGTTTCGAAGAGGTTCTCTATATCAATCAACTCGCAAAGAAGTATCAGTCGAAGGACTGGATTTTTCAGAAACAACCCCCACATACGAAGATCTTGAAAAAGCGTATCAGTGGCGGTTTGGTAGAAGTACAACTCGACATTCGAGAAGGCATCATCAACGGATTGTCGTTGCAGGGTGATTTCTTCGATAAGACATCGCTTGAACCGTTTGAGAAGGCCTTCATCGGTCAACCGTACACGCATGAAACGATCAAGCGAATCATGGAAACACATCGTATCGAGGATTACATACTCGATGCACGAACCGAAGAAATTAGGGACTTGATTGCTGAGGGTATTTTGATCTAACACGATTTATTGCGCAAATCGACGGCGAAAAGCCGGGATATTACAACAAATACCGGTTTAATGTTGACTAAACGCTTAGAAATTTGATAAAATGAACTGTAAAGTGAAAGGTGGTTATGAAATGAAAAAGAGCAAGGAAACGAAAAATCGCGCGCACGTTATGAAAAAGTTTTTCAAGAAGTACACAGGCAAGGAAAAAGACTCGATCGAACACTTGATTCAAGCGGATTACGATCAGATCATCGAACGCGCTGAACAGCTGTCTTCGATCGATAAGACCAACTATCCATCCAACGCGCCCATCATGATCAAAGTTCCCGATGCTTTCACCAAAAAAGACCGTGTCGCCTATCGTCTTGTTCAAAAAGAGGATAAGTCAACGGCATTGCTCTATGATCAGGCTTTAGTCACGACGCTTTTTTTCGGTGAAACTTCTCTTTTCTATCACCAGTGCAACGTCGATCACCGGACCGGTAACATCGCTTTCGACATTGCCGGAGAATTCAACTACTTCGATGTCGTTCACATGGAAACAGCGCTCAATTTCGATCATCCCGAAAACCCCAAGTACCTGATGCTCGACTTGGAATTGACATTGATTGACGGTACGATCATTCCCTTCCATCTGCGAAACCATCGACTCTACGAATCGTATCGTTTGCCCTCGTTATTAACCGATCAGGAAAAGCAGATTCTCGATCAGTTCAAACACTATATCCGCGGCAAGCGATAAACACTATCTTTGACTTTCTAGGAGACATTTTGTATAATGACTTCGTTGAGGTGATTTCATGAAATGGCTCCTGCAGGATCTAAATAATCGAAAAACATTCGATTGCACCGTCGATTATCGCTCCTACATTACGGATATCGCTGACATGCTCGACATCAAACCGGCCCGCGTCTCGGGCGATTTAATCGTCGAAAGCGATCAGGTAATCGCAAACATCACGGTTGACGTACAACTGATACTTGGCTGTTCAAAGACACTTATGCCGGTCGAGTATCCCATGCATTTTTCGGCAAAGATTACGTTTGGAAATGATGAGAACGCGGATTATCGTCTTGAAAATCCCCTTGATCTTGAGCCGATTGTCTTCGGATATATTGTATCCGAAAAACCTTACACCATCTATCATCCAGATGCCGATGTCGATGACGTCGATGACGCCAGGAAGTCACATCCTGCATTTGCTGATCTAGATAAAATATACAAAAAATAGGAGGTGAACGAATGGCTGTTCCATTTCGAAGAACAGGAAAAACAGCTAAGAGAAAACGGCGTACGCATTACAAGTTGAGCGCACCGGCATTAGTTGTTTGTCCACAAACAGGCGAATTTACGCTCCCACATCGGGTAACGCCAAACAGCGGTTATTACAAAGGTCAACAAGTACTAACCAAAAAAGAATCCAAAGAGGATTGAGGAAGGGTGCCCAAGGCACCTTTTTCTTTCGATGTATTGACAAACAAGGCTTTTATCGATATAGTTTTAGTGAGGACAATTGATGAAACACGAACCCGTAATGATCCATGAAGCGATCGAACTGCTTAAGATCGACCCCAATGGAATATATGTAGATGCTACGCTAGGCGGTGCAGGGCACAGTCGAGCGATTTTAAAGCATCTCGATAAGGGCTTGTTGGTTGCTTTCGAACAGGATGAATTCGCAATCAATTATGCCAAAGACATTTTGCAGGATCAAACGGGTTATATGATCATCAAGAGCAATTTCCGATATATGAAACGCGAGCTCGAAGCTCGCGGTATCGAACGCGTCGATGGCATGCTTTTTGATCTCGGGTTATCATCGTTTCAGATCGATGATGAGGCGCGTGGATTTTCTTATCTTGCTGATGCCCAGCTTGACATGCGGATGGATCGAGATCAAGAGACTACGGCTCGACATATTTTAAACACGTATGAACTTGACGAACTGGCGCGCATCTTCTATCTTTACGGGGAAGAGAAAAAGAGCTATCCGATCGCGCGAAAAATTATCGAACAAAGACCGCTCGCGACGACGCACGAGCTCGTGGGGATTACCGATCGAATCAATGCGAAATCCAAGGGTCATAGCGCCAAACGCGTTTTCCAGGCACTCCGGATCGCGGTCAATGATGAACTCGCGGCACTCGAAGAGGCTCTAGCCTCGTCGGTTGACCTGTTAAACCCCGGTGGACGCATCGTTGTTATCACCTTTCACTCGCTCGAAGATCGCATCGTCAAGCACTATTTTAAAAAAAAGAGCGAGTCGGATATGCCAGCCGGTATTCCGATCATGGATGAGAAGAAACCGCCTTTAAAGCTGATCACGCGCAAACCGCTCTATCCTTCTGAAGCGGAGAAGTCAAAGAATTCACGCAGTCATTCCGCCAAACTCAGGGCTGCCGAAAGGACGTCGTCATGAATATCGCATTGATTGCCCACGATAAGAAAAAACCCGAGATGATCGAATTCGTCTTGAAGTATGAACACGTCTTCAAAAACCATAACCTTTACGCGACTGGGACGACCGGAAAAATATTGATGGAGCGCACGTCATTGAAAATCCGCTTGAAAAAATCAGGTCCATTGGGTGGGGATCAGGAGATCGGTTCGATGATCGCGAACGGACACATCGACATGATGTTCTTTTTCCGTGATCCCTTGACGCCACAACCCCATGAGCCGGACGTATCGGCGCTCTTTCGTTTGAGCGATGTCTATCATATTCCGCTCGCGACGAATCACAATTCCGCGGAACTATTCGCTCGCACCCTATAAAAAAAGTGCGAATCGAATCGCACTTTTGCCAACTAGTGATGCTTGCGCTTGCCGGAAATCGTGATACGAATGTAATCGAGGTCGATATCTTTGAGTTCCTCGTGCTTCGAAATGTAGTCGAAGATATCGGGGGCGTTGATCTCGGTAATCTTGTTCGTGTCCCGTAACATGATGTGGATGTGACTGTCGGCGCTGTGCATCGGATTACCAAGGGCGAGATCATAGTATTTCGTATCGTTGATGTAGATTTCGACGACGATCTTCTGGTTGATGAAGAACTCGAGATTGTTATAGATCGTCGAAACATTGTAAAAACCACGCTCTGCGAGCGCTTTTTGTATCTCTTTGAATGTCAAATGCTGATTCTCGAGAATTTCGATCATGGCTTTACGAGTTTTGGTCAAGCGCATGTTGTTGGCACGAATCTGTTGGAAATAACGGTCTTTCAAATCCATAATGGACACACTCCTTGCAAGACGTCTTATGACGCATATTCTTGTGAACCATGTCTATTGTAACACTATTTAGAAATGGTTTAAAGTATAATGCTCACGCATTATTCAAAGACGCAAGATGACCCCATCATTATGGTATAATATGTGTGGTGGTGATGCACATGGTTCTCGTTTTTGGCGGTTCGTTCAACCCACCGACCAAAGCACATCTTGAAATCGTGGAAAAACTTCTCGAACGCTACGAGCACGCTCGTGTTTTGTTGTTGCCGGTCGGCGATGACTACCAAAAACCGGAACTCGTTGCCTTTCGGCATCGCCGAAACATGCTGAAACGTCTGTTTAAAGATCACGAACGCGTCATCGTATCGGATGAGGAAGCCAATGCACCTTATCGAGGGACGCTCGCATCGCTCGAACGCTTGCGTGACACCTACGATGACATGTCCTTCGTCATCGGCTCCGATCAACTACAAGGCATGAAAAAATGGATCAACTACAAGGCATTGCTCGAACGCTATCCCTTCATCGTGCTGACTAGAAAGAACGCCCTCACAGAGGAAGAGACCGAGAAAGAATTCGCTAACGTCAAGCACGATTTCACATTTATCGACTTCGATGTTGACGTGTCCTCGACGGAAATCAGACGTGAACCCAAACTCAGGGATGTCTGGTTGACCAAAGAAGTCCGGGAGTACATCGAAGCATACAATCTATATGAAATGGGGCAAGACCATGTATAAAAACGGTTATCTCAAAGTCGAGGCCGTCACGCCGAGGATCATTGTCGGTGACGTCGAAAACAATCGAAACGAGATCATATCCGCCTTAAATCGGTCCCAAGCGAGCATCGTCGTTTTTCCGGAACTCTCGTTGTCCGGGTATACGGCGAGCGACCTGTTTTTTCAGGAATCCTTTATCGAAGGCATCAATAAGTCGCTTAAAATCATCATGGAAAAGACAGTCTTCAAAGGCATATACATTCTCGGTGTTCCGATCGATCTTTACGGCAATTTCTTCAACTGTGCGGTCGTCATCCAGGGTAAACGAATTCTTGGTGTCGTACCGAAACACTATATTCCCAATTCGAAAGAGTTCTATGAAAAGCGCTGGTTCAATTCGGGATACAAGACGACGACGAGAACGATCCGCCTTTTCGATCAGGACGTGCCGTTCGGATATCTGATCTTCCAAGAAGAAAAAAAGAATATTCGATTTGGCGTCGAAGTCTGCCAGGATTTGTGGGCGACTTATAGTCCGAGCGATGACATGAGCTTGGCGGGTGCGAACCTCATTTTTAATCTTTCGGCTTCAACCGAGTATCTTGGTAAGCGTAGTCAACGACGGGCAGCGGTTATCGATCACTCCCGCAAACAGATCAACGCCTACGTCTATACGAGCTCGGGATATTTCGAGTCGAGTTCCGAAGTCGTCTATTCGCCCCATAAACTCGTCGCGAGTCTCGGTCAAATGATCATCGAGGATTGCACATATCACCAGGAGACATCGGCTCTCGTTGTCGATCTCGATATCGATGCGATCAACTTTCAAAAGCGTCAGGACAGTACGTATCGGGATATGCATATGGCCGTTCAGGATGAATACGAAACGGTTTTGTTCGAACTCGAAAATACTTTGAACTATACGTTCGAACGTCCTCTTAATCCGTTACCCTTTTTACCGGAAAAAGAAGAAGAAAAAGAACTCGATCTCGTCAATGAACTTCAGGTCCACGCCTTGATGAAACGCCTCGAATCGTTACCGAAAGGCGTTGACAAAATCATTTTGGGCGTTTCCGGTGGCCTCGATTCGACCCTTGCTCTTTTGGTCAGTCATCAGGCGATGAAAAAAATGAAACGTAACGTCAAGGACATCATCGGCGTAACGATGCCGGCAAAAGTCACGTCGACTGAAACCAAGACACGTGCCTTAAAGCTCATGGAGAAATTGGGTATTACGGCACTTGAAATTCCGATCCACGGCATGCTCGAAGAACACCTCAAGGACATCCGCCATGATGTCGAGGACGTCACCTATGAAAACGCTCAGGCACGGATTCGGACGCTTACACTCATGGACCTTTCCAATAAGTATCAGGGGTTCGTCCTAGGAACCGGAGACCTTTCGGAAATCGCCCTGGGCTGGATGACATTCAACGGCGATCACATGAGCATGTACGCGATCAATTCGGGATTACCAAAGACTTGGGTACGTGAACTCCTCGGGTATCATGGTGCGCATTCCTATCGTTATTTGGGCGATCTTCTCAGTGAAATATTACGGGCACCAATCTCGCCCGAACTCGTGAAAGATCAGGATACGGAACGGGAAATCGGCGACTATGACATCAATGATTTCATATTATATCATCACTTGCTCAATGGGGCTGGTGAAGAGAAAATTGCTTGGTTACTCGCGGATGCTTTCGGACTTGAAAAAAAGCAGATCGACACGTATGTCAACCGCTTTTTCAAGCGTTTCTACACCCAACAGTTCAAACGCCAGACGCTTCCTGAGGGACCGAAACTGCTCAGCGTATCACTCTCACCACGGGGCGAGTACCGAATGCCGAGCGACGTAACGAGGAAAAAGTGATTTCTATGAAAAAAAAAGTGATCATCGGTTTGAGCGGAGGTGTCGACAGCAGTGTCGCACTCGTTTTGCTGCTCGAACAAGGCTATGACGTTGAAGCTCTATTCATGCGTAACTGGGATAGTGCAACGAACCAGGACCGCAAAGGAAACCCGACTTTGACAGACGAGCAATGCGAGCAGGAAAAGGACTATCAAGATGCGCTTTCTGTTGCGAAGATGTTTGGCGTGCCTTTGCATCGTGTTGACTTTATCGAGGACTACTGGAATCGCGTTTTTACCTATTTTTTAGATGAATACAAGAAAAATCGGACGCCGAATCCGGATGTTCTTTGCAACAACGAAATTAAATTCAAGGCTTTCATCGACTATGCGAAAAAAAACTTTCGATACGACTATATCGCCATGGGGCACTATGCTCGTACAAAAACTATTGCCGGGAATCCGGCTCTCATCCGTGCCGTCGATGAAAGTAAAGATCAAACCTATTTCCTGTCACAGCTTCGAAGTGAACAACTTGAAAACGTGCTTTTTCCAATCGGGCATCTGACGAAGAAACAGGTTCGCGAAATCGCACATGAGAAGGGCATTCCCACAGCGGGGAAAAAGGATTCGACTGGGATCTGTTTCATCGGAGAACGCCATTTTTCCGCTTTTTTAAGCAACTATCTACCCGCCAAACCCGGACCCATCAAACGACTCGATCAAACGTATATCAAAGAACACGCGGGACTCATGAACTACACGATCGGTCAGCGGAAGGGTCTTGGCATCGGTGGTACGACCGAGACGACGGAACCGTGGTATGTCGTCGGAAAAGATTTAAAAACGAATACGCTATTTGTCGAACCGAAATTCGAACATCCGTATCTATACAGTGACGAAGCGATTATTACCGAAGTCGTCTGGCGCGGCAAACCGATTGCCGGTCCGATGACCGCGAAATTCAGATACCGGCAAAAAGATCATGATGTCTTCGTCGAGTGGCTTGACGATCGGACGATCCGGCTTTACTACCCACAAAAAGTTCGCGCGGTGACTCCGGGTCAGATCTGTGCGTTTTATCAAGGGGAAGTCTGCCTTGGAGCAGGTTTCATCGATGCCGTTTATTTTGAAAAACAACAAAGACTTTACGCATGAAAAAGGAACTCGTTTCCTTTTTTTCTCGCCAAAACAGTGATATAATCGAGGTAGTCGTTAAGGAGTCTGCATGGATACGATCCAAGGAAAAATCAAGAACTACGTCTTTCACAACAAAGAAAACAACTACTCGATTGCCCGAGTCGTAACCGACGATGATCAATTGATTACCATCGTCGGCTATTTTCCTATTTTAGGTGAAGATGTCTTTTATGCGTTTAACGGAACGTGGGTCACGCACAAAAAATATGGGAAGCAATTTCACGTCGAAACATTTGAAAAGGATGCGGAACAGACCGAACTCGGATTGATCAGTTATCTGTCGAGTTCCTTTTTCGATGGGATTGGTCCGAAGACGGCAAAACGCATCGTCGAACAGTTGGGAATGGACGCGATCAACAAAATCCTCGAGGACCATAATGTTTTGAAAGGCATCGGCCTCGGTCCGACTAGACGCGCCAAGCTTCGTCAGCAACTCATCGAAAACCAGATGCATGAGCGCGTTCTTGTCGCGCTATACGGCTATGGGCTTTCCGGTCGGTTCGCGTCCCGATTGCTCGATCGATACGGGGTAAATACGATTACGGCGATTACGGAGAATCCTTACCGGCTCGTTGATGAGATCGAAGGAATCGGCTTCATCAAGGCCGATGAGATCGCGCAAAAGATCGGCATCAAAGGAAACGACATCCGACGAATCGAAGCCGCCATTCTCCATACGATCGAGGAGATCGCCTACCAGAGAGGTGACCTCTATGTGTCGAAAGAACAGCTTAAAGAAGATGTTTTTCGCTTACTGAAAGAAGATGTTGCGACCGACGAAGCGATTCTTTCCTTGACGGACAAGAACAAGATCATCGTCGAGGATAACCGGTATTATCTCGCCTCTACTTACCAAGTTGAAGTTGAGCTGGCCAAAAAATTGCTAACCCTCGTTGAACGGGAAGAAATCTATGGGGAACGTGATGACTTCAATGCCCTTCTCGATCAAGTTGAACTGCAAAGTGACGTTTCGTACACGAGCGTTCAGAAGGATGCGATCTTGACGTCGCTTGCCGCACCGATCTCGATTATCACGGGTGGTCCGGGAACCGGAAAAACGACGATTATCAAAGGCTTGCTCGAAGTCTATCGACGATATAACAATCTAACCAGTGCTAGACTTAAAGAAAAGGTCGCATTGATGGCTCCGACCGGACGCGCGGCCAAGCGCATGTCGGAATTGCTTGACATCGAAGCGAAAACGATCCATAGGCATTTGGGGTTCAATTACGACGGCATGTTCGCCCACGATGCGTTCAATCCATTGGCGCAGGACCTCATCATCATCGATGAATCGTCTATGGTCGACATTTTTTTGGCTCATCGGTTATTTCAGGCGATCGACAATTCTGCTCAAGTCGTCATTGTCGGCGATGTCGATCAGCTTCCGAGCGTAGGTCCGGGACAGGTGCTTTTGGATTTGATCGAGTCGAAGACGATTGCCGTCGTAAGACTCGATGAGATCCACAGGCAAGCTCAGGATTCGCGGATCGTTCATCTCGCACGGGCGGTCAACGAACAACACGTCGAACCGGAAGATCTCACGAGTGAAAACGATGTCTTCCTCTATCACTGTCACCCGAAACGCATTAAGGACGTCATGCTCAAGCAACTCAAAGGAGCATTGGACAAGGGTTATTCCATGGTAGAAGACATTCAGGTTCTCGCGCCGATGTACAAAGGGGATTTGGGAATTGACGCTTTCAACACGCTCTTGCAAGAAACGTTCAATCCCGATCGAACGAAGAGCGTCAAGCATCGCGACCGCGAGTTCTATGTCAAGGACAAAGTCATTCAACTCGTCAACGATCCCAAACGCATGGTGATGAACGGGGACATCGGATTGATCAAGTCGATCGAAATCAACAAGGATCAAGAACTGTTCATGATCGTATCCTTTGAAGAAAACGATGTGCTCTATAAGAGAGAGGATCTCGACGAGATCAATCTTGCCTATGCCGTGAGCATCCACAAATCCCAAGGGAGCGAGTATAAGATCGTCATGATGCCGATGGTGCGGGCATATATGCACATGTTGAAAAAGGAGTTGCTCTATACCGCGATCACGCGAGCGAAAGAGTATTTGATCATCTTTGGTGACATGCAATTGCTCACCTATGCGGCGAACAGCCGTTCGGAAAAGCGACAAACGACACTCGCGATGAGGTTAAGCAAAGCGACAAACGATGACGATCAAGACGAAGACGAAGACCTTTCACCCTATGATTTCATGTAAAGAAAAGGACGCGTTCTGCGTCCTTTCACTTTATTTCAACGTCGTTCCACTCGGTATGTCATTCTGCGTGAACATGCCTTCGCGAAAGATTCGACAATTTCTACCGATCGTCATATCACTGGGGATTTCCGTTCCCTTTTCAACGACCGTGATTCCCGATCTGAGCAGATCCGGTTTATCGCGGTTCGGTGTCATGTCGTCGCCGTAACCGATTTTCGAGTTATGTCCGATGACGCAACGCTTGTCGATGATCGAACGGTCAATCGTGACGTCTTTGCCGATCAAGACGTTGTTCAGGATAACACTGTCTTTAATGATGGAACCCTTTCCGACACGGACACCCGGACTCAGCACGGAATTGATGACCGTACCCTCGATGATACAGCCGTTTGATACGAGACTGTCTTTCATCTGGGCATTGTTGCCGACTTTGACAGGAGGGAGATCCTCGCTTTTCGTAAACACTTTCCAAGTCGGGTCGTATAAGTCGAGATCGACAAAATTTTTGGCGAGCGACAGGTTCGTATCGAGGTAGGAATCATACGTTCCGACATCTTGCCAGTAATCCTTGAATTCATAGGCGTAAACGTTGTGTTTCGTGGATGCGATCAAATGGGGAATGATATGATGACCGAAATCGAGGTCGTCCCGTTTGATGTTGAGCAAGACTTCCTTGAGGAGGTCTAAATTGAATAGATAGATACCCATGGAAGCGAGATTCGACTTCGATGTTTTCGGCTTTTCCGCGAATTCGATGATTTCACCTTCATCGTTGACGGACATGATGCCAAAACGACTGACTTCTTCCGGGGGAACCGGTTGAGTGGCGATGGTTAGACGGGCATTGTTTTCTTTGTGGGCCCGAATCATCTTACGGTAATCCATCTTGTAGATGTGATCGCCGGATAGAATGAGAACGTACTTCGGCGACCGGCGATCGATGAACTCAAGATTTTTCAAAACGGCATCCGCTGTTCCCAAATACCAGTAATTGTGTGGCTGAAGCAGCGTGACGCTCGAGTCACGTCGGTCGAGATCCCAGGCTTTTCCGCTTCCGATGTGTTCGTTCAACGAAAGGGGAAGATATTGAGTCAGGATACCGATGTCATAGAGGTTCGATTGGGTGCAGTTGCTCAAACAAAAGTCGATGATGCGGAATTTTCCCGCGAAAGGCATCGCTGGCTTACTGCGTCGCTTCGAAAGAATATCGAGTCTCGTGCCTTTGCCTCCGGCAAGAATCAGTGTTAAGGTTTCCATGTGTCACGCTCCTACAATAGTTTGATATAGTCGTTCATATTCCAAAGCCATACGTTTAAGAGTAAAGTCCTGCTTCATTGCCCGTTTAACCATGTTTTTGAAATCTGGCAAAGCATTTTCATATACGCGAATCGCATCATAGACCTTTTCTTTGAAGTCATAGGGGTCATAGCGAGAGAATCCGAATCCCGTGCCTTCCTGTGCGTAGACATTATAGGGGATGACCGTGTCCTTGAGACCTCCGGTTTCCCGGACGATGGGCAGAGTACCGTAGCGCATGGCGATCATTTGACCGAGTCCACAAGGTTCGAACCTGCTCGGCATTAGGAAGAGGTCGGCAGCGGCGTAGATCTGGTGCGCCATCTGTTCGTTGAATCCAATATAGTGGGCGACTTTGTTCGGATATTTGTTCGTGAGGTATCGAAAAAACGCTTCATAGGAGTCGTTTCCCGAACCCATGAGAACGAATCGAGCTCGACTGTGAACGATGACATCTTCGAGTGTCTGAGACATCAGATTGATCCCCTTCTGCCCGGCAAGTCGGCCGATGTAGGCAATCAAGGGAACGTCGAGATCGACGTCTAAGTGAACGTCCTTAAGCAATCGGGCTTTATTGGCACGTTTGCCGGAATAGACGTCTTTGATGCCGTAGTTGCGCTCGATCAAGGCATCCGTTCGTGGATCGAAGACGGCATAGTCGATACCATTGAGTATACCGTAAAAGTCTGATTCACGTTTTTTTAGCGCCCCATCAAGCGAAAAACCGTACTCATGACTGAGCACTTCACTCCGGTAGGAAGGACTGACCGTATTGATGCGTGTCGCGCGTTCGATGCCGGCCTTCAAAAAATTGACGCGACCGAAGTGTACATAGGTAAAATCGAAGTCCGTATTGAAAAAACGACTCACATAGGGTTCGAATGAACCCTGATATTCAAGGTTATGAATCGTTAATACGGTTGGCAGAAACCGATAGAGATCGCTTCTTTGTCGATAGTGGGCATCGAGAAGATAGGGAACCATCCCCGTCTGCCAGTCGTTTAAATGAAGGATGTCGATCGACAAAGATGCGACATCGAGATATTCCAGGATCGCATAAGCGAAACAGGAAAAACGTTCCGCATCATCGTTATATCCATAGAGCATGTCACGTTCGAAGTAGTGCATGTTCTGGACAAAGACATAGGTCACGTCGTTTTTGATGAGATGATAGTAGTGAACGATCGTTTCGATCCCTCCGAAACGAATGGCCCTCGTTCCGATGCGTTCGAGCTGGTCCTTGATCGTTGGATAGTAAGGCGTAATGACCTGAACGTCGTGACCGAGTGAAGATAAGGATTTCGGCAAAAAAGCTGCCATGTCGGCGAGACCACCTGTTTTACTAAAAGGAAAGACTTCTGAACTTGCGAATAGAATCTTCACGTCGTACTCACCTCGTGTGTCTGGGCTTAACTGTCACGCGATCATGTGATTAACTTCATTATACACGATGTAAGCGCTTATGGCAATAAAACAGTTCCCTTAATGTGATACGAAAAACATTGTCTTTTCGTTTTCGGATGTGCTATAATTAAACCAAAAGAAGTGAGGTTCGATACGATGATCAAGGAGCGTTCGTGTGGTGCGGTGATCTATCAAAAACAAGACGAACAGAAGCGATATGTCGTGATTAAACAGAAACACGGAAATCACTACGGTTTTCCCAAGGGCCATATGGAAAAAGACGAAGATGAAGTGATGACGGCTTATCGCGAAGTATCGGAGGAAACCGGACTCGACGTATTCATCATACCGAACGTTCGAGCGGAATCGACCTATTCACCGCGTTTTCGGGTGAAGAAAAAAGTCACGTACTTTTTAGCGGAAGCGAAGACCACGACGTTCAAACCTCAACAGGAGGAAATCACGGAAATCCTTTGGTTAAGCGAAGAAGAAACGCTTAAAAAGCTGACATACGCCATTGATCGTGATATTTTCAAGATGATGGTACAATATTTAGAACGCCAGGAAGAACTATGAACAAGAACTTGAAACAATATCTGAATGAGACGATCATTCCGATCTATGAGACGTTCGATGAGGCGCATCGTCCCGACCATATCCACACGGTTTTAAACAGGTCACTTTCGATTGCCAAGGACTATGATGTCGATTACGATATGGTCTATGTCATCGCCATCTATCATGACATCGGCATGATGTACGGTCGTAGCGATCACCATGAGACCGGAGCACGTTATCTCTTGAATGATGAGATGCTGCGATCCTATTTTTCCAATGACGATTTAATTCTCATGAGTCAGGCGATCGAAGATCACCGTGCTTCGAAGGATGAAGAACCTCGCTCGATCTATGGCAAGATTATCGCCGAAGCCGATCGTGACCTTGAACCCGAACACGTGCTCAGACGCACCATTCAGTACGGATTATCCCATTTTCCCGATCTCACCTTCGATGAACACTTGGACCGACTGATCGAACATATGGAACGCAAGTATGGTGAACAGGGCTATCTTAAACTTTGGCTCAAAGTAGAGGAAAACATCGAGCAACAAAAGAAACTTCGCACACTAATCAAAGATCGGACGAAACTAAACGTGCTCGTCAAAAGGATTTACGACGAGGAACTCAAAAAAAAGGCTAGTTAAAAGAACTCGATGTGTAATCGAGAACAATAACGATACAAAGGAGAAGCGCATGAATGTAGGTACGGTAAAAGAAGTTAAACACAAGGAATTTCGGGTTGGTCTAACACCCAGCAGCGTTTCAGAATATGTCCATCACGGACATACGGTTTTCGTTGAATCTGAGGCTGGAGTAAACTCCGGGTTCACCGATCAGGATTACACGGATGCCGGAGCGACGATTCTTTCTACGGCTAAGGAAGTCTGGGAACGAGCGAATATGATCGTCAAAGTGAAAGAACCGCTCGAACAGGAATTTCGTTACTTACGGGAAGATCTCTTGCTCTATACGTATCTTCACCTCGCAGCTTGTGAGGACTTAACCCACGCTTTGATTGAAAACAAGACCCAAGCGGTTGCCTATGAGACGATTGAATTGCCGGATGGTTCTCTTCCTTGTCTGAAACCGATGAGCGAGGTTGCCGGACGCATTGGCGCGATCGAAGGGGCGAAATTTCTAGAAAAGCCTTTTGGCGGAAGTGGTATCCTCATCTCTGGGGTTCCGGGAACAAGACGAGCGAATGCCTGTATCATCGGTGCTGGAGTCGTTGGGGAAAATGCTTTGAAGATGCTTGTCGGTTTAGGCGCTAATGTCACCGTTCTCGACGTTAATCTTGAAAAATTGACCTATCTCGATGATATTTACGGCAATCGCATCCAAACGCTCTATAGCAGTCGTGACAATCTGGCCAAAACCATTAAAGATTCCGATCTCGTCATCAGTGCGGTGCTCCTTCCCGGAGCGAAAGCACCGAAATTGATCAAGCGTGCCTACTACAAGGACATGCGTCCGGGCAGTGTCATCGTTGATGTTGCGATCGATCAAGGCGGTTCGACCGAAGTTTCGAAGATGACCTATCACGATGATCCGACCTATATGGTTGATGGCATTCTTCACTACTCGGTCGCCAATATTCCCGGAGCGGTTCCTATGACTTCGACGGTCGCTTTGAACAACGCGACGCTCAAATATGGGCTGATGCTCGCCGATCTCGGACTAGAAGAAGCGATCAAGCGCTCGGAAGCACTCAAAAAGGGTGTCAACACCTATCATGGAAACATCACGTGTTCAGGGGTGTCCGATGCCTTCGGGTTGGAATGCGTCAAGCTATAAACAACTTCATGAGGGGTATCGACATACCCCTTTTTTTGTAAAGAAAATCTCAACTCTTTTCGTTTTTAACGAACTTCGTGTATAATGACTCGTAAAGGGAGAACGACATATGCCCGTAGTAACAGCAGTTGCCCGCAAGATTGTCAAGTGGTTCGTCATGTCGAAGTACCGTTTCGTCGTAACGACCGATCATTTTGACCTCAGAGAAAAAGAACCCTATTTTCTCGTTGCCAATCATCCGTCTGAACTCGATCCGGTCTACGTCGCCTATTATCTCAAACCCTATCCCTATCCGGTCGCCAATATCATGCTCTATACGAAACCCGGGCTCAAGTTCGCATTGACCCGACTGATTCACTCGATACCCAAACGCAAAGGACAAAGCGATACGAAAACGATTCGCGGGATCATTCATGCGCTCAAACAAGACAAACGAAGCGTCATGCTCTTTCCGGAAGGCAATGCATCCTTTTTTGGAGAACAGACAGACGTATCCTATGTGAGTACGGCGAAACTCGTCAAAAAACTCAAACAAGACGTTGTAATCGCCAAGATTAACGGCGGGTTTCTCGCGAAACCACGGTGGGGACATCGGGCAAAGCGCGGTCACTACCATATTCATTATTATCGCCTGTTAAAAACAATTGAGATCGAATCCATGTCCATCGCCGAAATCGAAGATCTTCTTAAAAAGAACTTGGCCTTCAATGACTATGACTGGAACCGTAAAATGCGCTATCCCTACGTCGGCAAGAAACGAGCCGAAGGGGCGGAACACTATCTTTACTGGTGTCCGAAGTGCGAAGCGATTCAGACGATTCAGACGAAAGGAAATGACATTTCCTGCCGTCAATGTGGGCCGCTTACACGAGTCGATGACTACGGATTTCTGGAAAATCTTCCGTTTGACGATTTCGTTTCGTGGGGTCGGATGCAACAAGAAAAAATTCCGGTTATCGCGAAACATCCATGCCATTCGAAAGGTGTACTCTATAAGATCGATTTCGACCGGATGCGACGCATCAACCTCGGACCTGTCGATATCATCCTTGATGACAAGACCCTGGAGATGTCGGGAGATCAGAGGTATTCCTTGGCGCTTTCGCGCCTGGAAGGCATCGTCATTACAAGAAAAAATTTCCTGTCCTTCGATTATGAGGACGATACGTTTTATATCGAGATCGAAGATCCTAAACTGATATTCGATGTGATCAACTACAACAAAGGAGAACACGAAACATGGAAGAATGGGGAATCATCTTATACTTCATGCTCATCGGCGTCTTAATGTTCGTTGCCAAACTCATCAAGACCAAAGTTCCGTTTTTTAACAAGATTGTCATACCGACGGCTCTTCTCGGGGGGATCATCGGGCTTACGCTTTCCCTCGTTTTCGCACCGATCATCATCGGCGAAGAGACGTTTATCGACGTTGACCAGATGGGCTACATCGTCTATCACGCGCTTGCTATTGGGTTTATCGCTCTAGCACTCAAACGCGAACCGAGCAAGATCAAGAAAAAGATCTGGTCGACCGGTATGCTAATCACGAGTACGTATGCCTTGCAGGCGGTCGTTGGTATTCTCGTTTTCTTGCTTTTGTTTACAGCGGATAATTTCATCGGATCCGGCATGCTCGTCGCTCTTGGATTCGGACAAGGTCCGGGTCTCGCGATGTCGATCGGCCGCATGTGGAACGATATGCTTGGTGGAAATGGGGCCGTACTCGGTGCTTCCTATGCTTTGATCGGGTTTTTCTTCGGGGGGACCGTCGGAGTCGTTCTCATCAACATAATGAGTCGTCGCACGGGTCGCTTGAAACCAAAGGATTACGGCGAGGATTCCGCGGGAAAAGTCACGCTTGAGATCGATACGATCAAGGAAATCAGTCTGCTCGACGGTTTGACGACGCAAGGGATCATTATCTCGATCATCTATTCCATCGTCTATCTCATACTCTATGTCTCCTATGTCACCTTTGGTCAGTCCGGAATCGGTGAAACCGTCTACGGATTGATGAAAGGCTTCAATTTCATCATCGGTATCTTGATCGCTCTCGTTTACAAGAGAGGACTTCTTTGGATGGAAAAAAAGGGGAAAAACGTCCGTTTCATGACCAACAACTACATGCTATCGAACATCGCTTCAGCTTCCTTCAACGTCATGATTGCCGGTGCGGCACTCTCGATTACGCTGACTTTTCTCAGTGAATACGGAATGCAGCTCTTCGTCACGTCGATCGTCGCCGGAGTCGTGACGCTCTTCTATTTGAAGTTTATGACCAAACGGGTTTACAATGATTACATCGACGAATACTTCATTGGATTCTTCGGTATGCTTACCGGTGTCGCTTCCACCGGATTGGCTCTGTTGAAGGGGGTCGATCCGAACCTTGAAACGCCGGTTGCTGAAGAGATGGTTCTCGGGTCGGGGACCGCCATTTCCATGGCCTTGCCGCTCTTTGGTATTCTATTCATCCCTTCATTGACGTATGGCGGCCCTAATGAAATGCTTTGGAACATTTTGAGCCTTCTAGGATGTGCGCTCTATGTCGCGGTCTTTATGACAATTCTTTTGATTCGGGGGAAACGCGGTGTTAACGTATAGGATGCACGTCGTTTTTTCCAACTTGAAACGCTCTTGAGCCTTTTGAAAGATCGGACACGCACCAAAGGGTAGCGGGTCACGAGCAGGTATTTTCTCACAAAAGGAATCAGAACTTCGATTCGATAGTCACCGGCTTCAAAATTTTTTATGGTACCATAAGTCATGGGTTCCTCCTCTATACTCTTATGTTGGTCAGACATATGAGATCGGCGAGGAACTCTTTTTATCTATTTGAAAACGCCTTTACGTGTTCATGAGGTGTCCATATCATGATAGCATGTCCTATGATTCCATACGACAATTTTAAGGAGTCAAATAAAAAGCGTACTTTCCCGTTTTGAAAAGTACGTTTTTAGGGTCTCTATCATTACTTTAATGGTGGGTCCTTGAACGAGGGGGTTAGAAAAAAGTATAGGCAAGTCCTAAAAAAAGAAGTATCGATAAACAACCATTAGGAGGCTTGCTTATGCACCACGATATGATCATGAAAACGCTCAAATTGGAAGATAGGCATCTTCACGTCATGCATGTTCGTTTTTGTTCTCTATTCATGCGTTCCATAGGCACCAAGGATCTTGAGATGAAAAGACTTTCCGATCTCGTCGAAAGCTGATTTAACGTTGTTCTGACCTTGCATTTCGATAAAGAAGTGATAGTTTCCCATGCCCGTTTTCGTCGGCCTCGACATGATTGAAATCAAGTTGATCTGGTGTCGTTTGAAAATAGCGAGCAAGTCGAAGAGCAGCCCTGGTCGATCCACTTCTGGAAATACGACCACGGATATTTTGATCTTTTCAAAAATTGTCTTGTCATGGGCTTTGGCGAGTACGACAAAGCGCGTATGATTGTCTTTGATATCGGCGATATTATGCTTGACGAAGCCAACGAAGTCATCGGTGAGATGGGAAGGAACGATTCCGGCATCGCCGTCTTTTTGGACAAGACGAAACGAATCCTGGTTATTCGCTGTTAAAATGATATCCTTTGTCGGTAAGTCATCGATCGCGATCTGGCATTGACCGTGAGCCACGAATTGAACGTAGAGTCTCGTGATTTCCGATACATCCTTGACACGAGCAATAAGCGAAAAAGCGATGGGGACATGGATTTCTTGCAATATGAAAAAGTTGGAGCCAATCAAAAGGTCTAACGTTTGCTGAACGTAGCCGTCGAGCGTGTTTTCAATGGGAACAAGGGCGAGATCAACGTCGTCTTTCATGAGCGCGAGAAAGCAATCGCGAATCGTTTTTTGGTATACGGCAACCATTGTCTGATCCCTGTAAGCGTGGTAGGCGAGATCACTAAATGTCTTTTCTGGACCGAGCAAGGCGATACGTTTCATTGGTTTCCTCCGGGTTCATATGTGAAAGCGTCGTTTGAATTCGTCTTTGCTTTCTTTCGATGAAAGCAAGAACATGCCAAGCAGTGTCGTCATACTCGTCAAATAGCACACGACACTCGGCCAGCGCGTATCGAGAATGTTAAAAAGATCGAAGAGAGCTGGGATGAGTCCAAGAATGGATATGCTCAGAAGATGGACGGATAGATCATACCAGTGCTTTCGGTTTAAAAGCAACAAGGTGATGAGAAGCAAAATGTTCGAGGTGATTCCGAGCGGGAAAACATAGTCCAAAGCCCACCCGTAGTCGCGCATGGATAAGCCGACGAAACCAATGATCATGACGGTTAAAATGACGGATTTGGTCAGTTTCGTAGTCCAAACGCTTCGCACGTATAAAATCAGAAAGAGCACGATGGCATACAGGTTCGATATGGAAACGATCAGTGACCAGGTCAAGGGAAGACCGTTTCGGTAGTCAAGGTAGAGGGCAATCATCGCACTGATGGCATTGATGAAGATGAAGATCCGATTAAAATGTTTGAGACCACGACTCTTCACATGTGGCGTAAACGAGTAGCTCAGCTCGGTATGATCATCATCGAGTTTCTTACTACAAAAAAGGCAGCGTTCAAGGGGCGTATCATAGTAAACTTTACACGTCTTACAATATTTCATCGTAGCCCTCCTCGTAGTTCGTGTCGATGATCGGTTCGAGGCCTTCTTGCACGAGAAAAGATACGAAGTGACTAAAGATACTCGTATCCTTCAATGATGATGTAAACATGATGTTGGTATGGTCACCGACAGAAAGCATGGTTGTTGCAAATCCATATCCGGCGTTCGCGAAATCCACGTCTAAGACGCGGTCTTTCAGGCCACTCGGCAAATCGATAATCCCGAGATTAGAAAACGAAGTCGAGCTGATCCGTTCGCCAAGAAGGCTATAGCCGATACGAAAGGCGATCGTCTTTAGAAACAGAGGCAGAATGCGAATGACCATCTTTTTCTCGAAATCGACATTCGAACTCATGCGTTCGATCAATCGATTTTTATCGAGTTCAAGGGTGAAATCCCTTTTCGTCTGTTCGAGCACGTCTTCGAACGTCCAATCCGTTTTTTCGCTATCATAGACGGTTTTAATGAAAAGTGAGAAGTTTCGCAAGGTAATGCTGTTGAAATAGGGTCGCAAGTTAACGGGAATGAACATTTTGAGCGGTTTTCCTTTACCGCGAAAATCGATGGTTTCCTTGATGATGCTATAGGCGATAACCGCTGTAAAATACTGTGTGAGCGTCACCTGATGGGTAAGCTTCACGTGTCGAACGAGTGATTTCGTCTCGAGTCGTATTTTGATGAAGAGAACCCAATGATCGGCGAAGCGCTCGCCTTCGAAACGATAGGCGTTCACTTCCCGCAGGTTTTTTCTTCTCGTTTTGTCATAGTTCGTCACGAATACGTCTTCGTTTTCTCGTTTCGAATAGGGGAGTTCGCTCAAAATACGGTATTCATGGTCGATTTCACGGTCTTGGAGTCGGTAATAGTGATAGACGATCGATTTGATGAAAGCGAGTGCTCCCGTTCCGTCTGTTAGCGCATGGAATGTTTCAAGCGTAACTTTGTTCTTGAGATAATAGACTTTAAAAAGATAGTCGCTTTTAAAGAACTTGCAAAAAACCGATGGTTCCGGTTCCGCGCGAAAGGCTTTATCCGTTGCTGCAAAATAACTCCAAAAAAGACCGTTTTTCATTTGAACCGCGAGCGTTTCAAAGCGAGGCAAAAGTTCATTGATCGCCGTATTTAAAAGGTCAACGTCGATTATTTGATCGAGATAGAACGAGATGCGAAAGACATTGCTGCGTTCTTTTTTCGATATTGCCGGGAAGATCTTTCCGGCATTATCGATGCGATACCAGTACTTATGCCTTCTCATGTGACGTGCCTCCTTGGTGTCGGTTGCTACTCCTATTATACACTTATTTTCCTATCCTGTGGCAGGAGAAGGGAGAAACCGGGTACGTGCACTTTTGACATAGCATAAAAAAGACTTTATAATAGGGCAAAGAGGGAGTTGATCGTCACGTGGAACTACATAAGCCCGCATATCAGGAATCATCGGAAAAGATTGCAGAAACACTGTCCGTTCAAACCGATCTAGGCCTGACGAAAAAAGAAGCTCAAAAACGACTCGAACGTCAGGGTAAAAACCGTTTGGAGAGCAAACAAAACGTGTCTTTACTGCGTATCTTTTTTTACCAGTTCAAAAGTCTCGTTATGGTTTTGTTGATGGTTGCGGCAATCGCATCGTTTATCATTGGCGAATCGATCGAGGGACTTGCGATTCTCGTTGTGATCCTGATGACGGCGACCATTGGTCTCGTCATGGAATACAAAGCCGGTAAGTCGATCGAAGCACTGCAAAAAACGATCAAGAATACGGCAAACGTCCTAAGAGATAAAAAAGTTGTTGCGCTTTTAACGGAAAGAATCGTTTCGGGTGATATCGTCTATCTTGAAGAAGGCGATCGTGTTCCCGCCGACGGAAGAATTCATCATGTTCAGGGATTAACGGTCGACGAATCCATGCTTACCGGTGAGTCGGACGTCGTTTTGAAGACGGATCAAACGATCGAAGAAGATACGCCTTTAGCGAAAAGGAAAAACATGGTATACATGGGAACCCATGTTGTCAAAGGATATGCGTATTTCATCGTCACAGCAACCGGCCGAAAGACCGAAGTCGGGCGTATCGCGACGCTTCTAAAAGAATCGGAGGATAAGGACACGCCGCTCGAAAAACGGCTGGAACAGACGGGAAGACAGCTCATCGCTTTGACTCTGATCATCACCGGAATCATGGCGGTGGTCGGATACTTTCTAGGAAACAGTCTCGAATCCATGGTTAAGACCTCAATCGCTTTGGCGATCGCTGCCGTACCCGAAGGGCTTCCCGTTGCGGCAACCATCACCTTGGCGATCGGCATGAAACGCATGGTAAAGAAAAACGCACTCCTTAGAAGTCTTCCCGCCGTCGAAACGTTAGGGTCGACGACGGTTCTTTGTACCGACAAAACCGGTACGTTGACAGAAAACGAGATGACCTTAAAGAAACTCGTAACGATAAAGCGGAAGATCGATATCGAAGGCAGCGGATATGAACCGAAAGGAGCATTCAAAGACCATAACAAGACGATCGAACCGTGTGACGATCCGTTGATCTCGACCATGCTAAAAGTTGGCGTATTGTGCAATACCGCCGAGTTGAAACAAGATGATCAAGGACATTACACGATTGTCGGTGACCCGACGGAGGGAGCACTGATCGTAGCGGCTAAAAAGGCCGGTTTGACGCGAAAAGAACTCGAAGAGTCCTGGACGCTCGTCGAGAGCGTGCCTTTCGATCCGGATCGAATGTATATGGTCGTTCACTATAAGTCCGAAAAAAACGAGAGTCTAATCGCGGTCAAAGGTGCACCCGAAGTGCTCTTGCCCATGTGTGAACAATATGAGGAAAGTGGCCGAAAACCGTTGCGAAAGAAACAAAAGAAGGTCTTCGAAAAGTTGAACACGAAACTCGCGCAGGACCGATACCGAGTCCTTGGACTTGCCTATAAAACGCTCGATTACGATCAAAACATCGATCTCAACGAAGTGATCGAAAAAGGACTGGTCTTTCTCGGGTTGACCGGCATGCTCGACCCAGCCCGTTCAGGCATAAAAGGCAGTATCGCCGAAGCAACAAAAGCGGGGATAAGGACGATCATGCTGACGGGTGACCAGGAAGAAACGGCGATTGGTATTGGGAAAAGCGTCGGATTACGCGTTGATGAAAAAGCGCTCTCGCACAATCGTTCGGTTGAAACGCTGAGCAAAAAAGAACTACGGGATGAACTCGGTCATAGAAACATATTCGCTCGTGTATTACCAGAGGACAAGATTCGGATTGTAGAATCGCTTCAAGAGAATCATGAAGTCGTAGCCATGACGGGTGACGGAGTCAATGATGCGCCTGCTTTGAAAAAAGCGGATATCGGAATCGCTATGGGGAAACGGGGAACCTCGGTCGCTAAAGAAGCATCGGATATGATTTTGCTCGATGATCGTTATCAAACGATCATCGAAGCGGTCAAACAAGGTCGTGTTATTTTTGACAACATTTTGAAGTTCATTCACTATCTTTTGACGTGCAACTTGAGTGAGATCGTATTCATTTTCGTGGCGATGATTATCGGTCTTCCTCTCCCGCTGGTTGCACTGCAGATCCTTTGGTTGAATGTAGCGACCGGTGTCTTTCCGGCTTTGTCGATGGCGTGGGAAGTTCCCGAGACGAATGTCATGGACCGCTCTCCAAGAGCACCCGATGAGCCGATTATCACCAATCGATATAAACGAATAATTGCTTTCCAAGGAACGATCATTGCCTTGGGACCATTGCTTTCCTACCATGTGGCAATCCATTCCGGTCTGCCTCTTTCGACTGCCCGGTCGATCGGTTTCATGGCGCTCGCGATGGTCCATATGTTTCAGGTGTTCAATGTTCGAAAACGAAGTGGTTTGGGATTCGATCGGTCGCTCAAGAAAAATCGTTATATCCTTGCAGCATTGTCAATCACGTTCATTCTACAACTTTTAGCCATCTATTTTCCGCCTTTGCAAGGACTACTTCAGACTGAAAGCCTATCTTTTACTTCCTGGTCGTATGTATGGATGGGAGCAATCGCACCGATCGTGTTCTTGCAGTCGCTCGCGTATGTTCGGCATCGAAACAATCGGGTCCGTGAACAATAATGGGATTTTTCATCTGCACGAGCTATCTTCGGTCCAACCAATCAAAGGCCTTGAACCCATGTGACAGTTAGCAAAACACCCATTTGTTTGATGTGTACTTGCAAAGATCGAGCACATGGGATATGATGAGGACATGAGTGACAACGAACAAAAGAGTTACGAAAAAATTCGGAGGTCCTAACGACGTGACGGAAAAACAAAGAGTATTGAAACTTCAAACGGTTCTCTTCAAAGCATTCAAAGAGATCGAAGGGCGAACGCGGAATGACATCCGGAATTACGGACTCAATTCAAGTGAATTCGGGACGCTCGAATACGTCTATCATAAAGGAAAACAGCCGATTCAAAGAGTCGGCGAACGCATGCTGATGGCGAATAGCAGTATGACCTATGTGATCGATAAGCTCGAAAAGCGGAATTTGGTGAAACGGATCGAAAGTGAAGGAGATCGAAGAATTACGTATGTCGACCTTACGGAGGAAGGCAGAACCTTTTTCGAGTCGATTTTTAAGGTTCACGTGCAAACGCTTAAGGACATGTATCGCGTGCTCGAAGCAGAAGAGCAGCGTGATTTAATCGATTTGCTTAAGCGAATCGGTCAAGCGGAAAAGAAATAAGAGGACGAAAACATGTATCAGTTATCCGATAAAGAATTTCAAGCCATCGAAGCGACATATTTGGCGTCAAAAGAACCGTTACGAATCAAATTGATGCCGGGCAAGGAAAAAAAGCGATACGCACTCGTCGTTCTTTGTTCGAAACTGTTTAGCGCAAAGAACGTTTATTCCGAGCGCGAGGTAAACGACATTTTGAAGCCCGTCTACGTCGATTACGCCCTACTGCGAAGATATCTCGTTGACTATGGTTTTCTAGATCGCAAAACGGATGGGTCGACTTATTGGGTTCCGGAATAAACAAACGCGTGCAAGTCGTTTTTCGTGAGCGTTTCTGATCGATGCTTTTTTATTCGGGGGACGTGTCCTGCATCTCATCGAGTGAGTCAATGGAGCGAAGTCGATTGCTGATCGTCGGATGATCATAGTAAAAGAACACGAATAACGGATGCGGCGTCAGATTCGAGAAGTTTTCGCGAGCAAGTTTGATCAATGCGTCATGCATGGCATGTCGATATCCGTGTTCGGCAGCATAGCGATCGGCCTTGTATTCGGCGACCCGACTCAAGTGACTCGTAAGTGGTGAGATCAGGAGTTGAATCGGACCGATGAGTATCGTAAATAGTAGGAGTCCAAAGCCAAAATGGGCGCCGGAAAGACCAAAGTCTGTCGCGATCGCATCACTCGATACCGTCCACGCGATGACAAAGACATATATACCGAGCATAAAGATCTGAAGCAGGAAAGCACGAATCGTATCCTTGTTTTTCCCATGGGCGATTTCATGCGCCAACACGGCGACAATTTCATCGGTAGACATTTTATCGATCAAGGTGTCGTATAATACGATTTCCTTGAAACGACCCATACCACTGAAAAATGCATTGAGTTTAGTTGATCGTTTTGACGCATCCATGCGTGAGATCGATTTGATCCGGTATCCGGAGTCAATGACGAATGTTTCGATTGCTTCACGCAGTTCTCCTTCTTCAAGTGGTTCAAGTTTGTTGAAAAGACGAATGAAAAATTTCGTAACGAGAATGAAGACGAAAAACATGATGACAACGAGTGAGAGCCAGGCGAAGATGAAGAACATGCTCGAAAATTCGCGGTAGAGCACCATCAATAGAGTCACCAGACCGCCGCCTAAAATAACAACGAGTAGACATGATTTGATCTGGTCGCTGACAAAGCCCTTTGTTGTCTGCTTGTTGAAACCGAAGCGTTCCTCGATGATAAACGTCTTGTAATAGTCGAAGGGAAGATCAGTCAACATGCGCAAGAGGTAATAGATGCCTAGAAACGCCAACGTCGCAAAGATCGTATGTCCATCCATCCATGCATTCGTCAATCTTTCGAGAAAACCAAAAAAACCGGATAGCAAGAGAACGATTAAAAGAACGAAATGAAAGGATTTTTCGAACAGAGAAAGACGAAAGTTCGCCATCGAGTAGTCAAGCCATTTCGCGTAGGCTTCTTGATCATAGACGGATTTGACGTTTTCAGGTATCGGTTTTGTGCGATGTTGATAGTTTAGAAGCGAAAGCGTCAGTTTGAACGCGAACAGCAAAGTAAGCAAAATAATTATGAGAATACCCATGATTTTTACCTCCTGTCGTAGGTGTTACTGATAAAAGTCTACCAAGGGGAGGGGTTTTTGTCAATCGAAGAAGGATATTGTTTACAATCGAGGGGAAGTGTTGATATAATGAGAACATATGAAAAGAAGGTGTTTAGATGAATGTCTATGATTTCACAGCTAGGAGCATCGAAGGACAAGAAGTTTCACTCGAACAGTATCGGGGTCAAGTGCTTTTGATCGTTAATACGGCGCCTCGTTGTGGGTTTGCTCCGCAATATGAAGGCCTGGAAAAGCTCTATGAGGAACTCGGTGATCGCGGGTTTGTCGTTCTAGATTTTCCCTGCAACCAGTTCATGAACCAGGCACCTGGTAGTGATGAGGAACTGAAAAAAGAGTGTACGTTGAATTTTGGGACGAAATTCCCGATGTTTGCAAAGATCAAGGTGAATGGGAAGGATGCGCATCCGCTCTATGAGCACTTGCGCGAAAAAGCACCGGAAGATCGTACCCGGAAACCAAAAAGATGGTTTTCAAAGGCCTTACAAAGGGTTTTTCCAAGCAATCGGATCAAATGGAATTTCACGAAATTTTTAATCGATCGCGAAGGTAATGTCGTCGAACGATACGCACCGAGTTACAAACCCGAAGATATCCGCACGGATATCGAAGCAATCCTATAAAGAGATTGAACATGATCTTGTAGAAAAGCCCATGCGGGCTTTTTTTACGGAATAAAATGTTTTAGGCTTTTGATAATTCAATCGAAATGTGATATAAATAGATTGACTACACAGGATGAGGGTGACTATATGAAAATCGTCGAACTCGATCGCACGAAGTACGAAAAGCACGAACTCGATCTCGGATATGAGACCAAAGGTTATTACCGTGTTCGCGTTAAGGGAAAACACGATACGACGTTCACCATAAAAAAAAGACGCTTTTTGCGAAAGCGCAAAAAGACGGTCAAAGCGCATCTGTTTGCTGATTACATCGATAACCCCGAAGTCTTCGCCATTTTCGAGCGGAAAAAAATCGCTGCAGTAATCGAAGGATCCGTTGAGTCATGGAACGGTCGTTATCGGATTTGGAATATCCTTGTAGAAAGGAAGTTTCGGCGTCGGGGATATGGGCAATCACTGATTAAACATATAAAAAAACGTGCCAGAAAAAGTGGAAGTCGAGCGATCGTCCTTGAAGTGCAATCCTGTAATGTTTCGGCGATTTCGTTCTATTTTAACCAAGGATTTCGGTTTACCGGTATTGACATTATGGCGTATACCAATCAGGACATCAAAAAGAAGGAAGTACGACTCGAAATGGGTCTGTACGTGTGAAAGAACGGTGCGTATAGGCATCGTTTTTTATTGATGTTTTTTGGATGACAAAGAAGCGATATAGTCGCAAATAAAGGTGGAAAAATCGATTGAGAAGTCTTTCTCGATGAGTTCAGTAAGTTTTTTGATCTTATTCTTGTTGCCTTCGAACTGTAGAATGTTGTAGCAATGAAAGAGCATGTCATCGGATTTTTCTTTATGACCGAGATTGCGATTTGCGAGTGCATTGAAGTAGTAAAAATAGTCCATAAGGAAATAAGAGTTGGTCATATGACTCCGTTCGATGGCGAGATCACAATATTGAATGACACTTGGATCATCGGACTTCATACCAGAATATTTAGCGAGACGATAAAGAATTAAAGGATAGATCCGATCATTACCACCACTGATGACGACGGAAGAATCAACGAGGTATGATTTGAGTTTGTCGGCAATTTTCACGCGTTCGTGATCATCGAGGAGGTCGAGCAGTGAACTGAGAATGAGCATTTCTATGGATGTTATGATCAACTGATCCAGTATTTTGGGATAGTCGATCAACTTGATGTTTTGTAAAGCGGCATATTCTTTTGATATGGTGTGAGTAAGGTATTGATGTATGATAACACTGTGTTGGTATAGTAATTTATTCGTCTGATCGATGATGTGTTCAAGCGGGATTTCTTTTAGTTTAGCCTTGAAATCGCGATGAGCCATGTTTACGGCAAGTTTGTAGAGAGCGTTGATCGTATTCGTTTCTTCGACTTTTGCAATTTCAAATTCTCTGAGAAGATTGTTCGTTTTGATCCCAATCCGTTCAGAGAGTTGGTGTATGATTTGAAAAGGAATATCCGATTCGCCCTTGAGATAACGACGATATTGCCGCAAAGACACGATGTCACATGTGAATTTATCTTGGGAGATACCGCGGGCGGAACGCAAGCGTTCCAAGTATGTACAAAACTCTTTGGATTTCATTTTCTTCACCTTTTTGTACGAATGGGACATATACGCCCTGTTGGTTCCGCCCTAATTATCATACAATCAAGAGAAAGGGAGGCGTAGCCATGACAAATTATTTATTATCATTCTACTTCTTGTGGGGTTCTTCTTTAATCATATTGCCGCTAACGAAATAGACATGAATGATCAGGGGGCAACACTCGACTATGAAGAAGCAGGATTTTATTCAAGTGGGTCGAACTCGACTATGAGGATGCCGGATTTCCTGAGTGGGTCGAATTGTAGAAATATATTCGATCAAATCGATTTAACTCAATTATAACATATTTCTAGAAGTCAGTTATAGAATACGAAGGTTTGGACTGTCATGAGCCTTCACAACGAAGTCAGAAAACAAAAAAGAATGATTCACGGGTCATAGCGCAATTACTTTCGTCGCCACGCATATACGATGATTTACATGGTTTTTCTTAAGATTTTTTATCCAACTGAATGAGCAAAACGATCAAATGACAACACAAACAATCCTTTTTGAGGTAGTCCTAACTCGAACATCTCTAAATGGTCGTTTTTTGTTATATATAAGTGTTTTATGCGATCAAAAATCCGAGTTGGTATATCGGTAGCCGAATCAAAGTGATTGTGGTAAGATGTTTCATGACAGGGAAAGGATGATGTTTATATGGCACGTAAACTCTTACGTATTCTAAAAGTGATCACGCTTGTTCTATTGGTCATGATCATTGTGATCCTTGTGGTTTTCATGCGACTCGACATGCCAATTGATCGACTTGAAGACGCGTATTTTACCGATCATTCGGCATATTTAGAAGCGGAGATTTCTGATCTTAACGGAAATCCTCTGACCATTAAAACACATTACCAGATCTCCGGGAACGATGATGATCCCGTCGTAGTTCTCTTGCACGGCGCCTTTTCTTCTTCGCATACGTTCATACCATGGGCTGACCGTCTAAACGAAGCGGGATATCGTGTGCTCATGATCGATTTGCCTTACCATGGTCTAAGCGGTGGTTTTCATGACCAAACCACATCTTTAAGACGATCAGCTGCGGTCGTAAAGGCAGTCATCGACCATCTTGAGATCGATAACGTTGCTATCGGTGGTAACTCGATGGGTGGCGGTGTAAGCTGGTATTTCACAAGCGAGTATGCGGGAAAAGATTCTTTTTCAGTATCTCATCTGATTTTGATCGATGCTGTCCATCCAGCGATGAGCTATGAGAATGGTCGTGACCAACTACCGGATATAATGCGTACAAAAATTGTTTCCGGAATCGTCAGTCAGATGACGCCGCGATTTCTATTAGGGTATGTGCTCGATGGCGTCTATGGATCGGATCAAGAACCCGATTCAAAGACCGTTACACGGTACTACGAACTCTTAAGACGGCCGGGGAATCGTCAATCGATACTTAGAAATACCCAAGAGGAAGAAGAAGGGATGAGTGATGCTGAACGTCTTGTACGGGTCAAAGAGATGAGGATTCCGTCGCTCGTTTTGTGGGGTGAAGAGGATACGTGGATCCCCTTAGAATATGCGGATGCCTTCAAGGAGTCACTCGATCTTGCTGATGAGAATGTCATCGTTTATTCCGGACTAGGCCATGTTCCAATGGAAGAGGACCCCTTACGTACTGTCCGTGATCTCATCACGTTTCTCGCACGCTAGAAAGTATATAAAAAGCGCCTTACTAGGCGCTTTTTATATGTCTGATCAAACAAATCAAATCGGTCGAAATCACAGGTCAACGTATACTTTTCCATCTTTGATTTCTGTCGGATAGCTGATGGTGTCTTTGGTTGGAAACTTCACGAATAGAATCTTTGCTCGGTCGATGACTTTCCCACTGGTGAAATCGATCTTTGCATGATGTTTTGGACATTCAATCGTATCGTTATCGATTTCTCCATGTAGGAGGGACGCTCCCATATGTGGGCAACGATCACTGATCGCATAGACATGATCACCCTTTAAGATCAGTAAGATCGCCGTCTGATCAAAAACGACGCGATGTTTTATCTCTTTTTTCAATGTTTCCAAATCGATTGCATATTGTTTCATGTCATACACCTCCTATAGGAATCAGTATACTATAGCGAACGACTTATTTCCATAAGAATCTACAATTTAAAATTTCGTGTCGTAGAAACGGCCTTTTTCCAACCCTTAATATACTGAGCTCTTGTCGCTTCAGGTATTGAAGGAATGAATCGTTTCTGCAACTTCCAGGATTCCTTGATTTCTTCCTTCGAGTGCCAGAATCCGGTCGACAATCCAGCGAGATATGCCGCACCGAGAGCCGTCGTTTCCAGGATATAGGGTCGCTCGACTTCTAAATTGAGAATATCCGATTGGAACTGCATGAGAAACTGGTTTGTTGTTGCTCCACCGTCGACTTTGAACGACTTGATCGGAAGTTTCGTATCCTCTTCCATCGCTCTAAGTACGTCCATCGACTGGTAACATATCGCTTCAAGTACGGCTCTGGCAAAGTGCTCTTTTGTCGTTCCGCGGGTAAGGCCGAAGATTGCTCCTCGTGCATCGGAATCCCAATAAGGCGTACCGAGTCCGACGAATGCTGGAACGATATAGACACCTTCATTCGAGGAAAGACTCTGAGCCAACGGTTCGGTTTCCGCGGCGGTTTCGATGATGTTCAAGCCGTCTCTAAGCCATTGAACCGAAGAACCCCCGACAAAGATACTGCCCTCAAGGGCATAATTGATCTCGTCACCAACGCTACAGGCGAGCGTCGTCAAGAGTCCGTGTTCGGAAGCGATTGGTTCGCCTCCTGTGTTCATTAGCATGAAACAGCCGGTACCATACGTATTTTTGACACTCCCCTTTTCGAAGCATGCCTGACCGAATAGGGCAGCCTGCTGATCGCCGGCGATTCCGCTAATCGGTACTTTACAACCAAAAAAGTGATAGGGTACCGTATAGCTGTGAATTTCCGATGAAGCATTCACTTTCGGCAACATCGAAGGATCGACACCAAGAATCCTGCATAGCTCGTCGTCCCACGTTCTCGTGTGTATATTGAAAAGGAGCGTTCGACTTGCGTTGGTATGATCGGTGACGTGATCACCACCACTTAACTTATAAACGAGCCAAGAGTCGATCGTTCCGAACATCAAGGTTTTGTTTTCAGCTCGATCGCGAGCTCCTTCGACGTGATCTAAAATCCACTTGATCTTGGTTCCGGAAAAATAGGCATCGATCATGAGCCCGGTCTTCTCTTTGAAAAGGGGTTCATATCCGTTTCTTTTCAAATCGTCGCAGATTTCATTCGATTGCCGCGATTGCCACACAATAGCCGGATGGATGGGTTGTCCGGTATTCTTGTCCCATATGACCGTTGTTTCACGTTGATTGGTTATCCCGATCGCGTGGATGCTTTCCGGTCCGATGTTCTTGAGTTCGAGTGCTCGAGCCATCGTTGAGAGAACACTCAACCAGATCTCATTCGGATCATGTTCAACCCACCCCGGTTGCGGATAGTATTGTTTGATCTCTCGTTGTGCCTGAGATACGATATTACCGCTATGATCGAAGATGATCGTCCGCGTACTCGTTGTTCCTTGGTCGATTGCCATAATATATCGTTTCATGGGAGTCACTTCCTTTCACTACTATTGTACTCGAAAACGACGTTTTTTGTAGCAATCAGATCGATTCCCGAGTCCATTATGTTTTTGTAGACGACATCGCCGACGTGCGTGGTTCTTTCGACTGTGATCGAATCGATCTGTTCCATCGCGGGAAAAATGAGTTCTTTTGGGATTGGTTCGGCCGATTTCACGCTCATGCGCGGGATGAGATCGTGCGTGGTCCGTACGGTTGTCGTGAGAACGCGGGTGGGATTGGTTACTTCTTTAATCGCATAGGCGATGCCACGCGGGCAACGGTTTCCTGTGACGTTCTGATGTTCATCGATCTCGAGGTGACAACCGACTGGGCACATAATGCAGACCATTTCTTTCATGACTTGATCACCTCCATCGTCAGCATGAGTGGTTCTGTACCGCTGAGTTCATCCGGTTTAATCGTGATCTTTTCCATTTCAGCGGGAGCGATGAACTTCGCTTTCTTTTCTTTGATGAGTTTTCCGTTTTGAAAGATCCGAAAAACACCGATTTCCGCTTTGGCGGTCGTGCGAAAGGATAGTTCGAAGGGACTGTTGAAACGGTTGAAATCGATGACTTGCGGGACGACATAACGAATGTGATCACCGAGGATCACTTCTTTTTCATCACGGGCTTCATCCATCCTTTTTTCAAGATAGTGCCTTGCGCACGCGCCTGCCTGTTCACTTTCTTTCGTCACGTAATCCACGAGGTCATGCACGTGAAGCGCGTTTCCGCATACGAAGAGTCCAGGGACACTCGATTCATAGAATTGATTGACGACAGCACTTCTCGTCAGTGCGCTATACGTGAAGGACAAGGAGTCGAAGAGGGATACGTCGGGGATCAATCCGATCGATAACAAGAGCGTATCGACTTCAAAACGCTTCTGTGTTCCTTCGATGAAGTTGCCTCTGTCATCAAGTTTTTGGATGGTAACGGCTTTCAAAGTGTCTTTCCCTTCGATATCGACGACCGTATGTGATAGATATAAGGGAATATCGAAATCATGAAGGCATTGGACGACATTTCGCGTCAGTCCGTTCGAATAGGGCATGAGTTCGGCGACGCCGAGCACGGTAGCTCCTTCGAGGGTCATTCTTCGAGCCATGATCAGTCCGATGTCTCCGCTTCCAAGAATGAAGACGCGTTCACCGACGAGATAGCCGTCGATGTTCAAATAGCGTTGTGCGCTACCGGCCGGCATGATGCCTTTAGGACGTTCACCAGGAAGAGAGACGGAACCCCTCGTTCGTTCGTAACAACCGGTTGACAGAATGACGGCCTTGCTTCGTATGGTCTGGATACCGTCGGTATCATTCGTTACCGTAATGGCGAATTCATCGGTCTTTTCCACGTCAATTACGGTGGTATCGAGGAGATAATCGATTCCTTGATCGAGAAAAGACTTGATGAAACGCGTGGCGTATTCGGGTCCGGTCAGTTCCTCTTTGAACACGTGAAGACCGAAACCGTTGTGGATGCACTGGTTGAGTATGCCCCCGAGTACGTGTTCACGTTCAATGACGATCGTCTTTTGTTTGTCTTTGTGGGCTTTTAGAGCAGCAGCGAGTCCAGCCGCACCGCCGCCGATGATCGCGAGGTCGACGTTCATGATTTCACCTTCGTTTCACGTAACAATACCGGTGTGTTTTTGTTATAATAATCGACTTTTGTTTTGGGCTTTTTCGTTTCACGAGCGATGATCTTGAGCACCTCGTGCTCACAATAACCGCCCTGACATAGCCCGCTTCCGGCTCGTGCTCTCTTTTTGATGCCTTTAATCGTATCGCTTCCAAGGGGGCCTTTCATGGCTTCGACGATTTCGGCTTCGGTAATCTTTTCGCACTTGCATACCAGACGACCGTAGCGCGAGTCCTTTTCGAAAAGGGCCTTTTTCTCTTTGTCATCGAGTTTGTGATACGTAAGGCGTTTCTTTCGGTAAGGGTTGAATGTGGCTTTCTTTTTAAGCGGGTAAGCATCTTGGATCCGTTCGACTAGGTATGTCGCGATTGCCGGTGCGGCGGTCAACCCGGGTGAATCGATGCCGGCAACGTGGTAGAAACGCGCGTGCTCAGTCGATTCTTTAATGTAGAAATCGTCATAGTTGCTCGTTGCCCGAATACCCGAAAAGCTGCGAATCGTCTTGTCGTATGGAATGTTTGAAGCGAGTGACTGAACATCCCTTTTTATGGTCTTGATACCTTCTTGTGTCGTCTTCACGTTTTCTTTGTCATGGACGAAAACGCTCGTCGGGCCGAGAAGGATGTTTCCATGGATCTGTGGTGTCACTAAAACGCCTTTTCCTTTGTCCGTCGGGACGGGATAGATGACGTGGTTGATCCAACCTTTGACGCGACGATCGAGGACGATGTATTCCCCTTTTCTAGGCGTAATTTGCAGCGGGACTCGTTTGTCAATCAAAGAAGCGATCCGATCGGAAAAGACACCCGCCGCATTGATGACAAACCGGGATTCACACGTCTTTTCGTGGTTGACTTCAACAAGGTAGGTTCGATCGTTTTTCGTAATCCTGGTAACTTCACTGTTTAAACGGATCTCGGCACCGTTGGCGATCGCGTTTTCCATGGCTGCGAACGCGACTTCCCAAGGGTAGGTGACGCGTGTCGTCGGAAGAGAGAGAACTTTTGTGATCGTCTCGTGAAGATTGGGCTCTGTTTCCCGGGCCCGTTCCCCTGAGATGATTTCGGCTTTTGAGACACCGTTTTCACGTGCTCTTGATAAAAGTTCTAATAGAACTTTTTCTTCGCGTGAATCGTGGGCAACGACGTATGCTCCGGTATTCAGGATTGGGAGATCGAGTTCCTTTTCAAGTTTCTCATAGAGCTGGTTTCCGGCTACGGAGAGTTTCGCTTTGAGCGTCCCCGGCTTCGGATCGTGACCCGAATGAATGATCGCACTGTTCGCGATGGTTTGATGGTTCGCGACATCGCTTTCTTTTTCGAGTACGAGGACTTTGCCTTCGTAGCGACTGAGTTCGCGAGCGATCATGGTACCGACGATTCCGGCGCCGATTATGATATAGTCATACATGTTTTCACCTTCCTAATCAATTAAAAAGAGAAAAACGATGCGTCGCTTTTCTCTTTCTCTTGGTCTCTTGAATGAATTAAATTGTTTACCAGAAATCGGGATTACTCGTCGTAATGGCGAGGGCACCAGCGTCCAGATATTTTTCGATTTCCGCGTTCGTTTCGATCAATCCTCCGAGGAGAACGTGCGTATCAAGGCTGTTTTTGATGGCAGGGATGAACTTGAAACCAATGGCGGGAAGTACTTCGATAAATTTGGGCTTGATGCGTCGGGCAATGTCGATGCTTTGTTCCAAAGAAATCGAGTCTTTCAGAAAGAAACGGAAGATGCCGATGACTTTGCGCTTGTGACAGGTTTCGATCACTTTGGGTTTGCTGGAAATGATCCCATCGACGCCGAGGACCTGGATCAAGTAAATCGCGCCGAATTCATCGGCGGAGAGACCCTTGATCAGTTCCGAATGTATGAGCACTTTTTTGTTTTTCGCACGCATACTTGAGACGAGTTCTCCAAGTTGTGCGAGTTGGAAATTCATCAGTATGCCATAGGTCATAGGGAGTTCAAGGAAACGCTTGAAGTCGCGATGATTGCTGATGGCTGGAATGATGCGCTGATGTTCGAGCATGGGCGATACTCCTGACTGTCGCTTCAAAAACAAGAAGCAAAGTAAAAGTTGCGGATCGCACGCTTTTTACTTTGCTCTATGATCTCTTGGCAACGATTAAGTTCACGTCTAGTATAGCACGAAGAAAAGCGAAATGTCAATGGATAAAGCCATTCGACTCCAGCAAGAAGAAGGCCGTAAAGTCAAGAGGGTGCGCACGCCCTAAAAATCATTTGGCAACGTGATGCTTAATATATCTTCGGCGGAAATCGTCTCTTTGGTTGAAAGCGTAATGCGTCGATCGACGAAGTCGAGTCGGATGATCGTTGCGCATGTCGTGATGAAATAACCCTTTTTGTAATAGCGACACTCGATTTCGAGATGGTTTTCGTAGGCGTTTTGGACGTTACGATTGAGCGTGTCGAGATCATCTTCGGATAGAATCGGTTTCGCACGTCTTTTCAGTCGATGTTTCATCTCCTGAAGCATCGAGTGGTAGCCGACGAGCGAATCAAAAGGGGCCCATTTGATTATGCCACGATCACGGTAGACTTCAGGCATTGTGGCCACCGATCCTCTCATTGCGTGCTTTGACCGTTGACGACTCGAGTTCGCTTGAGGCACGATTGATGGCGTTTTTTCCATGCGTCTCCTTGATCTGATCGATCGTACTAAAAAGCCGCTCTTCTTTCAGGTGTGCCTCGGCATCCTCGAAGAGACTGTACGGGTAATAACGACGTTTTTCAAGATTCGTGACGGAAACGTGAATACGTCGGATCGGATCACCTTCGTAGTTGGTCCGAAAGAGATGGAGACAAAGATCGTAGATCGCTTTTTCGTTCGCGGTCGGATATTCGACCGTGATTTGCCTTGCAAAACCGCCACCTACGCTCTTACTGTAACCGATGCCCAAGGCGATCGTTTTCGCGCCGACTTGGTTGTAGCGCAAACGGCGACAGACGTCATCGACCATCTCGAGCATGATTTGCAAGATATCCGGGACGTAGTAGTCGTGAAAAAGGGTCTGCCCGATACCATAGCTTTTGCGTCGGGGCTTCATCTTCAGGCGATCCTGGATCAGACTCATGTCGATGCCGTGGGTATGGAAGTAGAGTTCTTCGCCAAGAATGCCGAAACGCTTTTTGAGTTTCATTCGATCATAGTGTGCGATATCACCGACACGATAGAGTCCGAGCGCATTTAGATTACGCTGCATATTGTGTCCAATGCCCCACATTTCTGTTAAAGGCGTGACGGGCCACAATTTGTGTTCGATGTCTTCATAACCCCATTTCGCGATAAAGTCGGGAGCTTTTTTTGACTCCAGATCAAGAGCGAGTTTTGCGATTAGAAGATTGGGGCCGATGCCGCAGGTGGCGTGTATTTTCGTTTCGTCGAGAACGGTCGAAAGAATCCTTTTCGCCATGTCGAGATCGCTTATCTGGTAGTAGTTCAAATAGCTCGTCACGTCGAGGAAGGCTTCATCGATCGAGTAGATGTGAAGGTCGTCTTCACTTATGAAACGCAAATAGATCTCGATGATTCGCGTTGAGAATTCAAGATAGAGCGACATGCGCGGTTGGGCGAAAATAATGGGAAGGTCCGCGGGGATTTCGTGGATACGGCAACGACTCGGAAGTCCCTTGGCCTTGAGATAGGGCGAGACCGCCAAAACGATCGAACCGCCGCCACGACCACGATCGGCGACGACAAGCGGTGTTTTGAAAGGGTCGAGACCACGCACGGCGCATTCGACGGACGCGTAAAAGCTCTTGAGGTCGATGCACAAGATGTGTCGATGTAATTGATAGTCCTTCACCCTTCTCACCTCGTTTTCTTGGTCCAATTATACCAATTATTTTCGAAAATGTAAGGCCAAAAAAGAGCGTTTAGAATGAAAGTAATTACCACGTTTTATTTCATGTATTTTCAGTTTGAACGTCATGAAAAAGATCGGATGCAAGGTGCATCCGATCCCATATGCGATCGGGCGATCAGGTGTGTGACATCATCTAGTTTTCCGGTTCGCACCAGAGGTACTCATAAGGACTGAGTTCGATTTCTTGTTCGTAAAGTCCGAATCGTCGTCCTTGCGTAACGTCTAGATAGTGTGCATTCGTCCATTGTTGCCGGAGGTAGTCCATCCGGATCGTTTGTGCCTGTTCGCTGAAATTAAAGAGCGCGAAAAATGTCTTGTTGCGGTAGCGGCGAATCAGACAGAGCACGTGGGGATTGCCGAGATCGAGGGCGAATTGAGTCGCGTGCCCGCTGAGATAGGGTAACTTTTTACGTAATGCGATCAAGCGTTTGAGTTGTTGAAAGACGGCATATTCGAATGTCTCGGGTGTGTTGCGTTTCTTTGCTCGTTTCCAGTCAAAGAAAGGGCGGTGAACCCAACGACCGTCGCTTTTTTTATCATCATGTTCGAGATAACCGTGGTCGTTAATCGTAGCGATCTCATCCCCCGAGTAGATCAGGGGAAAACCGCGGTAACTGAGAATAAGAGCGTTTGCGAGGTTGATGCGATCGATCGCGATCTTTTCCTTGAATCGTTCGTTGTTTTTGATCGCTTTTTCTAAACCGAGAAGACTCGCGAGCGTCCCGTTCGTGCGGGCATCCTGATTGATCGGATTGTACTGGTAGTATTCGCCGGATGAAAATGTGCCAGGGAAATCGTTGTTGTAAAACCTGATAAGAAACTGTTTGTGTTGATGGGGGTCCAAGCCAAACGAGCGGATGGCGTCCTCGTTGAATCCCCAACCGATGTCGTCATGGCAACGCAAATAGTTCATCCACGTGCCTTGACTGGGAATCTGATGCAAGTTGGTGTCAATCGTCAAGAGGCGGACGTCACGCGTAGCGAATGCGTTGTAGACGTTGACCATGAGATTCGCGTTGTACATGACTTCGCATTCGGGCTTTTGTTCGCTACCGAAATATTTGACGATTTCCACGGGTTCAACGATCGCCTCTCCGAGAAGAGCGAGCGAAGGCGCGACGTCGTTGGCAATGGTGTTGAGCATGTAGAGCAGATCATGGATCGGCTCTAGGTTTCGGCACGTCGTACCGATTTCTTTCCACATGAAGGGGATCGCATCGAGACGGATCATGCCGATTCCGAGGTTTGCCAAAAAGAGCAAGTTGTCGATCATGCCATTAAAGACGCGCGGATTGGCGAAATTGAGGTCCCACTGATACTCGCTGAACGACGTGAAGACATAGCGTTGGATTTCTTTGTAATACGTGAAATTGCCGGGATATTTGTCCGGCAGGACTTCGGGAACAGTTTCGTTGTACGCACGGGGTATGCGATCGTCTTCATACATGATGAACATGTTTTGCATGTCCAAGTCGCCCTGGAGTGCCGCTTGAGCCCAGGCGTGTTCTTTGGCGACGTGGTTAATGACGTAGTCGATACAAAGATCGATTCCGTTTCGTCTAAGGGTATCGACGAGAAACGTGAAGTCACTCATCGTGCCGAAGCGTTCGTCGATGTCACGGTAGTCGACGACGGCATAACCGCCATCGCGTTCACCGTTGCGCGATCGAAGGATGGGCATCAAGTGAATAAAGTTGATACCGAGTTCCTTGAAATAGGGAATCCTTTTGGCCAGTGAGCGAAGATCCTTGGAAAAGAGATCGACGTAGAGTGTCATACCGACGACCTGATTGCTTAAATACCACTTTTTTTGTTTTTGATCGGTTTCTTTCAAGCGGGGATTTCGCTTTGCCTTGGCGCGGTTGATCATGCGAACGAGTTCGGCAAAATAGCGCTCTGTTTCCGCCGATTGACCATAAAAATCAAAATACATCTGCTTGAGTTTGTTCACTGCGTTCATCGAATCACCTGTCCTTGGTCGTTGCACTAAGATTATACACGAAATCACGATTTAAGTAAACGCTCAATGCCAAAGTGAATCTAGATCGGACTTTGGGAACGTTTTTTTCTCTTTTTGATTCGACGCGTGCGAACGGTGCCGTAGACACCAATCAAGATCATGACGCTTCCGATATAATGGTAGGTTTCAAGCGTCTCATTGAGAAACGTGACACCCGCAACGATTGCGACGATTGTCGCGAGGTTGGCGTAGATGCTCGAAACGTGTGCTGGAAGGTGTTTGAGTGAGACGTTGACCAGGAAAAAACCGCCGATGGAAGCGATAATCCCAAGATAGAGAATTGGAAAGATGAGTTCGATATTTAAAAGGTTCGTGACATAATCGATCATGCGCTGTTCATAGGCGAGTTGGGCGAGATAGATCGTGTTGAATGAAATTGCACCGGCAAGCATCATGAAATAAGTGAGTTGTTGCGGTTTCAAAGTTTTTGAAGCGTCGCGTGAGGCAATGTTGAAAAGCGCTGCGGAAATGACGGCTCCAAGTAAAAGAAAGAAGCCAGCGAGTTCGAAAGTTAAACCATCACCGGCCTTTGATATTTGAATGTAGAGCACACCGGATACGCTTAAAACAATGAAGAACACTTGAATCAGTCGTGCTTTTTCTCCGAGCATAAGCGCGCTCAAAATGGTTACGAAAATCGGGATGAGCGCGATCATCATGCCGGCCTCACTGCTTGAAACGAGATTCAGTCCGTAGGTTTCGAGCATGAAGTAGAGTACCGGTTGAAGAAGAGCCACAAGAAATAGTTTGTTGAGATCGAGATGATCGAAACGAATACGTATGATTTTAAGGCGTCTAAGCAGTTCAAAGAAAAGAAAAGCGACTAAAAAACGATAGGCGATAACCCCGACAGGCGTCGTATAGTCGAGGGCGATTTTTGAAAACATGAACGAGAATCCGAAGATGATCGAAAAGGCGATTCCCGCGAGGTGAATGTATTTTGGCATGGTGTGATTTCCTTCAATTCTTTCTTATTGTTTAGAACGGTTACTCGACATCGGTATACGGAAACAAGTAATCCATGATCGTTTCGATGGGAATCGCATAGTATTCGACGACGTCTTCGGATGCACTGTAGGCGAAATTCAGACCGACGAGTTCCAAGTTCGTGTTAATCAGCATACCACCACTCGAACCGGGTTTGATCGTGGCGTCGTGAACGATGCTTTCAAAGGATAGTTCGATCGCATCTTCGACAGAGATCTGTTCGTAGTGTTGGACAGTGCCGAAGGTCAAGGCGTTCTTTTGAAATTCGGGTTGACCGATCGCGATGACTTCGCTATGCTTTTCGGGGTTTTTCGAAGCCAATGGAACGACATGAAGGTCGATCTCGTCCTTTGCGAAATAGAGAATCGCGAGATCGAACGACTCGATCGCGCTGTTTCGATAAAGCCTGCCGTCGTAGACGTTACCCTGGAAGTCCTCGATCTCGAAGGCACGTTTCTCGTGGTCGTCTTCGAAGTCGATGACGTGCTGGTTCGTTAAAAGATAATAGAAAGGGTCGTCATAATGAAAAAGAACACCACTTCCGAATTGTACGGACCCGAAAACTTTGGCATTCGTGTAGCTGGTCGTATAGACGGTCACATTCGCTTTCATCGTTGTCAAGGATATGGTGTTGACGAGTTCGGGATAAGTAAATGTTTCTAGAATATCCGTACCGATCTGATATCCGATCGTATCGGCAGGCGCGGGATCTTGTGAAAAGGAAAAGTCGATCATGAAACAACCGGATAGAAGGAACAAAAAGACTATGTTGAGAATCAGGAGAGTTTTCTTCATCAGCTCACGGCTTTCTATGTGATCATGAGTCCTTAAACACGTATATTTTACCACATATGTGTCGTGAAGAAGAGAGAGGTGTTTGGAAAAATGTATTTTATATGCTATGATGAAAGAAACGAAAACGATGAGGAGTATTAAACATGAGAAAACGCATCATTGCTGCTATGCCATTGATCAGCTTGACACTGTTTCTCGGAGCAGGACTATTTTTAGACAAGTGGGGGCTGGGCTGGACATTCTTTTTGCTGATACCCATGAGTTGGATTCTATTAACAGGCAACACGATCAGGCGCTTGAATGAAACGATGCCTTTGATCGCCTTAACCGTTTTTTTGTGGATCGGCTTCGGTTTCGGCAAGTGGCATCCCGGATGGCTCGTTTTTCTTGCCATACCCGTGTTCAATGTTATGACGGAAGGACGACTAAGACCGCGAAAAATCGTCTCGTGGACGATCACGGCGATCTATATCGCGATCGGTCTATGGACGAAAGAGTGGCATCCAACCTGGATCATTTTTCTGCTGATCCCAATCATCAATACGATCTTTTTCCCGCAACAGAACGCGTATGTCAGTTTTTCAGCCAACGGAGTCAAAAATACGTTCCGTAACATCATCATCGAACACGAGCATCGTGATGATGACGATGACGATTTCTAAGGTTGATCGTTACATATTCCATGGATCTCGCGACCGCCCGCAACGTGCATGGGCGGTTTTTTTGCTATGAAAGAATTCGAATTAAAGATAAATAAAACGAAATAATAAATATAATTATAAATAGTTAACATTTAATACATAGTTTATATATACTAAACATACGATTTTAAGTACCACGGTTTTCATAGGCATACGTAAGAAGCGCATGGCATCAATAAAACATCCTG
>CAYUIK010000038.1:0-65262 GCA_964444805.1 uncultured Acholeplasmataceae bacterium | reverse complement strand
TTAAGCTTTTGGGCGACACCGAGCGTCACGACCGACCAGTAACTCCTCACAAAGAAACCCGCCTTATCATAGAAGAAATTATCGAATTGTTCGATAAACGTCTCGTCGACATCCGGGTTCAGTTGCAGGTGAACCTTGAGTAATAGACGATTGTAGTGCCGGTTCCCATATTGATTCCAGTCGAAGGAATACGTATAGAACATGACTTGTCTGAACGTATCGCTGAATTCAGTTGCTTCATACTGAAGCCGAACCGAATTATAGATCATGCCGGCTTCATAATACTCATAGATGCCGCCATCGATATAATAGAGCGGACCGGTGACGTCGACTTCCTGTGAATCGGAAATCGGTCCAACGATTTCTTCAGTGAAAAGATTGACGTGTTTGATGACGCCGTCATCTTCGACACGCAAGTAATACGCGCCATCGGATTCGAAGATCTGATTGGTCTTTTCAAAAACCGTCAGTCCTTCGTCGCTTCGGGTAATATTATCTTCGTTGAGTTGATCGGTCAATAATGACGTTTCAACGAATTCTTTTTTATTGGTTTTGTCCGGATCGGTAACCGTACGTTGGCGGTAATAAAGATTTTCCTCCTGATTGAAATAGAGTGTTCCGCGTCGATTGAGGTGCATACGATCTTCATCGGCGAAATCGCTTGCGAGTATGCGATCGGGGTCCCTTTCGAGCAACTCACCGATTTCCGTGTAACGAATCGGATTGTTTTCTTTTAAGTCCTCGGCCAAAAACGATATGAACGCCTCTTCATCGAGGTTCTCTCTTCCCCCGATCTCTTCGAGATAGACCTCGAACGGTTCATAGGGATCGTCATTCGCCAAATACTCGGCCATAAAAGTCTCTCTAAAATAGGTATCGCCAAAATTTTCGCCTGGCAATTTGTCGTAAGCGTTGATTTCTTCGAAATATGAACTCGTCCCGAGTTCGATACCGACGAATCCGACAAAAACAATAAAAAAGAACAGGGCTTTGAGCAACTGCAGATTCAGAAGTTGCCCGAATCCCCAAATGAATCCAGAAGCAACGGCTTTAATGATGCTAAAAAATTTCATGCTTGCCTCCAATATATAACCAAATGAGGGCGGCACGGCGTGCCGCCTTCATCGGTTCGTGTTTCAAAATGCGTTTCTAGTTATCCTGCCAAGCCAACACGGGCAAGATAAGATGCTTCTGCTTCCGTAGCTGCTATGGCCGGATCGATGTCGTTATTCCAGACGTCGATAATCATCGTTTCACCTGGTCCCCAGTAGTACGTGACTTGAGGGATGGTCGGCATCGGAACGGACGTTTCGAGCTGTTCGGACATTGCCAACAACAGTTCATCATCGGCAACACCAGGAATCTGGCTCGCGAGTTCGGATACGAGTGCTGGGAATTTACCCTTCATTTCGTATTGCAATTCCATCGCGATATCCGAATTGAGGAATTCAACGAACTTGATCGCATCTTCAGTATTATCTGAATACTTGTAGACAGCAGCCATCATCGCGCCTGCAAACGTACGAGTCGGAGTATCGACACCGTCGACATTGATCGAAGGCATCGGTGCGACGCTGTAGTTCAAACCGGCATTCTTATAGGCTTCGTGGTTCCATGGTCCACCGATGACATAAGGAATTTTACCTTCTTCAAAGAGCGTACCGCCACCGATCGAGTTGTGTGAACCGTTACCCGTTGTGCGTGGTTTGAGTTCGGATTCCATCCATTCGAGCGCAGGAACCGCGTCCTCGAAACCGACAGCACTCGGATCATTGAGTTCGGGTCCAAACGGATAGAAATCAAAGGCCGAATAGATCGGTTGCATGAAGTAGCTGTCGGCCCAATGGCTCGATGTTCCAAGGTAGTACCAACCCTTTTGGGCATTGGTCTGTCCGGATTCATCGGCTGCGAGTGCGGCATTCCATACGTCCGCTTCAGCTAATAGTTCCTCATATGTTTCTGCCGGTTCGGCGACCAAATCGGTATTGTAGAACAAACCGATCGATTCAACCGACATCGGTACTGCGTATAGTCTTTCAACGGCATTCGGGCTTTCCGGATCGAAGGATTGTGCGCCTTCGTCATAGGAAACGGTCGCGATGCTCATTCCGAGTTCATGGGCGCGTCCTTCGAGAACGTCACGCGTAGAATTCGGAAGTGGCAATACGAGGTCTTCCAGGATGGCCTGTGCCAAGTGGTCGTGTGGGAACTGGAATACGTCCGCACCATTACCGGATGGACCGAATGTCTTCAACAATTCGCGGGCATCGACGCTACCCATGTGCTGGTGTTCGACGATGATGTTCGGATAGACTTCATTGAATGCTTCGATGACGGCTTCCATGTATTCGCCGTTTTCATCATCGATCCAAACGCGAATCTTGCTTTTCTGTACGAACGTATCACCGAAATCGATGAGTTCGCCTTCATTGACGGGTTCTGAACAAGCGGCTAGTGTCAGCACGCCCGATAGAACGAACAGTAATAATAATAGTTTTTTCATGTGCGTGCCTCCCTACTCAGTTTTTGAAACTCTGAAAATGAACGTTTCGTCCGTGACGTTACCCCATTCATCTTCAACTCGTAATAGAATCGTGTAGTCGCCTTCTTCTCGCGTATCTAGGACGGAATAATCGCCTTTTGGTACGAATACGAAGGATGTCAAGTCGCCATCGCGATTGTCCTCGACTCTGAAGCGTGGGAATAGGTTCTGATCGAACGGTTGTCCCCATGTGACTTCGATGACGCGCTCTTCCGGATCCAGTCCGACGATGCCGGATGGCGAGATGAAGTTTAGAACGGGAGCTTCACGGTCGAGATCGACGACGATTGAAGCTTCCACGTTTCCTTCATCCAAACCGAGGTCGAAGAAGAGTTCATAATCCTTGGAATTGTCGAGTTCGCTGCCTTCGGCAAGAATGATGACGAATGCTGTTAGTGTGTCGTTAGCGGCAAAGTCAACGCGTTCGATTTCCAGAGGATCTTCGCTATATGTATCTTCTCCGAGGACTTCATGAATAGCGAACCAACCTTCGATCGTGGCAGTCGCTTCTTCCTTGTCATCCGCATCCGGATATGGAGATGCGACAGGAGAACTCGTCTTGACGATGATCGTTGTCGGATCAACGGCATACGTGCCCTCTTTTTCTGTGTTGTCGAAAGGCATCAACTGGAAGGAGAATGCCATGTCTCTAAATGAAGCGGGATCGTTATAGAAGACATTGTCGTTCGCGGTATAGGCATTACCCTTACTTACCACGTAAGCGACACCGACTTCACCATCGACGAATTCATCGAGTGCGTCACCGATCGTAACATCACCGGTCTTCTTGTTGGCGTCTCCGCCAGCATAAACAAGTAGACCAGCCCAGTCTTCTTCAGCATAAAGCATGCTTGCCTTAACGTCATAACCGGAAGCTGCGACGCCAGCCTTCGTAAAGACTTGTGAAGGCGTGCCCCACTCGGAACCATAACCTTCCCAGCCCCAAGCATGAACGCCGAGTTCTTCTTCGTATGCTCCGGATGGATCATAATAGACGGCGAGCATGTTCGGTGCGTCGTTTTTGGCAACGTAATAGCCAGGCTCATCATCGGTTGTCGCTGCGCCTTCGAAGACATAGACGTGTACCGTTTCACCTTCGACGATTACGCTCGGATCGATCAAAACGTCACCGGTCAGTTTGCGGTCCCAATTCGGACCTTCACCTTCCCAATAGACAGCGATGAATCCGACTTCTGTATCTAGGGGAATATGATCGAACTCATAGTAAACACCGAAGTCATCTTCGCCATCGTATAGCTTGCCTGCAGCGGGTCCGCCCCAAGCCCAAGATCCAAGCCCTTCGTAGTCACCTTCCCAAGCCTGGAAGTGAACGACGAGATTCCCGGTAGCCGCTTCAACCGCATACGTGCTAATGCCGAATGCGATGAAAGCGAAAATACCGAGAAATAAAGCTACCAATACTTTCTTCATTGTTTTCCTCCTTTGTTATTCATGGAATGAATGAATCACTCCTGACGCCTTCATTCTATCACAAATGCTTCATTTTATGTAACCGCTTTAGCTCTTGGCTCAATGTGCAACCGTTTTCTTTTTGAAATCGCTATCATTTTTAACCGGTTCCCTTCCTTAATCATGATATCATAGAGACAAAGGAGGTCATGACCTATGAAAAAAATATTGTTTTCCATGATGCTCGGATTTACGCTCATCGGTTTGAACATGACGATCGAGGCGAGCGATCTACCGACAACACTCGTCGTCCACTATTATCGCTACGATGATGACTATACGAACTTCAATTTTTGGATGTGGCAACACGAACCCAGTTCTCTCGGTGGTATCCAGCACGACTTCGATGTCGACAACACCGATGAACACGGGGTCTTTCACGTCGTCGACTTAGAGGAATACTATCCGGATGCCACCGAAGTCGGCATCATCATCAAACAGGGTGGTTGGGATGGTTACCGTGAGGTCGGTGGTGACCGGTTCATCGACTTAAGTGAAGTCGAAGTCACGGGTGGCGTCGCTCACGCCTATTTCGTCGAACAAGACCTGAGAATTGGTCTTTCAGAAAGCGATCTTGCCGCCAACATTCCCGATTATCGCGACCGGATTCTTACTGCCGCCTTCGATGCCGACAAAGACATCATCGCCACACTTACGGCCGTTCCGGCACTCGGCTATGAAATTCTCGAAGATGGCATAAGCATTTTAACGACAACGACAGCCTTTTCGAATACGATCGAAGTATCTCTACAGGACGTCGATATCGCAAAGAACTATACGATCGTCGTCCATTTCAACGAGGATAGAACCGACGAGAAAGCCATCTCGCTTCAAAATCTTTATGACACCAGCGCTTTCGAGGATCTCTACACCTATGAAGGCACGCTCGGTGTAAGTTTCGAAGAAGAATTCACCGTTTTCCGTCTTTGGGCTCCGTTATCCGAAGCCGTATCGCTCAACATCTATCAACAGGGTCACCCGGATTATGACGATCTGGGAAACGCATCGAAAGAAGAGACGCCCTATGAAACGCACGCGCTCTATCCGATCGAAAACGGAGCCTGGGAAGTCATGCTTACCGGCGACTATCTCTCGGATTACTACACGTTCACGGTAACCAATAACGGCATCCCGCAGGAAGTCACCGACCCCTACGCCTACTCGACCGGTGCGAACGGACAACGCGCGATGATCGTCGATTTCGCTGCGACCAACCCCGAGGGATGGACGTATAACGATCGTCCCGACACGATTCGCTCCTTGACCGATTACATCGTCTACGAACTGCACGTTCGTGATCTCACGAGCCATGAATCGTGGCTGGGAACAGAAAGTTATCGCGGCAAATTCATGGGATTGACCGAAAAGGGTACGACCTATTCATCGGGTGACGTGACGGTCACGACCGGTCTCGACCATATCGCCGAACTCGGCGTCAATGCCGTCCAACTTTTGCCGATCTTCGATTTCGGTTACGTCGATGAGATCGAAGCCTTCAACAATCCGAATTACTCGAACATCTTCAACTGGGGCTACATGCCCTATCACTTCAACACGCTCGAAGGATCGTACGCCACGAACCCATTCGACGGTGAAGTACGCATCAAAGAGTTCAAAGAAGCCGTCATGGCGTTGCATGATTACGATATTCGTGTTATCATGGATGTTGTTTACAATCATACGGGCGAATCGGAAACGTCGAATTTCCATCGAATCGTTCCCGGATATTATCACCGTCTCACCGAAACCGGTGGTTTCAGCAATGGTTCGGGTACCGGTAACGAAACCGCCTCCGAACGCTCGATGATGCAAAAGTTCATGCTCGATTCCGTGGAGTTCCTGGCAACCGAATACAATTTGTCCGGTTTCCGTTTCGACCTCATGGCGCTTCACGACGTCGAAACGATGAATCAGATTCAGTCCCTGCTCGAAGCGATCGATCCGACGATCATCGTCTACGGTGAACCGTGGATGGGCGGAACGAGTCCGCTTGATGAAAGCATGCGCGCCGACAAGGTAAACCTTTCGGATATGAACGACGTGGGTGCCTTCAATGACGTCACCCGTGACGCCCTGAAGGGTTCCGTCTTCCAAGCCGGAGAACCGGGTTGGATCCAAGGTGAAGCGACGAGCATAACGAACAATGGCGTCCGCTACGGGATCGTCGGCGGGATTGACCATCCGGGTTATTCGGGTGTCGATCCCTGGCACTTGAATCCGAATCAGATGATCAACTACGTCACGGCCCACGACAACAACACGCTCTATGACAAGTTCATGTTGACAGGGTTTAGCGGAACGCGAAACCGCGACAAGGTCAAAGCGATGCAAGTCCAGTCGAATGCCGTCGTCTTAACCTCACAAGGCGTTTCATTCCTTCACGCCGGGGTCGAATTCATGCGTTCGAAGCCACTCGAAGAAGGCGGTTACGACCACAACTCCTATGAATCTCCCGATAGCGTCAATCAACTTCGTTGGGACCGCAAGGCACGCTACACGGATGTCTTCGAATACTACAAGGACTTGATTCGGATCCGACAATCCTTCAACCATTTCCGGATGGATGATGCCGCATCGATCCGATCACGCCTGAGCTTCCTCGACACCGATCAAGGTCATCAAGCCATCGCTTACCGGATCGCCGGAGAAAACAACGACCCCGAGCTCATCGTCGTCCACAGTGGAAATCCAAGTGGCGGATTGACCTACGTCGAACTGCCGGCCGGTAAACAATACGACATGCTGACCTATGCCGAAGCGAGTGACCTAAACGGCCTGGAAGTCGTCGGCAATGCTCTATACGTTCCTGCCAACACATCCGTCATTCTGGTCGAACGTACCCTAGAACGCATAACCATCAAGAAGGACGTCGTCGAGATCGATCCCGGTGATTCGTTTGATCCGGCCGCTAACATTACGGTTAACCGTGATGATTATCCGGATCTCGAGGTCTATTATTCCAATGGACACGACGTCGATCGACCGGGTTATTATACGGTTACGGTTGCCGTTACCGAGCCCTTTGGGCGTACGACACACTACTACTACGTCCTTCATGTCAAGGGTGAGCAGTATGATGTCAATCTCGTATATCCGAATTAGGAGGGACATACTATGAAAAAAGCAATCACAATCATTATGGTTCTGGCCGCACTGATCGTTTTGGTCGGTTGTAACGGCAGTGAAGGTGACACACTCGATGTCAACGTCATGAATGAACGACTCGGATTTCAAACGATCGACGTTCACGTCGTCATTCCCGAACCGATCACCGATATGGATGCCCTCGTGGAAATCACCACCGACATCGCGCGACAAAGGTATCAGAAAAACTTCTCGAGGATCGGAACCGAATCCTATACGCTTACGGTTTACCTCTACGAGCATGAAGACGATTACGCGGATGAGGATGTCACCTATGGCTATCATACGTTTTTGATCAACAAGAGCGTCACCGAACCCGGAATATCCCCGGGGGAAGACCATTTAAAGATCGATTGATTGGAACTACCAAAAAGAGCGAACCAAGTCGGTTCGCTCTCTTTTTGTCAATTGAACTGTTTCTTTCCGTAAACGAGCATGACGAGCATCGTAATGATTCCCATCGACAACTGGTAGATGACCGTAGAAAACGCCGGGACGAACAAGCCGATCAGAAGACTTAGGACCGCCGGGAGTCCCATCAGAAACACGATCAGTTTCATGCTTTCTCGAAAATTCATGAAACTCGAAGATCCGAACTTAAACAACTGAATGACGAGGGCGAGCATGATGACAAACACGATACTGATCAGAATATGGATGACCGTGTTGACGAGCACGGTATAGATGACGATATAGGGACCGAAGGTCTCTTCGACGGCCATTCCGAAAGCGATATAGGCCTCTTCTCGTTCACTTCCGCTCATGAGATTGAGCTCTTGGAAATTCACGGGTTCGCTGAAACCGGTGTAATTGAACCCGCTCATGCTCGCTTCGTTTCCGTTGGTGTAGACGATCCGCTCTTCGAGAAAATAGACGGCTTCGATGTCGAGATCGACATCGTCGTCCGTGGCGTTGAACACATAGATGATGTCTCGGTGTTCATAGCGGTAAGTCACATCGTCGTCGCATACGAGTTTCGCCGCACGCAGCGCACACGTTTCCGGGAGTTGCCACTCCGGTGTTTCCAGACGAAAGCTCTCTTCGATAAAGTCAAGACGCCACCCCGTTTCACGGACGATCAAAAAGTTCAGGGGGAAAGCGCTCATGAGACTTAGCAGCAAAAAATAGATGAAAACCTTGTACCCTCGTTCATTAAGCCTTTCAAAGATGCGCTTGTACTCAAAGGAGTATTTGAAATAGCGCAAGAGAAACATCAGGTATAGTCCTCGATCAAGTCCGTATCGATTTCAACGATCAGCGACTCGTAGGGATCAAGCGCGAGATCGCCATAGAGCAATGTCTCGTAGGCGATATCGAGATCAAACGTATCCGATGAGGAGAGGTTGTGGATGATCAGAAGCGTCTGATCCTCGTTTTCATCCTGATAGGATCGAACATATCCCTGAATGAAGGTATCGTTGTCGCGATAAGGAAGAAAGTCGTTTCCATAGCGAAGCGCGACGTGATCGAGTCTTAGGTGGTTCATCATTCGATAGGTATGATAGAGCGAATCCACGTCGTCTTTTTGTTCGTTCAAAGCGGCTGTGGCATCGTTTTGCTGATCCGGGAACCAGGTCGTTTCGACCGCGGAGTCGCCCCAAAGAAACGGCGTCCGCCGGTACTCGTCGTAGGCAACACCGTATCCGGGCACGTTTTGTCCGTCATTGGCGTAATCACGGTATCCTTTCATGCCGAGTTCTTCCCCGTAATAGATGAAGGGTGAACCGGGAAGCGTCAGAAGAATCCGACTCGCGAGTTTGAGTTTGGCGAGTGAATCATAGGTTGAAAACCCCGGTGTCGATGCGAGCCTGTCTAGGTCGTGATTCGTTAAAAATGGCGCGTCGACGAAATACGGGTCGACTTCCCGGATGTTATCGTAGAACCGTTCAAGGTTCCGGACGAAAAGCGCACGGCTCTCTCCCAGACCAACCTTGTCCTTGATCGTCTTGTAACCGAAGAAATTATAAACCGAATCGGAACCGATATAATAATCGGGATAGATGATATCGCTGTATTCGAACACTTCGGAAACGATGTAACTGTCGGGATGTTTTTCCTTGATGAACCGATTGAGCTCATTGATGAAAAGCGTGTTCTTGAGATCGACACCGGCAATACCGGGCTTAGCGAAAAAGTGTTTGGCGGCATCGAGTCTGAACCCGTGCACACCCATCTCGAGATAGAAATCCATGATCGTCTGGACTTCGAGAACGACTTCTTCGTTCGCCAAATTCAAATCCTTCATGCCCCCGCCAAAACTCTCGAATGCGTTTCCGTTATCCCAGATATAAAAGTCACGATAGGCACTGCTCGGATTTTGTGCGCCGATATACCAGGGATGCTGATCCGATGTGTGATTAATGACGAGATCGATCAAAATCTTGATGCCGCGAGATTCGGCCTCCGTAATCAAATTCTTGAAATCGTCCATCGTCCCGTAATCCTCGTTGATGCCGTAATAATCGGTGACATCGTATCCGTGATAGGAGGGTGAGGGATTGATCGGCAAAAGCCAAAGCGCGGTCACACCGAAATCCTCGAGATAATCGAGATTTTCGGTAATCCCGTTCAAATCACCGATGCCATCACCGTCGCTATCGGCGAACGACCGGACGAAAATCTGATAGTAGGTATCGTTATGGGGATTGAGTTCGCTTTCTTCGGTCGTCTTCTTCTCGTCACAACCGACGAAAAGAACGGCCGATGATACTAGGATGATCCATAATATCATTTTTTTCATTAGAATCCTCGCTTTCGCATCGATTCGCCTTTCCCGATGTAATTGTCTCTACCCTGGGGAGGTTCCAAATCGATGACTTTTGTTTGAAAAATCAGATCATGAAGCGCTCGACTCGAATGATCCGATAAGAAAAAATAGGAGACGACGCCATAGATACCGAATGTGCCGATGCTCAATAAGAGTTTGAAAAGGTCTCTTGTGAGCACTTGCCAAACCGGAACCGGACTTTCGTCTTTTCTGACGACACGTATCTTCTGGATGCGCTTGCCGAAGGTCTGTCCGCTCGAAAAGAAATAGGGTACGAGGTAAAGACCGATAAAGCCGAGTCCGGCAAGCAAATAGGCATAGATTTCACCGAGCGGAATCGCAAGAATCATGAGCAGCGCGACACCGGACGTATCGATCGCGAAGGCGCGGACACGCTTTTCAAATGATGGAATCATATAAGCATACCTCCAAACTCGATTATATCACAGCCGTCTTTCTAAAACCGTTTACATGCGTGATTCCAAGTGGTTTCGGCAAGGTGAACGGATCGTATGAAACAGCGGTAATCGGACCACCAAGCAGAATCGGTGAGTCCAGATAGAAATAGTCTTCGGTCAGAGCGAGTTCAACGAGAACGTCATAGAACACGTCACGAATGAGAATACCGGTATCGACAGGATCCACGCCATATATGAAGGGCGCGGACGGATAATCGAACACGTAGTCGTTGGTCGCGACCAGATAGCGTTCATCGTCTATAAAGGTGAGTCCCGCTCGAATATCGTGATAGGCATAATGGGAATCCGCGAGCAATCCTTTGATCTCGAGACCGGTCAGATAGACGGTCTTGATCCGATTGTCGAAAGGAAAGATCTGGTATAACGTCGACATCGTCATCGCTTCATAAGCGTAAACGTCCGTCCTCGTGCCACCGGAATTGTGAAAGGCGATATCACTGTCGGTAACCGTACGCATCAATCTCGCCATGTAGGTCGTGAGGTCTCCTCTGCCCAAGTACTCTCCGGCCGTAATGATGGTTTCCGTCAAAAGTGGTTCGACAACCTCCAGATACGGTGCGATCACTTCATCGACGATCGCACTGCTCTGATTGAGTCGTGCGTCGCTATTACCGTTTAAGTTCGCCGCCTGATAGCCCGTGACGACGCCATCCGTCAAATCCAAGTGCAGATGCCCGACGTATTCGCCGTTCGCACCGGACTGAATGACGGGCATATTCACACCCGTACGCGATTCAAATCTCGTATATGCCCGATGCGTATGACCATTGAATACGGCATCGACATAGGCGTTGCCACTTAAGTCGCCGACGGCCTGATTGAAGGCGTCGTTCGCCCCATGGATGGCGACAATAACGACATCGACGCCCTCTTCGACTCTAAGGTACTCGCTGTAATACGCGGCTTCAACGAGAGGATCGCCAAATTCATAATCCGCGATCCGAGAAGTCGCGATACTCGATTCGAGACCATAGCCCATGAGACCGATGATGCCGACCTCGAGCTCACCTTTTGTCACAACCGTATAGGGATCGATGAACGCAGGAATCTCCCGGGTGCCCTTGTAAAAGACATTCGCACCCAAAAGCGGAAAATCCGCTTTGAGTCCTTCCGTTTCGGGGTTGAAATATTCACTCACGACCTCGAGTCCCCAGTCGAACTCGTGATTGCCGAGAACAAACGCGTCGAGTTCCATCGCGTTCAGTGCGGCAATCGCTGCTTCACCAAAAAAATAGTTGGAAATGAGCGTACCCTGAAGGATATCGCCATTGGCGATAAAAACCGTTTCTTCGGGTTTCTCTTCCCGTTCATCGATGATCAGGTTGCCGATTCTACTGAGACCCATTTCCGATCCGTTTGCAAGAATCGCACCATGCGTGTCGTTGATGTTGTAGATGTTTAGAGAGGACAGGCTGGGAAGCGATGATTCAATCACAAGGACCTTGACGGTTTTTGAAGCTTGATTGCCAAATGAATCGGCAACCGTATAGGTCAAATCGTACGTCCCTTCCGTTTCGAGATCGACGTCACTGTCATCATAGGTGATTCGCTCGGTAATATATCCCTCTTCCGCGTCATATGCGCGGATCGTTTCTAAGTAATCCGGGGTTTCTTCGCCGATCGTATGCGTGAAGTCCTGGAAATCGAGAAAGATCGGTCTTGTCGTATTGGGCTCGAGTTTCTCTTCGAGAACGATGACCTGGACGGTCGTGGTTGTCTCGAAACCGTCAAAGTCGCGCACTCGGTAAATGAGATCGTAAATGCCTGCTACAAGAAGATCGACAGCCGAATCATCCACGGTCATTCGGTCGGTCAGATCACCATCACTCAGATCATGAGCGGTGACATCCTTGAGGTAATCGGGCTGTTCGTCGCCGATCGTATGTGTGAAATCGTGCGTGCCGCTAATCGTTGGTGGAACCATGTCCTTCGAACTGGGCTCATCCTCGCACCCGGCGAGAAATCCCAATAGGGCGAACATCAAAATCCATATCATTGTTTTTTTCATAGTTTACCTTCCTTTGCAAAGTGATTATAACACAGTTTGCGCATCGCTTGAAAGCAACTTGTGTTATAATGATTTACGAGGTGTAAAAACGTATGAAATCAGAACGCACGCTATGGAATCTTTTTCTGACATTTTTCAAGATCGGGGCTTTCACATTCGGTGGCGGACTCGCAATGATGCCGATCATGCGTCGGGAAGTCGTCGACCAGAAACACTGGGTCAACAACGACGACATTTTTAAGATTCTGACGATTTCCGAGTCTACTCCCGGCGTTTTCGCCGTGAACTCCGCGACATTCATCGGTTACAGGATTGCCGGATTCAAAGGCAGTCTCATCGCGACGCTCGGTGTCGTCTTGCCTTCATTCCTACTCATTTCTCTTCTTTCGCTTTTCATCATCGAATTCCAAGAAATCAAATTGGTCGGCTATGCTTTCGAAGGTATCCAGGCAGGCGTCGCAATTCTCATACTTGGAGCCGGTCTCAGACTTGCCCGCAGGATCCGGTTCACGCGCTTCGTCACGATCGTCTTCGTTCTGGCACTCCTCGCGACGATTTTCACGTCCGTCAGCCCGATATACCTATTGCTTTTTGGTGCTCTATTAGGTATCGTCTACAGCATGGTCATCAACTACAAGGAGGCGAAGCGAGATGCTTGAAATCCTGACGCTTTTCTGGGTCTTTTTCAAGATCGGTCTCTTTACCTTCGGTGGCGGTTACGCCATGATTCCTTTGATTCAGGCGGAAATGGTCGGCCGAGGATACATCGACTACGACCTCATGGTCGATTTCATCGGGATCAGTGAGTCGACGCCTGGTCCGCTCGCCGTCAACATGGCGACATTCATCGGCATGAATCAGTACGGTCTGATCGGTGCTTTCGCGACGACGCTCGGCGTCGTCCTGCCCTCTTTCATCATTATCTCTTTGATCGCCGCTTTCGGCAGCAAAGCACTCGATAGCGTTTGGTTCAAACGGGCTTTTCTTGGCCTTAGGCCCGTTGTCATCGGACTGATTATCGGCGTATCCGTTACGCTCGCGATTCGCTCGTTTCTCCCGAACACGATCTTGAATGAACGCACATTCGACCTGTCTTTGTTCCGTATCGAAGGTCTGATCGTCCTCGTGATCATCGCTTTACTCAAGTTCATCGGGAAAATCTCTCCCATCAAACTCATTCTCATCGCCGCGACGCTTGGTATTCTGATCAACCTCATTTCTCCCTTTTGAAAGTAGGCGAGCGCCATGAAAGATTTCACCTGGCTAAAAAAAGATCTCATCGCCCATCGCGGTCTGCATACGAACGACAAAAGCGTTCCGGAAAATTCACTTCTCGCCTATAAAAAGGCACTCGAGCGCGGGTACGCGATCGAGCTCGACGTCAATATTCTGAAAGATCATACGATCGTCTGTTTTCACGACAAGGACTTAAAAAGGCTCACGGGTGACCGAAGAGCCTTGAAAGACGTGACGTATGATGACATCAAAGATCTTCGACTTCTCGGCACGGATGAACGTATCCCCCGACTATCCGAGGTTCTCGGTCTCGTGCAAGGCAAGGTCAACCTTCTGATCGAGATTAAACCCTTTGGAAACATACGAAAACTCATCGAGCGTCTCGTTCAAATGCTGAGCGACTATAAGGGTCACTATGCGATCTTTTCCTTTCATCCATTCGTTCCCTATTATTTGAAAAGACACTACCCGATGATCGTCAGAGGACAGATCACCGAGTACTTCAAAACGAACAAAAAGATGACACGCATCTATAAGTATCTCATGAAATCGATGTTTTTCAATCGTTTTTCCAAACCGGACTTCATCAGCTACGGCATGTCGGACCTTCCCAACAAATACGCAACCAAAGCGCATCAACAAGGGCTTACGGTCATCAGTTACGCCGCCCGAACCCAGCGTCAACTCGATTTCGTCAAGATACACTATGATAACGTCGTCTTCGAATTCTTCGAGCCCGAAACAAGAAGAGCACCCTGATCAGGTGCTCGCGTTTTTTTTATGCTTGATTTCGTTAGTCATTGGGATGTTTATAAGACCGGGGAAACGATATCCGTTACCACTTAGTCCATGTCGACATCGAAGCTTTCAAGAATTCCTTTCTTCTCGATCTTGGCATCACCGTGCTTGACGAAATACATCGTGATAAAGGCGGACGCCACGAAAAGGGTCGCGTACGGGAAGAGAACGAGTCTACCGCCACTGAGCGTATCCATCAGAAAGCCGGAAAAGATCGGCGTCACGATTTGAGCGGCCATACTGAACGTATAATAATAACCGGTATATTTCCCGACATCCGAACCCTTGGAAAGCTCGACGACCATCGGATAGGAGTTGACGTTGATCGTAGCCCAACCGATTCCGACTAGACCGAAAACGAGATACATGACCCATCCCAGTGATTCGTTTAGGAAACGCACGCTTAGAAACGAGAGGGAAAGGATGACGATTCCGATCAGGATCGACTTACGTCGTCCGATCTTAGTCGAGATGATCCCGATTGGAATGAAAGCGATGAGGGCGACACCATGCGCGATCATGACCGCCAGAGCAGCGCCCATGTTCAAGATTTTAGGCGCGTAATCCGCGACTTTCGAAACGACGGCGTTATACCCCATGAACCACAGGAAAACCGATAGAAGGATCAAATAGAGTGAGAGGCGCTTGCTGCGGGCGAGATCGACTTGTTCCTGCGTCTCAAGAATCTCTTCTTCATCGGTAATACCGTATTTTAAGTCGTCCTTGATCTTCTCTTCGACGAGTCTCGGTTCTTTGACTTTCCAGAGGAAAACAACGAGAATGATCAACATGATGATGCCGACGAGAATGAAGACGGTCGTATAGGACACGTAGGAAACCTTATCGGCTTTGGTAATCGCGAGAATCGCGAGTGCAACGATGGCCGCGAGCGACCCCATCAGATTGATGATCGCATTCGCTTTCGACCGCAACGGTTTCATCGTCGTATCCGGCATGAGCGCGACAGCGGGCGAACGGAAGACCGACATCGAGATTAAAGCGACGAGCAGGATGAACATGAAGAGCACGAGAACGAGTGGGTCGCTTACGGTAACTTCCCAGGCACGCGCACTCAAATACGTGTAGTAGTGTTCTTTCAAAGGAGCGAACTCACGTGGTGAGAACGTACCGTCACCGTCGTGATCCGCGATGATCTTCGACATCGGTTCGTTGACGTCCTCATCCCAGTCAGCGTATTCTTTCTGCGTAATGAGCTCTTGATCGAGGGCATCAAGTCGTTCGTTTTGCATTTGATATAAGACGATCTGCCAGTGGGGTACCGAGTTTTGCCACGCCTCGGAGCCAAGATAGTCATAATAGCTTTCAAGTAGGACTTCGAACTCGGATCGGACGAAGTAATCCTCGCTGTCGTGATCGCTGATAATTCCCTCGATCGTAGAGAGAGGCCCCGTGACAAAGGCATCGTATGCCGCTTGATCGATCTTGCCGTCGGCAAGTGCATTCTGACGTTCCAAATCCATGAGTTCGGCGATGGTCTCCCAGTGTTCAACCGACTCGAGTTCGGCGTCAGACACCTGGTTCTCGAAGTTGAAAGCGAATCCGTAGTGGACGTTATTGACGTCCGTCTCGTTAATCTTGTTCGTTTGGAGAATATCGGCATAGGATAGCGCCATAAAGGCAAATGCGGCCAATATGGTACCGACGATGATAAAGGGTGTTCGTCGCCCACGCTTGTGGTTGCTGCGGTCGGATAAGGCACCAAAAACAGGTAGCAGGATCACGGCGAACATGTTATCTAGCGCCATGACGACACCGGACCACGTCTGATTAAGTCCGAACTTGTCGATCAGTATTCTCGCAATGATGTTGTCATAGGTTTGCCAGAAGATCGTGATGATGAAAAATGCGAGACCAACATAAAATGTCTTTTTATAGTCGAGTTTCATATGTTCTCCCTTGTTCATGATGATTTTTACTGCTCAGTTTATACCCATTATAGCACGATTATGACGATGTTTAAGTAAAAAATCTGGCATTTTTGTTCGATACGAACCAATTTCTTTTCTGACATAAAAAAAGAACGCGCACGAGGCGAGTTCTTCTTCCTTTTTACCTAAGCGTCAATGAATGCGCGCCCCTTTTCGAGCGCACGCCGATTGACCTCGAGCATATCCTTTTTCTTAGATCCGAGCAAATTCAAAAGCGAATCTAAAATGACGTCATCCTTGAAAAGACCGACACGCTTCAAGTATGCCCCGAGCATCACCATATTCGCGACTTGAGGCTTACCGAGTCGAATGGCTTCTTCGCTCATCGGTATACCGAAAACATGCGCATGACCGGATGAAACGTCCTCGTCGATCAGAGAAGCATTGTAGAAGAGATTCCCTTCATCCTTGACCCGATCCTTAAACTTTTGATAGGATGGAAGATTGAACACCATGAGGTCATCGGAATCTTTGAACACGGGAGAAAAGATCGGCTGGTCACTGATCGTTACCGCACAGTTCGCGGTTCCTCCGCGGGTTTCCGGTCCGTACGTGGGCACCCAAATGCTGTAGAGACCCTGTTTCGTTGCTGCATAGGCGAGCAACTGACCGGTCAGCATGACACCCTGACCACCGAAACCGGCGATTCTAATCGTGCGTATCATGTCTTCATCACATCCTTATAGACACCGAGAGGATAAAAGGGCTCCAGGTGTTCATGGGACCAGTCGAGGGCATCCTTGGGATTCATATGCCAGTTCACTGGACAGGTGGAAAGGACTTCGATCATCGTGAATCCACGCTTTTCCTGTTGGTACGTGAACGCTTTTTTGATCGCTTTTTTCGCTTTGATGACGTGTTGCGGATTATAGAGTGAAACGCGTTCGATATAGGCAGCGCCATCGAGCGTCGCCAACATCTCGGAAACGCGAATCGGATGACCGTGTTGAGCGGTATTTCGACCCTCCTGCGACGTCGTCGTTACTTGGTCAACGAGCGTCGTTGGTGCCATCTGTCCACCCGTCATGCCGTAAGTCGCATTATTGGCGAAGATGACCGTGATGTTTTCCCCGCGATTGGCCGCGTGGACGGTTTCGGCAATTCCGATCGAAGCGAGATCGCCATCACCTTGATAGGTAAAGACGGTCCGATCGGGTAGGACGCGCTTGATTCCCGTCGCTACCGCACAGGCTCGTCCGTGTGCGGCTTCCTGCATGTCACAATTGAAGTATTCGTAACTGAAGACCGAACAACCAACCGAAGAAACCCCGACGGTTTGTCCGAGAAGCCCGAGTTCTTCGAGCACTTCAGCTACGAGTTTATGGAGAATACCATGGGTACAGCCGGGACAATAATGTGTCTTCAGATCGGTTAGACCTTTCGTTTTTTCATAACGGATCATCGTTTCACCGCCCAATCTTCGAATGATGTGACCGCGTCGACGAGTTCTTCCGGTTCCGGAACAACACCACCTGAACGACCATAAAACGATATCTTGAACCGGCCCTGATTCGCGATCAGAACGTCATCAACCATCTGACCCATACTCATTTCGAAAACCATAATTCCCTTGCATGTTGCGGGTATTTGGTCAAAGATACGATAGGGAAAAGGCCAAAGCGTAATCGGTCGGATCATCCCGACCTTGATTCCCTGTTCCTTGAGCATTTCCATCGATGAGCGGGCGATACGTGCGGACGTTCCATAGGCAACGATGACATATTCGGCATCGTCCAAATCGATCGTTTCAACTTTGATTTCGTTTTCAATGACTTGACGATATTTCTTCTGCAGGTTCTTGTTGTGTTCTTCGAGTTTCAAAGGGTCCAAATGGACGCTATTGATGATATTTCTACCTTCGTGCCGGTCCGTTCCGTTGGATGCATACGTCTTCGGTGGAATCGTTCTCTTGTTGTATGGACGATCGATTTCAATCGATTCCATCATCTGTCCAATGAGTCCGTCGACCAAGATCATCACCGGATTTCGATAGATCTCAGCGATCTCGAAACCTTCCTTGATGTAATCAACCGTTTCTTGAATCGATTCCGGTGCGATGACGATGACATTGTAATCACCGTTTCCGCCTCCGCGCGTCGCCTGGTTGTAATCACCTTGAGCGGGAGCAATCCCGCCTAATCCCGGTCCGCCTCGCATGACGGATACGATCAGACACGGCAACTCCGAACCGGCGATATAACTGATTCCTTCCTGTTTGAGCGCGATACCCACCGATGATGAGGACGTCATGACGCGCGCACCGGCACCGGCGGCGCCATAAACCATGTTGATCGCCGCGACTTCGGATTCGGCTTGTACGAATACTTTTCCTGCTTCTACCAGGTGTTTCGACAAGTATTCCGGAACTTCGTTTTGTGGCGTAATCGGATAACCGAAGAATGCATCACAATCCGCCTTAATAGCTGCTAAAGCGATCGCTTCATTACCTTTCATCAACACTTTACTCATTGTCGATCACCTCAACTTTGATGACGGAATCTGGACAGATGATCGCGCAATGCGCACAACCAATGCACCGATCCATATCGCTTACCGATATGAGATTGTAGCCCGAACTATTGATACGCTCTGGGTCGAGCGATAGAATGTTTACCGGACAAAAGGCGACACACAGTCCACAGCCCTTGCAGGCTTCGTCATTGAATGTCAGTCTTCCCTTTTTTTTCAAATTATCACTTCTTTCTCTTAACGTTTTATGTAGTTGTCATGCAAGCGGTTAATCGTCTCAATGCGTTTCTTGGCGAACACTTTCGCTGCTTGTTGCGTATGAATGTCTTCCTGATCGGCAATCGTGAAGATTTCGAGCAATCGATCGTAGATGCGTTGAATATCACGCTTCGCGGTATCCTTGTCATAGGACTTGAGTTCGTGGTAAACGTTGATCAATCCGCCGGCGTTGATAACGAAATCCGGCGCATAGAGAATGTCGCGATCCTTGAGCATCTTGCCGTGCGTATCGTCATCAAAGAGGACATTGTTCGCGGTACCCGCGACGACTTTGGCCTTCAATTTCGGAATCGTCACGTCATCGAGCATGCCGCCGAGTGCACATGGTACGAAGACGTCGACATCCGCTTCGAAGATCTGATCCGGTTCGATGAACTCGACTTCCGGGTGTTCTTTCTTCATGCGCGCGATGTGCTTGTCATTGATTTCCGTGAAATAGACTTTCTTAGCATGTGCTTCAAGTAAATACTTCACGAGATAGTATCCGGTCTGTCCGGCACCTTGAACGGCAAATGTATAGTTCGAAACACTTTCATCGTCAAACTTGTACTTAAGAGAGGCCTTGATCCCATAAAAGGCACCGAGTGCTGTCATGGGCGACGGATTACCCGATTTACCCTCGAGTCCGACGACATAGTCGGTTTCCATTTTGACGAAATCCATGTCGCTCGTCGACGTATTGATATCCTCCGCCGTAATATAGCGTCCGTTCAAGGATTGTACGTAACGTCCGAGTGCGCGGAAATACGCTTCTGTTTTAACGGTGTTCGCGTCACCGATTAAAACCGTCTTTCCCCCACCTAGGTTCAATCCAGCGGCGGCAGCCTTGTAAGTCATACCCCGTGCTAGTCTTAGACAATCGAGAACGGCGTCGTCCTCACACGCATAATTCCACAGTCTCGTGCCACCAAGGGCTGGCCCTAATGTGGTGTTATGAATGGCTGTAATTCCTTTTAAACCCGTCGTCTTATCATAAAAATAGACGATCTGCTCGTACCGGTGTTTTTCCATGTACTTGAAATGATCGAAGTTACCCATACTGTTCTCCCTTCATATTTTAAAAGCGCTTACACTCATATTATAACACAACGAAAATCGTTTGTAATCCCTTAATCTCATCTTTTCTTTTCAAACCTTGGAAAACCCTCTTATCTTAAGTTGTTTGCCTTGTCTAACAAACGAAATCCTCGCAAACGAAACCATAAAGAGAAGGTACGTAAGTCGCTTGCTCGATTCGCTTTTTTCGTTTCGTTTCCAAATATTACGCGTTTGATTTTGATCGGAAACGAAAATTGACGACGATTCCATAACCTCTAATTATCGTGTATATATCGCTTGGTAAAGACATTTTATAAAAAAAGAAAAGAGATACCCGTCCAGATATCCCTTGATCGTTCATGTCGTCTCAAGATTTGAGGAAACGGATTCGCGCATCGATCGCTTCTCGCGTGACACGCGCCCGTTTGATTAAGTCGAACCCATGAACCGTCGCCTTCGTATGGTTTTCTTCAACATGGACAGAAGCCGCCTTTAGAGCCTTGGCATAGTCCTTGGCCTCATCCCTAAGACAATCGAATTCCGCCGTCTCGACGTATGCCGGTGGCAACCCCTTCAGATCGGCTCGATTAGGCGAAGCGTATGGCAACATACCCTTCGTTCCCTCTCGCAGATAGTCTTCCCACATCACCTTGTTGTGGACGCTGTTCCATACGGGGGTATCCACATATTTTTTGATCGAATCCGTCTTTTGTTCGTGGTCGATGACCGGATAGATGAGCACCTGCTTAGCGATCTTTGGGCCCTTCCGGTCGCGAGCGAGCAACGTCAGCGCTGTTGCGAGATTTCCTCCGGCGCTGTCACCATAGACGTAGATCTGTGTAACGCGCAACGCTTTGCGATTTTGCTCGAGCCACAATAACGCCTCATAACAATCCTCGAGACCTGATGGAAACGGGTGTTTCAAAGCGAGACGATAGCGGACGTCTAAAACGGAATACCCCGTTTCTTCCACAATCGTCTTTATTTGCCTGATGTGCATGGGTGTTCCTTCGAACTTGAAAGCTCCTCCATGGATGAATATTACGCAAGGTTGTGGTTGTTGAATGCCGCGCTTGCGAAAGTGTCTGACTTTGATGTGACGCTTGTTTCCGATGCGAAACGACTTGACTTTGTAGCGGAAACTCAACGCGCTAAAAAAGACCGTGATACGTAAAAAGACATTCATGCTATGTATTCTGGCGTGCGAAAATTGTTTGAACCCGAGCACATTCAATGCTTTTAGTTCGGGATCGATCGGATATGTCCGTCTATTGTTCATGATGCGCAAATAGGGCGAGGTAAGCGCCATATCCTTCCTTTTCGAGTTCATCGACCGGAATAAAACGCAAGGCAGCCGAGTTTATGCAATACCTTAGTCCTCCTCGATCGATGGGTCCGTCATTGAACAGGTGTCCAAGGTGGCTATCGGCTTCTTTGCTTCGGACTTCCGTGCGAATCATTCCCAAGCTTCTGTCTTCCTTTAATTCGAGTTTTTTCAAGGAATCGCTGAAACTCGGCCACCCACAACTGCTGTCAAACTTGTCAAGGCTCGAGAATAGCGGTTCGCCCGACACGATATCGACGTAGAGTCCTTCTTCGTCATGGTCCCAATACGCGTTCTCAAACGGGGGTTCCGTTCCATTTTCCTGGGTCACGTGGTACTGTGTTTTGGTCAGTCGCTTCTTTAAATCCTTTTTGTCCTTATTCATGTCCGATCACCTCACTTATAAGTCTATCACATCTTTAAACAATCGTGCTTTATGGATGCTTAATCGCGGGTCACCCGTGCTTTCAACCGTTCTTTGAGCATTTCGACTTCTTGTTTGAACGCTTTTCGCAGACGATCGAAGACACGCACATCATGTTCGCTCGTTTGCGCGAGCATACGGTTTAAAAGCCACATAACGCGCCTACCCGAAACATAGCCGACCGACCCCTTGAAATAGTGGAGCGCACGATAGATTTCCGCGTCGTTTTTGTTGATGAAGGTCTTTTCGATCGCGGCAAGATCACGATCGACATCTTCGAGAAAACGCATGATTACCTGTGAACCGATGTCGTCGCTTCCTTCGTACAGTCGTTGAAAATCCTGCTGATCAAAGATCGGCACGTCCTCGGGCACGTCGAACATGTGAATCTTTTCCATGTGATGATCGAGTTCCATGAGGACGCGATCCACTTGAATCGGTTTATGAAGGATACCATTCATACCGGATCGAGAAATCAAGGCCGCATCATCCGCGAAAATATTGGCCGTAACCGCGATAATCGGTATCCTCTTGCCTTTCTCTCCGAGCGCACGTATGTGCTTTGCCGTCTCATATCCGTCGAGTCCTGGCATTTGAATGTCCATCAATATGACATCATATGCGTTCCTGCGGACTTCTTCGATCGCTTCCTTCCCGCTTTCGACGTGCTTGTTCGAATAACCATGTTTCAAAAGGATCCGGCTTAAGGCCAGGCGATTGGTAAAGTTGTCATCGACGATCAACACGTTCCCCCTTCGTTTTAGGTGAGGGGTTGATTCGACCTCGATACGCTTGTCATCGCGAGCTCGCATCAGTCTTTCATGGATCGTCTTCCGGGCGATCGGATACTCGAAGTAGAGATCAATACTTTTAAGACCTTCCGTGGGGCCGTGACAACTCGTAATGATCAAGGTATCGTCTTTGGCGTACGTGCTTTTGATTGTATTGAGATCTGCTTCGTTTCGAAGCGGCGTGTTGACAATGATCACGTCAACTTTTCGTGGTGCCTGACTCGACTTCTTGATCAAACGGAATCCGATACTCGCAAAGATATGTTGGCATGTCGTTGAAAAACGTTCTTCGTCATAGACAACGGCCGTAAAGATATTGTTTTGCAAAAAATCATGCCGCTTGCCTTTGACGAACGTCAGATCGACTTGAAACGTACTTCCCGAGCCATGGTCGCTTTCGACATTGAGTTTTCCGCCCAGGAGTTTGATGAATTCATGCGTAATCGGTAATCCCAAGCCGCTCCCCCTATGGTCACGCGACAACTGCGAAGGACTCCGATAAAAGAGTTCAAAAATACGTTCATGATCCTCTTTCGCAATGCCGATACCGCTATCTTGGATCGTGACGGTAAGGTCGATCGTCGACCCGCGATCCTCGTGATCAACTCGGACATGAACGAAGCCTTTTTCCGTGTACTTAACCGCGTTACTCAAAATGTTTAAAACGATCTGACGAAACTTTTGCACGTCGCCGATGACTTCGAAATCGATTCCATAATCAAAATCGAGGGTTAGATCAAGTCCTTTTTCCGCTGCTTGATACGCTTGCATCGTAAGAACTTTGACGAGTTCTTCTTCGATATCGAATGTCTCATTGAACACATCCATCTTTCCCGCATCGATCTTTGAAAGATCCAGGACGTCATTGACGATACCAGAGAGCGTTTCGATCGACGTCTCAGCGATCTTGAGATATTGTTTTTGTTCGAATGACGCCTGCGTCGTTTGCAGCAAATAGATCGCGTTGTGTATGCCACTCAACGGTGTCCGCATTTCGTGGCTGATGTTCGCGAGAAACTTGCCTCGTGCCTCATTCGCATTCATGGCCTGCTCGCGCGCCTTAATCAGATCGGCTTCGATCTGCTGGCGGATCAAAATGTTCGTAATCATTTCCGCGAGCACTTTGAGCAGTTGAAACTCGCGCTCGTCCCATATACGCGTCCGTCGATTGTCATCGAATCCGACAAAACCGAGAAGATTCTTTTTATCGATTAAAGGTAACGTCAAAACCGACATAATTCCTTGTGGAGCAAGCGTTTGATAGACTTGACTCTTATGATCGAGTTTTGAAACATCACTGATATTGACCGGTTCTCCTTTCATGTGATAGGAAACCCAGTCATCAAAGAGGCCGGTCAACGGTATATTTTTCAAATTGTCGATTTCTTTGGAAATACCCTGGTTACACCACTCATAGGTATTCGATGTCGTTCGTTTGACAAAATCGTATTCGAAAACGTAGATCCGGTCGACGTCAAAAAAGAGACCGACGAGTTCGAAAGCGTCGCTAAGGACCTCGTCAAAATCTTCGGGATCGACATTGATGAATTCGGTCGCGATCCGCATCAGAATCGATTCGAAAGCGGGAGTCCGAGCGTTTTGGCCGATATCCGCTTTCATCTTTCTTTTTTTATCGTCACCTGTCGTCATCATATACCCTCTTTCATTTCTGCGTCCTTGGTATCTTGTCATTTCATATGATCCACGTTATAATGGATGAAAGGATGTGACAAACATGAACGAACCCAATATGCCTCAGAAAAAGCCCTATGTCGTCGAATTGAAAGCCAACCAACCCTACCTTTATTGTCGCTGTGGGAACAGCACGAACCAACCGTTTTGTGATAAGTCCAGCCATAAGGGGACGGGAATGATACCCGAGAAATTCACGGTTGAAACCGATGGGACATACAAGCTTTGTGGCTGTAAAAAAACGAAAAATGCTCCTTTTTGCGACCAGACACACAAGTCCCTCTAAACGAGACAAGCATCATTTTTTCAGTGTTGCATAACGATATCCGTTCGTATCGATCATGGTCAGACCATGCCTTTTCGCCATAAAGGAAAGCGTATCCGGTCGGTAAAAAGCGACATGACTGGGATCCCGGATATAGAACCAATCGAAAAAACGATCGCGATCCGTCGGATAGAACAACGTCATGATCGCGAGAATCCCGCCCGGTTCGAGCAAACGCGACAACAAAGCGATCGTCTCGTTCGGTCGATGAAGGTGTTCGATGACTTCACTCATCGTGATGATGTCATACGTCTTGTTTTTGTAACTGTCATTAGGCGCATAGAACGCATCATAGATCGTCACGTCATCGTTTCCGTCCGCTGCAAAAATCTCTTTTAGAACTGGATTCGGCCCGCTTCCAAAATCGAGTACGCGTCCCCTTTTTTTATAGGGATAGACGGCAGCTTCCAAAAAGTTTCTTAAAAAGTTGACGTATCGAACATCCTCGATCGAGTTCTCATGGTTCTCATAGACGGCGCGTTCCTCTTCTAAGGTGGGAAAATGCGATCGGTCTTTAAAGATGAGCGAACACCTCGAACACGCATGAAAGACAACACCGGTTCGTGGGTGCGTAAAGCTGTTGGCTTCGTTTTGACACACGATGCAGGAAACACGCATAAGCTACCCTCCGAATAACGAAATCACGTAAAGGAAACCATAATAGACGATGGGAACGAGTAAGGCCGGCAACATGTTGGCGACTTTGATGCGCTTGATTTCCATGAAGCTGATTCCCATGGCGATCAACAACAAACTTCCGACCATGGAGAGACTTCGTGTAATCTCAGCCGTGAAAAGGTCGGCGGAAATCATGGCTAATAGCGTAATCGAGCCCTGATAGACGAGAACGGAAAGCGCGGAAAAAGCGACCCCGATTCCGAACACGGAAGCGAGCACCATCGCCGTAACGAAATCGAGCGTACTCTTGACGATCAAAATCGTGGGATCGCCGCTGATTCCATCCATCAACGCTCCCAAAATCGCCATCGATCCAACACAAAAAATGAGTGTTCCCGCGACAAACCCTTTGGCTAGCGGAGGCAGTTTGTATTTCGTCTCGATGCCTTGGGCCCAGTCGTTGAGACGGGCATCGATATCGATTTTCTCACCGATCACCATGCCAATGACGAGCGACAACAAAACGAGAAGGTCTCCTTCCGTTTTGATCGATGTTCCATCGATTACGAGAAAATCACGCAAAAACCAGCCGATAGAAACCGCGACTAGACCAAGCCCCAAAGCGAACATGATCGCCTTTTGGATTCGATCCGGTATGCCTTTTTTGAAAATGAGTCCGAGGAACGTCGCGATAACGATCGCGACGACATTAATGAGTGTTCCCATAGCGTATATCCTTTTTTGAATTAGTTCCATTATAATACAAAATGGTCAATAATACATGTTTTTCGCGACTTCATCGTTGATTTCTCGCGTTCTTCGTTTATAATATGAATAACCCCCCGATTCGGAGAACACGTACATGTTCGATGACGCTTTAGCAGGACAATTTTATGTATTCGGTTTTCAACACCTTCTGCCTTTGCTGATGATCACCGTGATCGTCGTCGCGATCATTCTTCTGCGCAAGAGACTGCGTACACCTTTTATGTACCGTTTTTTTCGGAAGTTTCTCGCACTCGCGATCATCAACCAAGAAATCCTTTTAAATGTCTATCGTTTTAACGAACAAGAACTCTCTTTAACCGAAAGTCTACCACTTCATCTTTGCGGTCTCGCCGTCATCTTGTCCGCCTATATGCTTCTATCGGAAAACAGGACCGTATTTCTAAATACCTTTTTTATTCTATTGGTCTCCGCTATACTCGCCTTAATGACTCCGGCGATCCATAGAAACTACGGATTTCCCCATTATCGTTACTTCCAGTTTTTTGTGTCTCACGGCCTGATCGTCGTCAATCTAACATTCATGCTCTTCGTTTCAAGGTACTACCGAGCCATTCGTTATCGGCACATTTTCAAAAACGTCCTCGTCCTGATATCGATTACACCCATCATCTTTGCCATCAACGCTCTGATCGGTGGGAACTATATGTATCTTATGGGAAAACCGGGTTCGAACACGCTATTCGATCATCTTGGACCATACCCGTGGTATCTCGTCACGATTCTCGCATTCGCCATCCCCTCGTTATTTCACGTATTCTACTTGCCGTTCTACTTTTGGCACAAGCGCTTGCTCAAGCGTTACTACGCCCGTGCATAATTCTTAAAATGAAAAGGAGTTGTTACCCATTACAGGCACCTTGATTACCCACACTCTCGACATGACGAAGGACGAAAAACGCATCCTTCACGTCTATCTTCCGCCCGGTTACCATGAAACGGACAAAAGATATCCCGTCCTCTACATGCAAGACGGACAAAACCTCTTTAGCGATCACTTATCCTATACCGGCGTTTCCTGGGGCGTCCCGGAAGCTTTCGAGTCGGATAACGGGCTTCCCTTGCATATCGTCGTCGGAATCGAACACCCCGAAGACCGTCTCAGCGAGTATTCACCGTTTCCCGCGGCCCCCATCGTCGAACGGCGGATCGGCACGAATCCGGCGGGAAAAGGCGATCGTTATGCATCGTTTCTCGTCGAAACGGTCAAACCCTTCATCGATAAAACTTATCGAACCCTCCCAGACGACCAGTCCATTGCCGGCAGTTCAATGGGGGCATATATCGCCGCATACGCTTGTTTCAAATATCCGGCAGTTTTCCAAAAGGTCGGCATCTTTTCAATCGCTTCCTGGTATAACGAGCCGGCTTTTCTCGGCTTTATCGAGAACACCCACATCCCTTTCGAAACCCGTATTTTCATCTCGATCGGTAAAAACGAGACGAGCGACGAAAACAACCCCGATTTCCCGAAAATCTACCTCGAGCATTCCCGAAGACTGTTCAAGACTCTAGAAAAAAAGGATATCCGAAACATCCTTTATCTCGAAAACGACGGAACCCATCATGAGCGCGCATGGCGCGCGCTCTTTCCCGACTTCATCCGTTTCATTTCATGTCAATAGCCATTCGATCGCTAAAATGATATGTTCATCCCAAAAAGACCACGTATGTGCACCGGCAGCCGTCTTGTAGATATGTGGTATTTTCTTCTGCTCAAGGTAGGCATGAAACGATGCGTTATCAGCGAATAAAAAATCCTCGGTTCCGCAAGCGATATATAGATCGGGAAGCGCGCTTGGCTCGAGCTCTTCGATCAAATGTTTCAAGTCGTTCTGCGTACCCTTGACACTGAGCGCTCCAAAGACGGACATAAAATACTTTTCCCTGCCCTTCTCTTCGAGTCGCTGCATGACTTGATCGACATCGAGCGCTCCCGATAAGCTAATCGCTCTACAAAACATCTCAGGTTTACTGAAAGCCCACTTGAAAGCACCATATCCACCCATGGAAAGACCGGCAACAAAGCGATTACTACGCTTTTTTTCGACAGGAAAAACCGTCTCCATGAAACGAACGAGTTCATCGGTAAGAAACGTAAAATAAGGATATCCGAACGCCATATCGGCGTAATAGCTGTTGTTCACGTCCGGCATGATCACGGCGAGCCGTTTATCTGAAGCGTATCGCTCGATCGAGGAAAAGCGCATCCAGCTCGTATGATCGCCACTGTAGCCGTGGAGAAGATAGAGCGTTTTTGCGCGTTCGCCTTCTTCGAGATCATCGGGTAGGATGACGTTAACCGTCACGTCCTTCTGCAAGACTTTTGATGAAAAATGGCAGACGAAATAGGCCATGTGAATCCTTCCTCTCTAGGCGATGAGTTCGATGAGTTCCTCGATCAAAGCGACCTCTTTTTTGATGTCCTCGACAAACGAGTCATCCACCGGTTTGTACATGCTGAGGTCGAAGGCGTCTTTGCGCGTATCGATCGCGACATAGATCCGGTTTCGCGTAAACCCGAACATCGTCCTTCGAGCAACCCGGGAAAATTGTTCGATCTTTTCCATAAAGCGTGGCGTCAACAGATAAAAAACGGAGTGATCGTCTTTCGAGAAAACGTCGAATGACTGGTTGAAGTGAATGGACTCGAGCTCAACCTTCTTTAACCCCTCCAAACGACCAAAAAACCAGGACCGATTCGGCATGACATAGACGTCTTCCTGAAAGTTGTGTTTGGCGTCGATCATGAAAAAACGACCTTGGAACACGGTGACGACCGTCGTCGACTTCCCGTTGGAGCGAACATCCTGAAGATGGACGTCAGCCGATTCGAACGTGCGACCCTTAATCGTTCCCTTGAGGTAGTCCTCACTCGAATAACGATCTTCCTTTTTAAGAATGCGTGTCGCGTAAACCGTTTCCTTGTCAAAACCTCTTTCTGGGTCGTATTCGGCATCGGGAATGATGCTTTTTAGCGTATCACGAACAAATTTTTCTTTGAACGTCGTGCTAAGGTTTTTCAATTGTTTCGTGGTCGCAGCAACGATAATTCCACCAAGCAAAAAGCCGATCATCGTGATCGGGTTCGCCATAAACAATATAAAGGAAACGACCAAAAGAAAATAGCCGGCAAGATTCATGACTTTGATTCGTTCTTTCTTGTTCTTAATGTCCTGTAGTGTCATTATCCTATCCTGTCAGTTTCACATTGTTTTTCGACACCGTGAGGTGTTCGATGCTCGAGATGAAGTGGGAAAACTTCGTAAATCCGAAAGCCTTGTAATGGAAATTGTCAAGCCTTTTCTCGAGTTCCTGTTTGAGTTTGGTAAGAACCATTTCCTTACTCTTGTTGCGAGAGATGATCTCATAGATCGCTTTTTTGACTGCATCAAGATCAATCGGGTTTTTCAAGGAGACGTAAACCGTCGTCTTTTCTTGGGAAATTTCTAGACCCTTGATGGAAGAAACGAGACTCGATAAACTTTTCGCACCATACTTTCTGGCATCGAAATCCGAAAATCGGTTGACGAGGATGTCGCCTAAACGGCTGAGTTGGATCTTGTTTCCGACACCATTTTCAATGATCGTATCCATAATGATACGTTCAATCTCACTCTTCTTCGTCACATCGTTTTCCGACGGCGTATCGATGATATCCTCGTCGTCGTCTAAGTACTCGAAATACTTGAATTCGTTGCAAGACGATTTGAAGGCGCTCGTGACCTTGTCCTCATTCCCGACGCCGATCACGTGCATGCCGCCCTCTTTGAGTTTGATCGCGAGCGGTGTGAAGTCACTGTCGCTCGTAACGAGGAAAAAGGCGTTCACTTTCGCCTGATACATCATTTCCTGCGCGTCCAATGCCATCGCCATGTCGGCTGCGTTTTTCCCGGCAGCAACATTGTACTGATGCATTGGTTTTAAAGCGAAATCAAGAGCTGTCTGGTGCCATTCTTTCGATAGAATAGCGAGATTTCCGTAAAACCTGGCGATCACGATCTTGCCGTATTTAGCGATTTCATTCATAATCGATTTGATGTATTTTGCTGATACGTTTTCCGAATCGATCAGTAAAGCGATGCGATACTTCTGTTCGTCCATAGGGACTCCTTCCGGTTTGACCTGTATGAGTTTCTATTCAATGACCCTGTTCAAAGAATGACATAGGTAATGCCTTCGTTCATCTTGTTGAAATCCGAATCATGTTTAAGCAAATGCTTATAGGTCGCTATGACTTCATCGAATCCCATCAACTGCTGAAAGGCTTCACCCGGTATATAGGCTTTGATTTCACCCTTCTTCTTTCGGTTTCGTAAGGACCTTCTAACAGCATGCTTAATCGTGCCACCGACTCCGGTCGACCCGTAGCCATGAACGATTTTGATAACTTTTTCTTTTTGTCGGTTTTCGGAAATGATCGCGGATAGTCTTCTTCCGGCTTCTAGCCGATCCGGCATGTCACTCTTGATGTTGATTGTTTTCATGTTTTTCCCCCTTATGCAACCCTATTTTACCACATAAGTCCGTGTTGTTGAAAGGCTATCCGTCGAATTGTTGCTCGTCTTTCAATGTTTAGACATATCCCCAGCTACTAAAATGATTTCTTCTTTAAATACATAAGTCATGTTATGAAAAACGCACGTATGACTGATCCGTTGTCGATTTCAAACCCGATTCATGCAGGCAATCTAAACGATCCTATCACCAAACTTCCTTTCACATGTTCCCCTATACCATTTAGATTTCAATATTTAAAGCGATAATAACAATTAAGATCATTGTGAGTGTTAATAAAAAATATGATAAAATATATTTTTATTATATTTTTATCAGTAAAATTATGGAACTTTGATTTATTCAAATTTCTATATTGAATAATCATATAAGCGAATAGAGAAAAACTAACAAGGTAGCATAGAGATATAAAAATCGTCAGGACAATTGCTACTACAACATAAGTGTCACCGTCTTCACCTATGGCACCTATTGCTCCATTAGGAATATTAAACCTTAGAATTGGCAACACTAAATATAGTATGGCAGTCAAAAGCAGCGACATAGACACAACCATTATTTTTCTGAATTTTGTACGGTACAGTTCATTTGAAGGGTTCTGTTTTACTGTATTAATTACTTTATTATCTTCACTGTCCATCAACTCACTAACCGAAGTATTAAGACAGTTTGCAATTGTATTTAACATTGTAATATTAGGATAACCATTTCCGGTTTCCCATTTGCTCACAGTTCTATCAGATACATTTAACATTTCTGCTAATGAACTCTGCGTTAGTTTATTTTGCGTTCTTTTTTCTTTTAATAACTCGCCAAATTTGTTCATGTATGCATACCTCCTGTTACTCATTATACTTAAATATTAAACAATTATCCACGAAGAAAAAGATGAATCTCTCTATAGATCATAGAATTATTTAGTAATATAACGAAAATCTATCCATTGTGTATGGATTTACTATGAAATACATTACTAAAAAGAATCTACTCATCAATAATCAATTCTATCTTGATTAGATAGAAATTCTATAAGCTTATGAGCAATTTAACACCATACAAAAACGTTTAAACATCATGCTTAATATATGTTGAGTCGAGTTGAAGTCCGATAGGGTTCATGCAAATTCACAAGATCAAATCCGGTCAACAAAAATAAAGGATTTTTATGTTTTTTGAGTATAAAAAATGAGCGAAACTAATGAAAAATCATCAATTTTGCTCGATCTAATGAAAAAGTTGCTTTACTTCTAAACGGCTAAAACGCTATAACAAAGCCATTGAAAGGGTATAAAGCAACTTGCTATGTTTTTGTGTGTTGACATAACCAAGTTTGTGCCCATTTTGCGACTGTCACAAACAAATTTGCTATGTAATTAGTATGGAGTTTGTTTCTAATAAGCATATAATCCTTATCAAAAAACAAGAAATCAAAACAACAACTTTACTATTTTTAGTGTTTTATCGAGTAAGTCAGACGGAAGTTTTTCAACTGTTTTTAAATTCCTTGCTTTTGTGTCCATGGTTTTTACTTGTTCGCACATGATTTGTCCATAAGTTTTTGTCCTTGAATCTAAATCTACATGTAAAGGATATTTAAACGCCTTATCAGAAGTAATTGGAACGACAATAACAAAGCCATTTGTTTTTTTATGATATACATCATTGCTTACCACAACTCCAGGCCTCTTCCCTTTTTGTTCGGACCCTAGCGAAGGATCAAAATCAACGATAACGATATCACCCTGACTCACCATACTTCTCTACCTTTAGAGTCATCAAATACAATTTCGCCTTTATAAGTTTCTTTATAATCTAAAAATAACTCTTCTAGTGATTTGGGATCAAAAGAATTTACTTTTGATAAAACAATTTCTTTTCCTTCAACTCTAACTGTAAATTCTTCGCTTTCTTTGATATCAAGCATTTTTAAAATAGCAGCTGGTATAATAACGCCTTTACTATTTCCTATCTTCTTTAATTGTGTGTTCATAGAATCACCATCCTTCATACATAGTGTATACATTTGTTATAACATTGTCAATAGTTTTACATTATTAGTGTTAAAAAAAATAAGAAAAAAACACCCTTAAGCAGGTGTTAAACACATATGGAGGCCCCGAACGGATTTGAACCGATGATCTGGCAGTTGCAGTGCCGTGCCTTACCACTTGGCTACGGGGCCAAGCCACTCTATTATAACCGTTTATCGAATAAAAAGTCAACAGTATTCATCACGGATCTTTTCCGAGCAATAACGAAAAGAACACAAGAGTTAGCACTTCATAATTGACAGTGCCAATAAAAAGCGTTATAATAGAATTGGCATATCGATAAGACGACTGCCAAAGGAGTGAAATCATGCAAATGAATCCCATGCCAGATTATGACAAGGACCCCGATGTCCTCAATAAATTCGGTCGAAACATCGTCGACCAAGTCAAAGAAGGAAACATCGATCCCGTCATCGGACGCGAAGAAGAAATCCGTCGAATCATTAAGATCCTTTCAAGAAAAACCAAAAACAACCCCGTTTTAATCGGTGAACCCGGTGTCGGAAAGACCGCGATCGTTGAAGGTCTCGCCCGACGCATCGTCGACAAGGACGTCCCTTTGGGTCTACAAAACAAAACGATCTATGAGCTCGACCTGTCATCCTTGGTCGCCGGTGCGAAGTTTCGCGGTGAATTCGAAGAACGACTGAAAGCCGTCCTACGTAAAGTTAAAGAGTCGAAGGGTGACATCATCATGTTTATCGATGAACTTCACACGATCGTCGGTGCCGGACGCGTTGAAGGCGCGATGGATGCTGGAAACATGCTCAAACCGATGCTTGCGCGTGGTGAACTGCATTGTATCGGTGCGACCACCCTAAACGAATACAGGAAATACATCGAAAAGGACAGTGCACTCGAACGCCGTTTCCAAAAAGTCACGATCGAAGAACCGACCGTCGAAGACACCATCAGTATTCTAAGAGGTCTCAAATCACGATTTGAAGCCCACCATGGAGTCAACATTAGCGATCCTGCCTTGATCCAGGCTGCGATCCTTTCCGATCGCTACATTTCCGATCGTTTCCTGCCTGATAAGGCCATCGACTTAATCGATGAGGCATGTGCCTCGATCCGTATGGAGATCGATTCGATGCCGCTTGAACTCGATGACGTGACGCGAAAGCTCATGCAACTCGAAATCGAAAAGAAAGCACTCGCTAAGGAAAAGGATCCCATTTCCAAAGAGCGCCTGAAAAAGATCGAAGAAGAGATCAAGGACAAGAAAAAAAAAGAACAGTCCTTACGAGACCAATGGACCAAAGAAAAAGCGTTTTTGAACCGGATTAAGCAACAGAAGAAAGAACTCGAAAATTATCGACTCGAGTTACAGACGGCTTTAAACGAAAACGATTACTCCAAGGCAGCTGAACTCCAGTACAGTACGATCCCGGAACATGAAAAAACGATCAAAACGATGACCGATGAACTCAAAGATCAAGACCGTTTGTTGACCGAAGTCGTCTCCGAAGAGAGCATCGCCGAAATCGTTTCGAAGTGGACGCACATTCCGGTGACACGACTTATGGCCGGAGACAAGGAAAAACTATTGAACTTGGAAGATACGTTAAGAAAACGGGTCATCGGACAGGACCACGCGCTAAAATTAATCAGTGACGCGATCATCCGACAACGTGCCGGCATCAAGGATATCGATCGTCCGATCGGAACCTTTTTCTTCCTAGGCCCAACCGGTGTCGGAAAAACCGAAGTTGCAAGATCGCTTGCTGAAGCGCTTTTCGCAAGCGAATCGCACATGATTCGAATCGACATGAGCGAATACATGGAAGCCCATAGTGTCGCTCGACTGATCGGATCACCACCGGGTTATGTCGGTTACGACGAAGGCGGTCAGTTGACCGAAGCAGTCCGACGGAAACCCTATTCAATCATTTTATTCGATGAGATCGAAAAAGCACATCGGGAAGTCTTCAATATCCTGCTGCAGATCCTCGATGATGGAAGACTGACCGATAATCAGGGGCGTACCGTCGATTTTCGAAATACAATCATCATTTTGACGTCGAACCTTGGTAGCGAATTCCTTTTGCACGCCGATCAAGATGCGAAAGATCGCGTCATGAAACTCGTCAAAACCAACTTCAAACCGGAATTTTTAAACCGAATCGACGAACTGATCATTTTCAACCCTCTCAATTTCAACGTCCAAGTTGAAATCACAAAAAAAATGCTCGCCGATCTCAGCAAGCGTCTCGTCGATAAAAATATTCATATCGACTTCGAGATGAGCATCAACAAGTTCATCCTCGAAAACGGGTACGACGAGGAATACGGTGCGCGACCCTTGCAGCGCTTCATTCAAAGACATATCGAAACGCTCATCGCGCAACGCATGATCGAAGGCAAGATCACACCCCACAAGAACTATCGGATGTTTGTCAAAGACGACCATCCGGTCATTGAAAAGAAAGATGAATAAGTCTCGTTCAATCCTCGATCAGCGGTCCAAGATCGCTGATCGTTTTTTGATAGAGAATGTCCTGATTTTCCAGTGAAAGCGCGACTTTTGACGGTTCATGCGGCTCCCCCTGATAGATATAAGGCGCGTCAAGCGACGCATCGTAGACCAGTTTAGAAAAGGAATGGACGGCGTCTTTCGGATGGATGCCTCTGCTCGTAAACAATCTCCAGAGCCAGGCGTAAAACGTCGAGGTGTCCTTTGTTCCAATTTCGGTTCGAACCAATCCGGGATGGACGGCATAAAAACGGACATCACTGTTGACTTTTCGCCGTAAGGCGAGCGTAAAAAGAACGTTATAGAGTTTCGTTCGCGCATAGGATCTGAGCATGTGATACGGGTTCATCGCTTCGATATCCTCTGCATCGAAACGAGCTTTTTTATGGGCGTTACTGCTCGTCTGAATGATCATTCCCTGTCGCTTTTCGACGAGAGGCATCAACGACAACGTCAAGAGTGCCGGCGACAGATGATTGACCTGATACTGTAACTCGAATCCGTCCGCTGTGATTCGTTTTTCTTTTCCTACGATGGCGGCGTTGTTGATCAATACGTCGATACCATCTATGTAATGCGCTTTGATCCAGGTGATCGCTTTGGTGACATCCGAAAACCGACTTTGATCGGCACGTAACGGCGTTACGGTTCCTGGTTTATTCATCGCTTCGATCGACTTGACGAGCCGGAGAAGTTTAGTGTCGTCTCGACCCATAACAAGGACGTGCTCGCCTTTCGAGACGAAGTGTCGGGCAAGTGCTTCACCGATACCACTCGTAGCTCCGGTTATCAGAATTCTTTTCATGTTTTATCCACCTTTCACGACGTCAAAGGACTCCAAGAGATCGAAAGACGACGATCGACAAAAAGATCGTTACCATGGAAAACAGCGTCGACCAGACGACGAGCTGACCGGCGAGCTCGTCATCACCACCGATCTCATAGGTTAAAACCGCACTCGAGACTGCAACCGGTGCACCGAATATCGCGATGAGAGTCGGAAAGGCGACGTTCATGCCGACGAGCGTATCACGTAAATAATAAGCGCTTGCCAAAGCCAATCCCGGCACGACGATGATTCGGCCGATCACACCACTTAAAAGCGGACGATAAAGCCTTGAAACGGCGGAAAAACGGAACTGCCCACCGAGCGCGATTAAAGCAAGCGGTGAGACCGTCTGTCCGATGAGTTCGAGTACGTGATAAAGAAAAGTCAGATCGTTTTCGATCGAAAAAACGGCGACCCCGTTTTCTACCGGTATAAGCGAGCGAGCGAACAGAACGAGAAACGCAAAGAGAACGGCAAGGATCAACGGATTTAGCAACGTGCTCTTGATCAGACGCACGACGCCAATTCCATGGTCCTTGTCGTGATGCTTGTAATAGGTCAGACTGAAAACCGATAACACATTGGTCAAGAGCACGACCAGTGCGAGCACGACAGCATAGATTCTAACGGTTTCCGCTCCGCCGAGAAGTTGTGCGAGCGGTAGACCGATCAAGGCGAAATTGCCTCGGATAAACGCTTGAAGAACGACGCCTTTTTGTCCTCTTTCTTTCACGAGAAGCGCGACGAAGATCCAACCGAGTAAAAAAAACGATATAAATGCGATCCCGACGAACAACAGAACGTCGGCATAGACGCTATCAAAACCCTCGATTCCATAAATGGTATAGAACAACAAAACCGGCAGACCGATCCGAAAGATATAGGCGTTGAGTTGGTTGAAAAACCGTTGATCGAAAAATGCGATGCGCTTAAGAATATAACCGAGTAAAATCAACAGAATGATCGGTAAGACGGCGTTGGCTGCAAAAATGAGGCTTTCCATCGAATTCCTTCATTTTCTATAATCTATTTCCATTTTAACACAGGATGACGATATGCCTTCGGTCCAGGAAACAAATCGTCGATATCCCTGTTTTTATTGAGCATAAAAAAAGCCATGTGCGATCCCACATGACAAAATCTGAGCGTTTCGTTTAAAACGTGTTCCCTATGGAGATTCGGAGTCGTCTTCCTTTTGACTTCCCTCGAGCAAAGCGTTGAGTTTTTGTTCGACCTTTTTGTTTTTAAGCGATGCATAGAGTACGACGAGCGAATAAAGCAACGCATAGACAAGGCCAATCAGAAACAGGGCGAGCGTTCCCCGAAAAAGGACGCGCCCGAACATGATCCGAATGATGAAGGGAATCGGAAAAATCACGAGATAACCGACGACGATATTGAGCATGCCGTTTCCCCAGGTCTGTTTGATGATCGTGACGGACAAAGCGATCAAAGCGGCAATGATCATACTGCCAACCAAGAGGGCTATGAGCGCTCGAGCATTCAGGTCGACGTCGAAACGACGCGTGATCATCGCCGCAACCACTAGGATGAAGATACTCGTTATCGCGTAGGCATAGCTATATCGCTTAAGATAGTTTTTCACTTATTTCCCTCCTTCAAGCACGGCTTTAAGCGCTTTTACATAGTTTCTCGAAATCTCGATGCGGTCTCCATTCAATAGCGTCGCCTCGAGTTTCCCATTGTAGGTCGACTTGAAAGCCTTGATCTTTCGATAGTTTAAAACGGTCTGTTTGTTCACGCGGATGAAAAACGGACTCATCCTCTCGACTTCATAGAGACGATACTTGCAATCGAAGACGTCATCTTTCGTATAGAGATATCCGGCGTCTTCGATGCTTTCGACGTAATAGACCTGATTCGGTTTAAAGACGAACCTGCGATCGTTCTTTTTAGCCGTCATGACTGACGTATCGAGACAACTCAGGATGTCTTGAATCGAATCGTCTTTCTCATCGCACGCGATCGTTACGACGGCCTCACCGAAAGACGGATGTCGTTTGAGATTGATTTTCATGTGCTCACCTGCCCTGTGAATAGGATATCAAACGTTTTTCATAAAGACACGCATGTGCAAACTATCCTGCAAAAAAGACCGGTCAAGATGCAAAAAAGAAGTAGGGATCCGCCTACTTCTTGCTGTAGTCCTGTTTCCTGAGCGATCCATCGACCTTGTGAATGACAATTGACGACCCTTGGTTCTGCGCGAGTTCTTCGGCGTAGTCGATCGCCTGTTTCTGCGTTTTGAAATACTTGATCGTCTTATTTGAACCTTCCTTGCGAATCCGCCATTCCTTATAGTGTTCGCTCGTCTCATTCTTATTCTGGGAGACGTGATATCGAGCGGTCGAAACGACCCTGTTGTTTTCGGTTTTTTCTTTACTCACGTCGGGTTTCTCCGTCACGTCCTGATGTTTTTCCTGTGACTTCAACTGTTCGGCGGGTTTGTCCGGCTGCTTTTTCTTTCTTCGAAAAAATCGCATATTCGAAACCTCCTGGTTTTGATAATTTCATTATATATAAGTTTTCTTTGAAACTCAAGGTTTTAACACTTTTTGGACCGATCCGCATGAACCCGATCGGAATACTCGCAAAAAGATTGGGTCATTCGGTTGATTTTTCATTTGTTTTTCAGGTATTATCGGTTAAAATACTTACATACGCATCCCTTGGTGATGCCTGGAAGGAAGGATTTTCATGATTAAACCGGAAAAACTCAAACCAGGCGATCGCGTCGCCATCGTCAGTCTGTCTTCGGGCATACTCGGAGAAGACGCATGTCGCCATCAGCTCGAACTGGGGATCAGAAGACTCGAGTCGTTCGGTCTCATTCCCGTTTTCATGGAAAATGCCCTGAAGGGGATCGACTACCTGGACAAACATCCCGAAGCGAGGGCATGTGATCTGAAGGAGGCTTTTTCAGACGATTCCATCAAAGGGATTATCGCGGCGATCGGTGGGGACGATACCTATCGGTTGTTGCCGTATCTGTTAAGCGATGCGGATTTTATCGAAAACGTCCGGTCCTCACCGAAAATTTTCACCGGTTTCTCGGATTCAACCAATAACCACCTGATGTTTCACAAGCTCGGCATGACGAGCTACTACGGACCGAACTTCCTAAGCGATCTGGCCGAACTGGATCAAGAGATGCTTCCCTATACCAAAAAGGCTTTCGAACTTTTTTTCAGAAACGATCCGGACCGCATCATACTCCCGAGTCCGGTCTGGTACGAAGAGCGGACCGACTTCTCGAAAAGCGCGCTTCATACGACTCGAAGAACGCACGTGGAAAAAAAGGGCCACGTTTGTCTTCACGGTTCTGGAATCGTCACGGGATCGCTATTAGGCGGCTGCCTGGAAAGCCTCTATGACGCCTATACGGGATCGCGTGATCAGAAGCAGAAAGAACTCTATGACAGATTTCATCTCCTGCCGACCTTGGACGAGTGGAAAGCGCACATTCTGTTTCTTGAAACGAGTGAGGAAAGGCCGACACCCGTCATGTTCGATACGTATCTCCAAGCTCTTGAAAAAAGAGGAATCCTCAAAACAATCAAAGGACTGATCTTCGGAAAACCTCAAAACGAATGCCACGAAAAGGCATACATGGACATTTTGAAATCTTATGCGGTCAAATACGACCTTCCCGTGCTCTGCAACGTCAATTTCGGTCATGCCTATCCGAGAACCGTTCTTCCCTACGGACTCGACATGTCGATCGATTTCGACGAAAAAAGTCTCATGATCAATGAACCGATGTTCGCATGAGCGAAGATACGGACAAAAGGAGCATCAAGAAACAATGATCGATCATCTCTGCTTTTCACCGAATGGGGAAACGATGAAAATCGCATCCTATTTCCAGAAAAGACTCGGCGGAAAACTCTATGACCTGACGCGTCCGGACGTGCGCGCGGCTTTTCCTTTGGATACCACGTATGAAGCGGTCATTCTCTCGATTCCGGTTTATGCCCAACGGATTCCCATACCGCTGCGCCCTTTTTTGCAGAGGCTTAACGTGAAACGCCTTATCATCAATGTCACGTTCGGCGGGTTCTCCTATGGAAATGTTCTTCATGAGGCCTGGAAGAGCATCAAGCCGCACGCGCTTATCGGCTATTCGATCACCCCGGTCAGACACGCCTATATGACCGAGGAGGTCAAGATCGACTACCCGTCTTATGATCCTTTGATCGACCGCTTCCCTACATCCTCATCCGTAGTCGATCCGCCCTATCGTTTCAAAAACGTCTTCGCATACCTGTTCGAACGGACACGGACGCGTATCAACGACAAACTTTCGATCGATAAAAGGATCTGCATCGATTGTCACCGCTGTCAAAACATCTGTCCGACGCGGGCGATCGATCAACATTACGCGATTACGAAGGATTGTCTGCACTGTGACCTTTGCGCGAGGATCTGCCCGGTTCAAGCGATTACCACGAAAAAGTCTGTTTTTCTAAGGCTTTACCTCAAAAAGAAAGCGAAACGGAAAACGATCATCCGTTGATCCGTCCGAGATAGTCTTTCATGATCCGGCATTCCGGAATCTCCGTCGTGGAAAAACCCATATCCTCACGCATCTCTTTGATCGCGTCCGCGCGACTCACGTGTCCTCTGCTGACGGATAACGATATTTCAATCGCCGAAAACGGGATCATCTTGCTGCGCATCTCATAGAAGTTCATGAACTGACTGTACTCCTTGCATCGTTCGATCGTGCAGCTCGTATGAAGCCCTTTGGTCTTCGCCTCAGGCTCGACCCATCCGACCTTTTCACGGATCAGGTCTTTGACCGAACGCCAGTCGTAGTTCCCACCCGAAATATCGTTGAAATCGACGTGAACGAACGCTGGGGTATGCGCACGTCGCATCGCTCTTTTCAGTGGAAGAAGCATTTCCGGTACTTCCCTGATCGCTTCGGTAACGTGTTTCACCAGATCATTTTGATATCCGGATATGCGCTTTATGAGAGGATCGCCATAGGCCAGTTGACGCATCGTCAAATGGGCTTGCAGCTGTCCTTTTTTATACGGTTTCCGCAAAGTCAGAAGTCTTAAGACATTATAGGCGGTCTCCATCATACGGTGACTCTTCTCCCGATAGGCGACCTTCGGTGCGAGGTGATTGTAGTAGAGATTGAGCATCTGTACGGGTTCGTTTCCCAGGACGAAATAGGGGATTTTCAGATCAACGAGTTCCGGGTAGAACAGAATATAGGCCAGAGACGGACACGCACACGTGTTACGTTCGAGTTCATAGAGGCGATGATAGATTTTTTTCAATGTTCGATCCGGCATCTTCCGGTTGACGAACTCGACATTCGGACACTTCTCTTTCGCCTGTTCGATGCTTTTTTTGGCGCTTTCAGACATATAAGGGATTTCCCATGTCAATGCCAGAACGTTCAGATCGCACACGTTCGCGAGATAATGCAGCAGAAAGCTCGAATCCTTCCCGCCTGTATAAAACAGTGCCACATCGAAACGCGACCGTGTCGATTTCGGAAAGTCGTTCATGACCGGCAAAACGCTTTTGAACCCTTGCACGTCCTCTTTTGACGCGCACATCGGACAAAGACCATGATCGTCCAACTCCAAACCGGGAATGATGAAATCATTGGCGGCACACGCCTTGCAGAACGTCGCTTCAGCGAGTGATGTCGGTGTGCTTTTCAATGCTTCAGATCGAACGACAATGCCTTCTTCGATCAGTCGCCTGAGCGCCATGAATTCTTCCCGGCTTAGTTCTTTAGGCAAAGTCGCGAGGATTGTACGTTGTTTTTTACGGATGCGATACGTATTCTTGAGCAGATACGGTGCTTTCCGCATCCCGTAATAATGGAGATTGCCTTCTTCAATCTTCCACCGATTTTGCAATGTGTAAATCACGTGATCACTCCTTATGAAAAGCGCCCCAGCGATTGGGGCGCTTTGTCGTTGAGATTACTTGTCTTCCTGTTTCTCTTCTTCGGCTTCCTCGACGACTTTGCTTTCAAGCGTCTTTTTGAGGTCTTCCCCGAGGAACTTCGGCAATTCCATACCGGCCATTTCAAAGAGTTCGTTCATCGGCGGGATCGACTTCATCAAGGATGAAGCGAAATTGGCTGTTGAAGTCGTGCCGTCTTTGCTGCCACCATCCCAAACCGTGATCTTATCGAACTTGAGGTTCTTGATCGCTTCGACCTGGATCTGAACGAGCGTTTCGAGTTTATCGGCAATAAGCAGTTTGACGGCTTCATCGGACTTGTTGTTCGCCGCTGCGACAATTTCCTTGAAACCTTGCGCCTGCTTGGACAAAATCTCATAATTACCGCGAGCCTCGGATTCGAGTTTCGCATAGATCGCGTCCGCTTCACCTTGGGCCTTGCGGCGTGTTTCTTCAGCAACCGCTTCGGCTTCGATGACGAGTTTCTTACGTTCGATCTCACTTCGGATGATGACGTCCGCTTCGAGTGTCGCCTTTTCTCTTTGGGCACGCGCGATTTCCGCGTTTTGTTCCGCGACATAGGAGTCTTCGAGCGCTTTCGCTGCGGCGATCTTTTCGGCAGCGGTTGCCCGTCGATTCGATTCGGCTTCGATTTCACGCCGATCCGCGTTCGACTTCGAAATATCACCGAGCGAGACGTTTTCGCCGTCTACGGCCTTGGCATTTGCGCTCGCGACCGAGATTCTCTGGTCACGAACGGCGTTGGCTTCACCGATTGAACCGTCACGATTCTTTTCGGCAACCGACTTCTTCGCATCGTTGATCGCTTTCGCTGCGGCTTCCTTACCGAGCGCTTCGATATAACCCGATTCATCGTTGATGTCGGTGACGTTGACGTTGATCAGACGCAAACCGATCTTCTTAAGTTCGGATTCGACGTTACCCGAGACGGCTTCCAAAAATTTATCACGGTCGGTATTGATCTCTTCGATATCCATCGTCGCGATAACGAGACGAAGCTGGCCGAAGATAATGTCTTTTGCGAGTTCCTGAATTTCCGAAAGTTGCAGACCGAGCAGACGTTCCGCAGCATTTTGCATGACGCCGTCTTCGGTCGAGATACCGACGGTAAATCTCGATGGCACGTCGATTCGGATGTTCTGACGAGAAAGAGCGTTGGCTAGATCGACCGAAATCGAGAGTGGGGTAAGATCGAGAAACTGATAGGCCTGGATAAATGGGAAAATGAATTTCGCGCCCCCGTGCATGCACTTGGCCGATGAGGTTGTTCCATCAACATCACTGCCGACTTTCCCATAAATAACTAAGATTTTATCGGCTGGACATTTTTTAATCCGCGTAACGATAAATGCGATAACCGAAAATGCGATGACAAGGATCGTAACAAATAGACCGATGAAATCACTTAACTGTAACATAACATTCATTCTTTCTTTTCTCCTTTAGTAGATTTTCTAACGACTAGCGTTGTCCGATTTCTCGTACCGACGACTTCGACCTGTGTATTTGTTAGAAGATCTTCCTCTTCTTCCGTAATCGCGTCGATTTCGACGTACCGGGATTGCAAAGTCATGACGACTTTGCCTTTGGCTGTTCCGTTCTTCGGAACCCGAATATAAACGACCGCGCGCTTGCCGATGGCATTCGCGTAGTCGATGTTTCCACTCGACTCGAGTTTCATGGTGGCCTCGAAGGCAAGTTGAAGCAAATAGGCGGCGATCACACCCGCAAGCGCACCGAAGAGCGCAGCCAACGCGGATGAAACGACGTCAGCGAGAATGAAAGCAACCCAACCGCCAACACTGAAAAATGCTAGCAAACCACGGATGGTGATAAAGCGCATACCGCCGAGTGAACTCAAAGGCTCGTCGTTGATCACGTCGAGATCAAGATCACCTAAGTCTCCGTCAAGTCCGCCATCACCGTCGATACCCAAAAGCATCAAGACGATGAACAAAACCATAATTCCGGTCGTCCCGACCGCGAGAACGAACATGATCTGTTGGAAGAGTGAAAGTTGTTCCCACCACATGTTTCATGAACCTCCTTGTTTAATCAACTCTGTTTTTTATGCGTTTCAAACCACGTCGTTATTTCTTCGAGACGCAAACTCCGCGCCTGCGGTTTTCCGCTTCTTGAAAGTTCATGATTTTCACCCTTGAACCAGACGAACTTCGTGTCAAGACCCTTTTCCTTTAGAAGCGTGAAAAACTGCATTGCCTGTTCGATCGGACACCGGTAATCCTCATCCGAATGAATGAAGAGAAGTGGTGTTTCGACTTGTCTGGCATACTTGATCGGCGAATGTTCCCATAACCGTTCAAGATCATCGAGAGGATGTCCCGCCGTCTGGTCTTTCGAAAAGAAATATCCGATATCGGACGTCCCATGGAACGACACCCAGTTGGCGATGCTTCGTTGCGTGACGGCAGCCCGAAAGCGATTCGTATGACCGACGATCCAATTCGTCATGAATCCGCCATAAGAACCACCCGTAACGAAAAGGTGCTCCTCATCGATCGCAGGTTCGCGCTTGATCGCCCGATCCACGAACCGCATGAGGTCCTCGTAATCGATCGTCCCGTACTTGCCACGGATATCGGCAAACGCGTCGCCCTTGCCGTCGCTGCCGCGCGGATTGGCGAAAAGCACGATATAGCCGAGGTTCGCCCAATACTGCATCTCGTGGTAATAGACCTGACCATAGACGGTTTTCGGTCCACCGTGGATATCGAGAATGGTCTGATACTTTTTGTCGGGATTGAAGTCCTTGGGGTAAAGCACGAACCCCTTGATCTTGTGTCCGTCGCTTGTAAACGTAATCGGTTTCGGTTTAGCGACGTATACGTCTTTAAGCACATTACGATTGAAACGCGTGACGAGACGGACGCTGTTCTGCTCGAAATCGAGACGATAGATTTCCTGCAAGTGCTGCCGGTAAAGACCGATCGCATAATAGTTTCCATTCATCTTGACGAGCCCGTCGATGCTGCCCTTGAACTCGAACAATGTCTCAAGTGCTCCGGTCTGATCGAGCGCCATGATCTCGCTGTGATCATCCACAGTCGAAACGAACAGAAGCCGGTCTTCCTCCTCGACATAGAGACGACTCATGCCGAGTCTGACATCGGTACCGACCGAGTTTCCGATCGAGAGACCGAAGGACTTGAAACATTTGAGGTCGCCCTCTTCAATGATATGGAAATGACGATTCTGATTGAGTCCGTAATCCTTCATATCGGTGGCGGTGACGATCAGCCGGTCACCGATGAAATAAAGACTCGAGATCGCATACTCCCGCTTGCCGTAGAGCAATACGGTCGTCTGTTGTCTGACGTCGTAGCAGTAAACATCCGGAGTCATCGTAATCACACCATCCTGAGCCTGTCCGACGTAATAGATCTTGTGATCTTTTACGCGATAGGTCTCAATATCGAAATCCGGTTCAGTGATCGGCGTGATACGTTCGCGATTGACATCATAGAGGAAGAGTTGCGTCTTTTTACCGGCGAAGCCCTGTCCGTTGTGATAAAAGGGAATACCGTTGAACGTCTCGTAGTTCTTGGTCTTCTTGATGGACTCGACATAGTTCTTTCGTGTCTTTTCATCCCCTTGATAGAGAATATGGTCGCTTTCCTTCAAGTCCGCCGATAGAAGAAGCGTTTGCTCGTCGATGACATCGACGATGGAAGCCATGAACGGAAACCGGTATGCTTGGGATAGATCCTTGGTCTTGATGTCATAGCGATAGTATTGGACGTACTGGTCATCCTTTAGCTTTTCTTCGGTTTTGTTCTTGGCATAAGGAAAGAGGATCGTATCCTCCGTCTCGAAGACGACATCCCGATTTTCTTTTGTTTGCAACAGTTTCTTACTGCTGCCGTCATACGTATGAAGCGTATAGAGATACGTGTTCTTTTCGACATCGGCTCTACCGACGAAATAGGCAAAGCGACTGTTCGCCTTATTGGCTTTTAGACCGACTAGATACTTGAAATCGAAAAAGAGATCGCGTTTCACGGTGACACCTGCTTTCCGGCTGGTTAAGCTCGTTTAGATGATGTAATTCCCGTTTTCAAACACCTTGATTCGAGTTCCGTCGGCTTTGATTCCGGTAATGGTCATGTCTTCACTTCCGAACATGAAATCGGAGTGGACCATCGACTTGTTGTATCCCCGCTTTTCGAGTTCTTCGATCGGGGTATTGATGCCGTCTTTGATGTTCATCGGGTACGCTCTGCCCAGTGCCATATGACACGAAGCGTTCTCATCGAAGAGCGTGTTCAAAAAGAGAATATTCGTGTTCGAAATCGGTGAGTCATGGGATATTAAAGCGATTTCACCGATGTATGAACTCCCTTCATCGGTTTCCAATATATTTTTCAAAGTGTCCTTTTCCTTTTTGGCATCATAGTCGATAACTTTTCCGTCTTTGAAAACGAGCCAGAAGTCCTCGATCAGCTTGCCCTGGTAGTTCAAAGGCTTGGTCGCGACGACTTTCCCTTTCGTTCCCCACTTGTAGGGCATCGTGAAGTTTTCTTCGGTCGGAATATTCGGGTTGAACACGACACCGGACGTTGTCGTTTCTTTTCCACCGGCCCAGACGTGATCGTCGACGAGTTCGACCGTCAGATCGGTACCGCGTCCGTTTTGGAAATGCAAATACTTGAATGCGTGGTCATTGAGTATCCGGTTGTGTTTCGATAGCGTCAGGTTGTGCTTCTTCCATTCCTCGATCGGATCGTTGTCCTCGGTTACGCGCGAAGCCTTGAAAATCGCGTTCCATAACGCCTCAACGGCCTGTTCCTCATCGAGACTGGGGAAAACCTGTTTGGCCCAGATCGGGTTCGGTGCAGCGATGATCGTCCATTGCCCACGGTTTCCCATGAGGTACTCACGAAAAAAATAAAGCGCTTTTTGAGCCGCGATTCCTGAGCGTTGCATCTTCATACCATCGATGTCCTTGTTCAGACCGGGAACAGGCGAAGAGATGGAAATGAAACAGGCGCCTTCATCCACATAATTTTGGGCCTGGTCGATGCGCCATTTCGGAATATCTTCCAAGACTTCGACAGCGCTATACGCCAAAGTATCATGGCTAATAAAGTCATCGCTCCATTGAACGTTGACACGCTTGGCTCCGGCACGATAACTCTCCTTGGCGACCTCGCGGGCGAGTTCCTTGGCTTCGGTTGTCGTACGAATGACGACTTCTTGTCCTTTTTGGACATTCGCACCCGTAACGACAGCCAGTTTTGCCAGCTTGTTTAATAAGATTGAATTTGGCATTTAATCACTCCTAACAAGACATATTATAGCATATCAAAGCCTATTTTGATAGATTTATGTGAAACTATCGAATGGTTGAAAAACTAAAGTCGATCCTTGATTTCTGCGATGGCAAGATTTCTGATCCAATAACCTTTTCGGTAGCGGTTGAGGGCAAAAAAGAGTTTGGGTACGTCCAAGGATTGAACGATCAAAAACATGATTGTTACCGGAAGAGATGTCGCATAGGCCAACAGGAGGGCGATGGGTACCATGACGACCCACATGTATCCCGAATCCATCATGAGCGTCGAGCGCATATCCCCACCCGAACGCAAGATGAAATAGAGCGCCATGTTGAATGAATAGATCGGAATGAAGAGGGCATTAATACGAATATTGAAAGAAGCCGTCCGTTTCGTGAAATCGGTAATATCATAAAGGTCGATGACGAAAAAACTGAGTAGAAAAAGGATCGAACCCATGAGCATGGCGAAAGCTACCGACACGGCGATCAGTTTTTTCGCATTCGCCCGCGCTTCTTCGAGCGCACCCTTTCCAAGCGTATTCCCGACTAAGACGGCAACTCCGGTAGCGATTGCCCCGAAAGTAATGAATACGATCTGCGAGATCGCATTCGTGATGTTCATCGCCGCCAAAGCGCTGTCTCCCCGCGTCGAATAGGCGTGTAAAAACGTCGTTTGTCCGAGCGACCATAACCCTTCATTGAGCGTAAGCGGAAGCGCCATGAGAAGAATGCCGGAAAGAACGACGCGGTTCACATGGAAAATCTCCTTGAGCCTGGTTGAAAAGACCTTGCCTTTGCGTATGAGAAGAACAAGCGTCAAACACAGTTCGATAACACGGGCGATGAGCGTCGCGATCGCCGCCCCGACGATACCGAGTGCGGGAAAACCGAGCCAGCCGAAGATCAAAAGAAAATTCAAGGACGTGTTGACGAGAATCGCTACGATCGAGATGTATAGCAACGGTTTGGTGACTCCCGTTTCCCTGAACGTGTTGGCGATCGCCACCGACAACACCCAGGGCAAAATGCTGAAACGAACGACTCGGAGGTAATCCATTCCCCCGGCAATCGTTTCTTCCTGATCGGTGAAAACGCCGATCAGGGTTCGTCCGAATATAGTGAATACCGTGAATGAAAGAATCCCGACAAGGATTGCGGCGAGGATCTTGAAACGAAACGTCTGTCTCAGTTTCTCGTAATCCTTCGAACCGTAATACTGAGCCGAATAGATTCCCGCACCACCCATGATACCGAATGTGATCAGGATCACGATAAAAAACAGTTGGTTCACTACGGAAACCGACGCGATTGGCGATTCGCCCAAGCGGCCGACCATGACATTATCGACGAGTTGTACCGATGACGTGATGAGCTGTTGGACGACGAGCGGGAGCGTGACGGTCAAGAGTTTCCGATAAAATTGGCGATCACCGATGAATTCTTTTAACATACGTCTACCTCAACAAAAAAATTATAGCACGAAACAAGAAAAAACGACGTAAAAAAGGTTCGCTCTGTGAACGAACCCTATAGCGTCTTATTCCGGGATATCGATGATTCGAAGCGTATTGGTCGATCCGTGTTTCTGCGCCCATCCCGACGTCATGATCAATGTCGTTCCCGGTTCGAAACCGAAGTCCCTCGCAACATCGATGGCGACTTGGTCGTAAAGCGCATAATCGGTAACGTTATCCCGCTTGGTCGCGAATACACCCCAGTAATAGGATAGACGGTTGCACGTATCGGTACTGTCGGTAATGGCGATAATCGGTACGGATGGTCGAAACCTCGACATGCGTCGTGCGGTACCACCGGTTTCCGTGAAAGCAATGATGACTTCCGCTTTCGGCAAGGCGAGCGCCGTCTGGCTTACGGCGATACCGATCGCGTCATTGACGTTTCGGTGACTCGTTTCGATCGCTCGCTGCAAGATATCCGAGTAGGGAATGCTGTCTTCGATCGCCTTGGCGATCGTATCCATCGTTAGAACCGCTTCGATCGGATAATCACCGGCAGCGGATTCACCTGAAAGCATGATCGCATCCGATCCGTCGAGAATGGCGTTCGCGACATCCGAAGCTTCCGCACGCGTCGGCCGTGGTGATGAGATCATCGACTCGAGCATGTGAGTCGCCGTAATGACGGGTTTGCCGTAGAGATTCGCCTGTCTGATGATTCGCTTCTGATAGAGCGGAACGAGCTGTGTCGATACTTCGACCCCGAGGTCGCCACGGGCGACCATGACACCGTCGACGACTTCAAGAATGGAGTCGAGATTATTGACGCCTTCCTGATTCTCGATCTTGGCGATCAGCTCGATCGTATGGCCTTCGAACTGATTCAATATCTCCTTGACTTCGAGGACGTCTTCCTTACGTCTGACGAACGAAAGCGCGATCATGTCAACCTGTTGATTGGCGACGAAGATCAAATCCTCACGGTCTTTCTTGGAAATGAAAGGCATCGAGAGCTTGACGTTGGGAACGTTGACGCCCTTTCGACTCTTGATGATTCCGTTGTTGAACACTTTGCAGGTGATCCGATCATCATGCACGTCGATCACGTCGAGTCGCATCTTTCCATCATCAATGAGTAAATAATCATCCTTTTCGACATCGGCGTAAAGCTCGTCACAATCGATATGAAAACGTTTGGCATTGCCCTTGACGTTCTCCTTGACGACATCGACGACATCACCCTTTTTAAACGTAGCGAAACCATCTTCGAAAAGACCGGTTCTGATCTCGGGCCCTTTGGTATCGGCCATGATCCCGATGAATCGGTTCTTTTCTTTTGCAATCCGGCGAATCATTTTGATACGATTCCCGTGTTCCTTGTGGTCGGCATGGGAAAAATTGAGTCTTGCCACGTTCATTCCGGCATCGATCATCTTGCTGATCATGTCATCGTTGTCAATCGCCGGACCGATCGTACATATGATTTTTGTTTTTCGTTTCATCGTTTGCCTCCTTGCTACTTCTTTTTCATTATACACGAGAAACGCAGATTTTCATAGGACTACCCGTGAATACTTTACCGAAATCATACGAAACGCATCGCATGGTAAAGCACGTTTTTTTACGTTTTTTTAACCATTTTGCTTTCCTTGGGCTGGTGAACGACGACCTGGGGAAAGGGAATCTCGATACCGTTTTGATCGAAGAGCACTTTGAATTCACGATTGAGCGCTCGAACGACTTCAAAGCGCGTCATCTCCTCCGTCTTGGCGACGAGGCGCAGGACGACGGCCGATTCACCGAGTTTCTGAATCCCGTAATAATATGGACCTTCGATGATCGAAGGAATATTCTTTCTGACCTGATCGAGGTGTCCCTTGATTAGAGATTCGATCGTTTCGATATCCTGATCATAGGAGATTGACAGATCGCAGATGGCGGTCGATAGTGAATTCGACATGTTAATCGCGCCGCGTATATCGGAATTATTGATGATCAAAATGTCTCCATTGGAATCTTCGATTCGTGTAATCCGAATACCGACGTCTTTCACATTTCCATAGACGTCATTGATCTTGACAAAATCGCCCACGGAAAACTGCTTTTCAAAGATAATGAAAAGACCGGCGATAACATCTTCGATCAGACTTTGCGACCCGAAACTGAGGGCGAGTCCTAGAATACCGGCACCGGCAAGAAGTGTCGCATCCTGAACACCCCAGGCACTCAAAATGAGAAAGATTGCGAGAATGACGCTGAAATACTTGATCGAACTCGTAATGAGATTGCCAATCGTTTCACTTCGATGTCCCTTTTTCGTCATTAAGGCTATGAGCAGACAAAGAAGTCTATTGACAATCCAAACAAAAATAACGATCGTAAGACTCTCCAAAATGGTCACATAGTTGTTTTCGAAGAAGCGCCAGACATTGAAAAATTTCCCGACACTATGATCGATGATTTGTGCGAACATCGTATCGGGAAAAATAATCGGGGCGAACATTCCGAAAAACAGACACAAAAAAATGATCACCGTAACGGTTATAATCCGTACTTTTTCCTGCTTGGGACGATTTTTGAATTTCATGTTTCAATCTCTCCTTAACCTTGATTTATCGTTCACTGGTCGAAGACTCGATATCGATTCTTTTGAAATGCATATGTTCGAAAACCCCCGTGTCGGGGTTCGTATAGGTCACGTATAGGTCAACATGGTATTCGGATGGATGTTCGAGGTTTGCATATGTGATTTCAAAAGGCATGTAGGGATCCCCGATCATATCGTCTGTCAATCGGTGACGCTCAATCTCGATTTGCCCTCGATACAAAACGATATCGAAAATCGTGTCGACTCCTCTTACGTAATCCGGGTAAAGCACGAGTTGAACAGCATCTTCGGACACCATCTCGACATAAATCGAACTCGTCAATCGAAAAGGAGGGTAAAAGCGCTTCTCATGCAAAACCCGGCTTTCCTCACCACCCTGTTCCATAAGTCTGAGCACGACTTGATAATTGTAATCGTAGACCTCAAAGGAAACCTGCGTGAATGCGTCAACAATCGAAAAGGTTTCATGAGGACTGAAATGGCCATCGGGAAAGACGTATCCAAACTCAAGATAGACCTCGTCATACCGATCGATCGATTGTTTCAAAACAACATCGGCATAGTAGAGATAGTAATCATCTGTTTTCTCTCTCAGATCGGTGCGAACCCATATCATATCTTCTCTGGCAGGTGCGGTCTCCATTTTCTTTGAAGCGAGCCTTTCGTCGCCGAAACCGCGATTGGCAATGACTTCGACGGTATAGAGCACTCCGGGTTCGAGATCTTCGAATCGTCCGGAACTGTATCCCGGATTCAATGATCGTTCTTTTCGCTCGAATTGATTTGAGAGAACGACGGACAGACCGCCACTGACGATCGCCCGCTCTTCGTCGGTGACGAATATTTCGTAGCTGAGAGAATGCTCGGTCGTTTGCACGTTTTCGATTGTTGCAACTGGACGTTTGGGAACAACCGTGGCAACAACAAAAACAGCGCCTACGGTTAAAGTCAGCGCACGAATCCAATGCCCGATGATGTGGCTCTTTTTGTACCACTCTTGATGCTTTGAAACGTTGGTTTTCATCGCATTCCTCGATTAAGAAGACTCTTTAATGTCCATAATCGTGGTGTCTATGTTTTTATTATATACCTAAAATAAAAAAAACAAGCAAAAACCGACATGACGGATGCTTTATTTCATGCATTATGCAAATCGTTCATAACAACACGTGCGCTTATGGAAGAAAAGATCGTCTTAACCTTCATGAGTGAACCGGAGTGATACCGGTTGACCATTGAGTAACCTTGGACATCGATCCGTCAAAAGCAAACGCATCAATTTCAATAAGAACATGATTAAAGAAGATGCGACAGACCTCGTCCGGGAGGACCAGGGGAAAGCAAAACTCCTGTCGCTTTGGCAACGCATAATCATATGATCAATACAGTTTGTTTTCTTTTTCCAGTTCTTTTTCTTTTGACGCCCCAAGAGAGAGGCCCAATGCAACGCCTATCGATAGTCCAACCGCCAGTAATGCGGTATTTACCGCAATAAAAGCTATTCCGATCAATAAGCCAAAGGCGATGCCAAAGGTCAAATATGCTTCTTGAACCGACCCCTTCGGTACATAACCGTATGTCTCTTTCACGTATTTTTTAAGGTCCTTATAAACGTTGAAATAAGCTTTCTTGCTGTTGTCGGATCGGATCTTTTTAAGTTCGTCAATTAATGTTGTCATGCGAGTCATGACGAAATCATCGGATTCCTCATCCAATTTTTTGGCCAAATTGACTAGATTTTGCATACCATACCTTTTTTGGCTTTTCTCATCAAACTGCTTTTGCAGGATTTGCAATTGGTTGATAACTCCTTTCATTTCATATACCTCGATTCCCAAGTCATTGAATTCGACAGTCGGAACAACTCGCAGATGATGAAAACTCCGATTCTTAAACACACATTGCTATGCTACGATTTGGTTCGAGCACATAGGTGGCAACACATATAAGGAAATTGCCGCATGCAACCTTATACCTGATTATATCATAAAAATATATTTCGAAACGTTTTCGTTTACACAAAGTTTCGAAAGACACCGAAGCGTCACGAGGCTGAAATCCGGTCGAAACTTGACTTCGCTTCGATCAAAGCGATGTATTTCCCCAGTCGCCTGAAATGATATGAAATCAGGTTTTCGAATATATAATGTTCGTTGAAAAAACCCGTTACATCCTTCATTGAACATATCCTATATACTTATGCATTCACAGGCCGTGTTGTTTTCTTACCGGCCAAATAAAAAACACTTTCGTTGAAATAACAGTTTTTTTGTGGTATATTTATAACATATAGTTAAATATTCATCACACAAAGAAGCTTATTATGAAGCATATGAAGACTAAGATTACCATTCTATTCGTCATGCTATTCGTTTTTACAGCTGAACCAGCGTTTTCAATTTCAGCAAATTCAGACCAAGATGACACTCGATTTATTTGTCAAGATGCGGGCACGGGTTTAAGTGCAATCGACGCATTGGAAGCAACCGGTCAGCATGCAACCTTCCTTTCTTTGCTGGAAGAACACGATCCGGAAGGCTACGACATTTTGACGGATCCGCTCTTGGCGGATAAAACAATATGGGCACCGATCGATCGTGCATTTGAGCAAATTGAGGATGAATTGGATGCATTGAGTTCCGAAGCGATCAAAGAAATTTTGGGGTACCATATTTCCCCTCCCCTCAGTCGCCCCAATGGCGAGTACCCGATCATAACCTTTGACCATATGCGGGAGAACGGATCGATTACCTATCGAACACGAACTGGCGTCTTGACCGGGTCTGATCAGAGAATCACTTCGACTTACGAAGACGAAGCTTATAGGATTGAACACGCAACAATATTGTCAACTGCCCAATGTACACAAGCGGGATCCGTTTTCTCGATCGATCAAGTCATAACACATGTCGATCATCCCTCCTGGTTCACAAAACTCGGTTATCAAACGATACGAATCTTGTTCTATGACGACATCCGATTCGTCATTTATTCAACTGCGAGTGCAATGACAATCGGGATTTTCACTGCCCATATCATTTCAAGAAGAAAAAGAAAAGAGGAAATGAAATGAAAAGAAAAATCAATTATTTGGGATTCTTGAGTTTTTTGTCAATCGTCGGTACACTCGGTTTTATACTCCAGGATAGTCGTAACTTATTTGGCTTTTTTGCTTTTATAGGATACATTCATTATTTTCACGTTACACCTGATGAGTTCTTTAAACAAAGAGTGATTCAAACAGCAGCGATAACACTTCTGATCACCTTTGTTCTAATGATCAGTTTGTTCATCGGAGAGATCTTTACACAAAATCTGAATTTCTACTTACATGGTTTCTGGATATCCTTTACGGTAATGATCATTACATTCCCTGTCGTATTTACTTATTTTGAGTTTAAAGATGGAACATATTCAAAATGAAGCCACTATTCGAAAATCAGATTCGAGTCTATCGAGCTCAATTCAACCTGTCACAAGAAGATCTTGCCAAAAAAGTCGGGGTTCGCAGAGAAACCATAGGAAATCTGGAAAGCGGCAAATATAATCCATCCTTGTTGTTGGCGATGGACATCGCAGCTGTATTCAATGTGAAGGTTGAAGATATTTTTCAAAAGTTGACGGATGAGAACGAGGACTAATATGAATCACACCTATCGATTATCAGCCATAACTGAAGCTCAAACAACGGAAATTGCTGAGCTTGCCAATACCGTTTTCGGTAGAGGGACATCCCTACTCATTTCAAAGCGAAACATGTGGGGTTACTATGCGACAGACGGTAAACGTATTGCGGGAGCTGTATTACTACAAAAAGGCAGTGATCAAGAAGGCTATCTGGCATGGATTTTTGTTGCAGAACATGCAAGAGGTCATCGATTGGCTTCAAGACTTGTCGAACAAGGATTCAAAGCTTTGGATGATGCCGGGCTGAACATACAGTTCGCCCTTGTCAGGGATGACAATACGGCCTCGTGGAATATGTTTTATAAAGCGGGCTATAAAATTGCGCCTCTGCATAAGATCATTTTTGGTTATTCCTTAAAAGGGTTGTTGAAACGCTTGAATTACACGCTTTTGACCGGTTATTCGATATGGGTTAAAGACGACTCCAACAAAAATCCGGCCTATCCGAAACATCCCATTATAAGAACACTTGTAGGTGCGAGTTTGATCGGTGCGGGAATCGCACGATTTGGACTGAGAGATATGGAATTCCTTTTGATTTCTATTACGATGCTTCTTTCGGTTACAATGATCCGAATGCTCGTTGCCTATCCGATCGCCAGAGCTTACGGAAGAGTTCGTTTTATGCCATCACAAGGTGGATTCATGCTTAGTTTTGCTTTGGCACTATTGACGTCATCTTGGTGGCCTACATTTGGTTTTTTCGTCCCTAAAGAGGATTTATGGAAGGATGCCGATTTCAAAGCGACAATCGGTAAACAGGCGTTGGCAACCTGGCTGGCATTGAACGCGATCTTCGTTGGAAGTGCGATGCTTTTCAATGACCTTTTCACGCAAGGCTTGCATTGGTTTTTAGTCCTTATCCTGATCTATCAATCCATACCGTTCATCCCATTTGATGCCTTCGATGGTGGAAAAGTACTTCGATGGAATAAACGTCTCTATGTAACCATGGTTATGATAACGATGATAACGATCGCTGTCACGTATGTCATATATCTTTAATCCAAGAAGTGTGATATTTATGAAAACATTCAATCCGATCGCATTATTTTCCATCTTCAGTCTATTTGGCATTTATGAATTAATAAGCGATCCGACAGAAGTTTTCAAAGCCACTTATTTGCTTTACATATTATATTTGGGTTACCTGTTCGAAAAGCCGACAAAAGCATTTTACCAGGATATTCAAAGGGCTGCAGCCATTTCCTTTTTCATCATTTTGATTGTGATGTCATCTTTCCTGATCGTCGTCTATTTTACGGAAGTCGGCTATGATTTCATTGATACCGCTTTTTGGATTGTTTCAACAAGTATGACTGCGTTGCTGATGATCATCTATGGTTTTATCAAGGATGGAAGAAAACGTAGGAATGTCAACAACTAGCTAAACGAATCGACATTAAAAAAAGGGTCTGATACTTAATCGTGTCAGACCTTTGCTTTCAATATGGGTTGTAGGACGTATTCTAATACAATTTTACACCCTAAAAAATCACACTATTGCATTATGACTTTGTTTAGATTATTTATTTTTAATTTATTTCAAGCAGTTATTTCCTTGTGTAAAATTAGGTTATTCTCTACCCTAAAACTAAACAGATTTATTATAATTTATTTTTTTGCATACTTCTTTAATTCAATTAAGAATTTCTAATATCACTTTCTTTATGCCCAAATAAACTGATTCAAATTCGATATTATGTGCAAACAAGAAATCATCTTTGTATGCATTCCATAGTTCATTCATAGCATCACTCTCTTTTATTGAATCCATAATTTCTATAATTTGCTGCTTAGAATAATTCGTTCCCCTATGCCTCATTGTTACATTGAACGCTTCTTTAAGGGTGCTTAAATCAATTAAGTCCTTTTGACTCGTTATTATTGAATATACGTCAAAGTAATCTTTTGCTCGAGTCGTCGCTACACCTCTAGATAGAATAGTTTGAAGTTTTTCAGCAAGTACTGTTTCAAAATTATAAGCAAGTAACTCTATGCTTTTATCGCTGATATTTAATCTAAATAATCGATTTACTGGTGAAGGCGTTATTTGATCTCCAGTTGATAAATCTAGTTTAAAGTGAAACCGTAAACTATGAAACTCACCTAAAATAGTCACACGTTTTCCTTCGTATTTATCTTCATGTCTAATTTCTGACATCTTAATAATTTCAAAATCGCACTCGTCTTCTGCATCGATAGCAATAATTTGATTAATACTTCTTCTAACTATATTTTCATCCATTGATAATGTGCTTATTGTTAGGTCGATATCAGCTGTACTTCTATTTTCTATTCCAAGCAACGAAGTTAATAGAAAGCCACCCTTTATGATCATTTTATCTTTGTAATTTGACATCGATAATCTTTCTAAAAAACGTTCAAAGAAAAAATTTTGATATAGAAGCTCATGAGGTATATTATCCTCTTTTGCCATATCTCTTATTTTTTGTTTCAGTTTGCCTATTGATATCATACTAATACCTCCATATATCCCCTAACCTTACTTTCAACCTTTAGTAGCCTTGCATATCTATATAGTGCATTTAAATCTTTGTTTTTTCTCTTTGAATATTCCTTAAATGCATATACCACTTCTTCTTTGCCTACTTTGCTATTCCCCCTTACAATATCGCATAGAGTTTTTTCAACACCATATACGTTTACAAGATGCCCATTATTCGTTTGAACGGCATCTAAACCAATATTATATAATCTTTTGTTTGATCGATATGTTCTAATACCATGCTTTTGGACGTTTGTAATATTGTAGGACGTTGGAAACGTCATCGTATATTTTAGTGGAGTTCTATCAGTAAGACCATGGAGATATAATGCTGTACTATGCGAATAAATCCCTTTGTTAAATCTTGATTGCAAGCTAAAAAGTGTATCTTCAAATGTATTTACTGAAACATACACTCCTCGTTCTACTTTCTCTAACTTCCCTTGTTTTACAAGATTACTGAGAAATTGTCTATGAATACCTAGATTAGTTAACTGTTTTGTTGTAATTACACCTTTATTCTTTTCGACAAATTTCATAATATCTTTTGTCTTGCTCATAATACCGTCCTTTTGTCTTATATGCATATATATTACCATTTATTATGTATATTTGTCAATATTCTTGTATATAGCACCTTCTTTACAAAAATCATGCAATATAAAATGTAATCGTGTAGAAATTTTATTGAAAAGTCTAAAATACAGTTAAATCAGAGTGCTTCATAAGCTCAATAAATATGAGCAAATGGCGAAACGGCCCTATATAACGTAAAAAAAGGCTTGATACAATTGTATCAAACCTATGTTTTCAATATGGAGCGGGTGATGGGAATCGAACCCACGTCAACAGCTTGGAAGGCTGTGGTTCTACCATTTAACTACACCCGCAGCTTATTAATGGTCGGGAAGACAGGATTTGAACCTGCGACCTCCTGGTCCCAAACCAGGCGCTCTACCAAGCTAAGCTACTTCCCGTGATGGCGTACCCAAGAGGATTCGAACCCCCAACCTTTTGATCCGTAGTCAAACGCTCTATCCAGTTGAGCTATGGGTACGTGGTTTGAGTCCCAAGGACTCATCTCTATCTTTAAAACGCGTAGGTGCGTCTGGTTTGCAAGGTGGTGACCCGTACGGGATTCGAACCCGTGAATGCATGCGTGAAAGGCATGTGAGTTAACCGTTTCTCCAACGGGCCAACGTGCAAGCGCATATATAATTATACCAACAAATATAAATTTGTCAAGCGATATCGCATGCTTTTTGGAAAGATTGAAAGCGGGAAAAGAAGGTATTGCTGGCCGTTAGGAACCGATGGTTGCACACGCACCTGGAACAGGCTTGGCGAAACCGGATGAACCAAGGAAAAACAAAACCGACCTGGAATTCGGTGAACCAAATAATATGTTCAAAATCTCGCTTGACAAAGCCCTATTTCGTCTCTAGAGACTAACCCTCATTCAATAAAGAATGTCGCTTAAGAGCTTCTTTGCCTGCTTTCTGTCGGTAAGCGATGATACGATTTCCGATACGAATTCATAGATCGCACCAGCCCCTCTCGCGGTAATGATATTTCCATCGGATACGACCTTTAATTTGGGCTTGTAAATGCCTTTCGGTGCGTCCTGTTCGCTTCCGGTGAATGCCGTGAATTTCTTCCCGTCGAGCACACCGGCTCTTGCGAGAAAACGAGGTCCGGCGCAGATCGCGGCGATCACTTTTTTCTCTTGGTCGAACGCGCGTATGAGCGCTTGGATCTCATCGCTTCGATCGATGATCTCGGAGACGTAACGTCCCCCGGGAACGACCAGAAAATCATAGTTTTTCGCTTCGATGTTTTTAAGATACGTGTCCGCTTTGACTTGAAGCCCAAAAAAGGTGCGGATATCGAGTTCTTTTCCGGATGTCGCGGTCGTGATATCGAAACCTGCTCGCTTGAGCAGAGCTCGAGTCATGAGTGCTTCACCGTCTTCCACGCGATTGTTCAAGATCAATACGCCCTTTTTCATGTTAACCCTCCTAAAATGGATTGACAGCTCGTTTTCAACGCCTGCATACCGCGCTTCGCATCGAACGACAAAAACTGCTCGTTGTCATCTTTCGATCCGATGACATCGGATACGACCTTGATCGCGACAATTGGAATCTGATAACGCATCGCTACCTGATAGAGCGCGGCCCCTTCCATGTCGGCGAGATAGGCATCCCCTCTTTTTTCGGTCATGAAAACGTCACCGGTATAAAGACTCCCGCTTGGAATCGGTCCGATTCGGTCCATAACTTCCCGAGCAAGCTCAGGATCACTCGAAAACGTGGGCGGATAGCCGGGAACCTGTCCCTTTGCATAGCCGAAAAGAGACAAGTCGAAATCGTGATAACGAACCTCTTCGACCAGGACCAAGTCATGGATACGGTAAGGCGCTGTCGCTCCGACAAAACCGACGTTATAGATCCTTTTGATCGGATGTAGGGCGATTGCTCGTGCCAATGACGCAGCGGCGTTCACCTTTCCAATCCCGGTAACGAGCAGATGCGCATCGGAAAATCCGAGTGGGATGACCGTATCCGTTTCAATCGTTTCAGTTGTGAACTCGGCGACTTCTTCGATCATCGCCGCGACGATCAATGTCACGATAGGACTCCTAGAAACTGCCTGATTTTGGTCACGATCAGATCGACTGCGATATCGTGTTTCCGGTCATTGGGAATGATGACATCGGCATACCGCTTGGTCGGTTTGACATGACGATGATACATCGGTTTGACGGTACTCTCGTACTGTCTGACGATGTTTTTAAGAGACCGTCCGCGTTCGTTCATGTCCCGAAGCATCCGGCGGATAAAACGCGTATCGTCATCGAGTTCGACGTAGAGATTCATACTCGAAAGATTTCGAATGCGCTCATCGACGAGAATTAGAATGCCTTCGACGATGATGATCGGTTTTGGGTCGAGGTTTTCGACTTTCACGCTTCTGGTATGCATGACGAAGTCATAGACCGGTTTGGCGACCGATTTGCCGTCGAGCAGTTCGAGCAGGTGTCGATACAAAAGATCGTTGTCAAGCGAATTCGGATGATCGTAATTCGTCAAGTAACGCTTTTCCAGATCGAGGTTGCTCTGATCCTTGTAGTAATCGTCGTGCTTGATGATCAAGACGTCATCGAGACCGGCCTTATCCAGGATTTCCGAAACGACCGTACTCTTGCCAGAGGCCGATCCGCCCGCGACAAGAAAGAGAATGGGTTTCATGGGTTCCTCCCCTAAAAGATCTTGCATTCCGGATGCACGTTTTCTTGTAGTTGCTCTGCGATGATATCGGTCTTATCCGGATTTCTTTTGAACCAGACGGTCGCGTAAGGACACGTGTGAACGACCTTATACCCTTTTTCTTTGGCATAACGATAGACTTCATGCATGAGTTCGTTGGCAATCCCCCGACCTCGCAAAGAGGGATCGACGAACGTATGGTCGATGTTGACGACGCCATCTTCGATCGGGGGGAAGGTCGCCTCGACGATCATCTTTCCTTCATCATCTTCAACGTGTATGCGATGTTTCTCATATAAAAAATCCATGATGGATTCACTCCTTCGTATCGGATTGTTTCATTTCTTTTTATTCCGGGTATTAGTATACCAAAAACGAAAGACAAAAGATAGTCCTTGAAGCGAGAAAGGGAAAGGAAGAATGCAGGCAAGAAAACGAATCATGCGACGTATATTCATTTTAATTATAATTAGATACCTTTTTTATAATAATAGGACGATTTATTTATACTTTCCGCTTGCTTTACCACATCATTTTCGGTATAATGTGTTCGTATCGACTAAACAGTAAAGGGGACTTCTATGACCAAACGACAACTGCTCTTCGAGACGACTTCCGTCGTTCTCTCCATCATACTGATTACGATTGGATTCGTTTTGAGTACGAACACGGCACCACAACCATGGTATGTCATCCTGCTTTTCGCACTCGCCTTTTCGATCGGCGGTTATGCCAAGGCCAAAGAAGGTATTACGGAGACGATTGAAGATCGTGTGCTCAACGTCGAAATCCTGATGATTTTGGCCGCACTCGGAGCATTCATCGTCGGAAACTATTTTGAAGGTGCGATCCTGATCCTGATTTTTTCTATCAGTGGCGTGCTCGAATCCTATGCCAGTTCCAAGAGTGAGAAAGCCTTAACGAGTCTTTTGAATCTGGCGCCCAAAACCGCTTTGCTCTATGAGAACGAAATAGAAAAAGAAGTTTTGATCAGTGACATACGAGTCGGACAGAAAGTCATCGTCAAAGTCGGACAACAGGTACCCGTTGATGGAATCATCCGATCCGGATCGACGTCCCTCGATCAAGCGACGATTACCGGAGAATTCGTCCCCACCACCAAGGACAAAGGCGACGAGGTCTACGCGGGTTCGCTTAATATCGACGGTGTCATTGTCGTCGAAACGAAAAAGGATCCGAGCGACACCATCGTCCAAAAAATCATCGACTTCGTCCAGGATGCCAAGGACGATGAGCCCAAATCACAGTCAAAGATCAAACGGATCGAAAAAGTCTATGTGTATATCGTTATCCTGTTGTCGGTCATATTCATGACTGTTCCACCGCTTTTTGGTTGGCTCAGTTGGTCCGATGCGTTTTATCGCGGGATCATCGTCTTAGTCGTCGGTTCACCATGTGCTTTAGTCGCTTCAATCTCTCCGGCTGTCCTTGCTTCGTTGTCGAATGGTGCACGCAAGCACATTTTGATCAAAGGCGGAAGTCATCTCGAAACGTTGAACGAGATCGATACGATCATTTTCGACAAAACAGGTACGATTACGAGCGGAACGCCTCATGTCGTCCGCGTTGAAGTTATTGAATCCCATGATTTCAATCAGGTCGTGAGCATCCTTTATACCATGGAAAAACAGTCGAATCATCCGCTCGCCAACGCCATTGTAAAACATTTTCCTGACGTGAAAGGACGAAATGAAATCGAGACATCCGAAGTGTCCGGACATGGACTCGAAGCCGAGATCGACGGCAAGCTCTGGCAGATCGGTCGCTTCGATGCCACCATCGCTAAAGCCATTGAACCGCTGATGGACCGTTGTTCGCGTCTCGGACATTCCCTCGTTCCGATTATCTGCGAGCATGAGACGATCGGTTTCGTCGCGCTCATGGATACGCTCAGATCCGATGCATCCGACACGATCGCTCAATTGAAAAAACGCCGGATCGACACGTTATTGCTGACCGGAGACAACGAAAACACCGCCAAAGCCATCGCTGGGGAAGCCGGTCTCGATCGCTTCGTCGCCAACTGCTATCCCGAAGACAAGGTCCGTATCGTCAAGGACTTGCAGCAGGCCGGAAAACGCGTCATGATGATCGGCGACGGAATCAACGACGCCCCCGCGCTCGCGACCGCGGACGTCAGTGTCGCGATGGGCAGCGCCACGGATGTTTCCCTCGAAACCGCCGATATCGTCTTCATGAAAAACGATCTGTTGAACGTCGAAAGGTCACTCGATCTTGCCCGACGCATGAAAACAATCATCAGTCAGAACGTCATATTTTCGGTCACGGTCATCGCTCTGTTGATGGCCAGCAACGTCTTCGGTCTGATCATGCTGCCGGCCGGTGTGATCGCCCATGAGACATCGACGATACTCGTCATTTTGAACAGTCTCAGACTGTTGATCAAGTAAACGCAGGCATCTTTCGATGCCTTTTTTATGCGGGTCATACAATAAAAAAAACGGCGATCAGCCGTTTTGTACTATAGTTGGCGCCCACACTAGGACTCGAACCTAGGACCCCATGATTAACAGTCATGTGCTCTAACCAACTGAGCTATGTAGGCAGAGTAGGCGCGTGGTATTAAAAAATCAAGATTTGCCTGGCAACGACCTATTTTCGCTCAATTGAACTATCATCGGCGCTGAAGTGCTTAACTTCTGTGTTCGGGATGGGAACAGGTGTATCCACTTCGCCATCGTCACCAGACATCTCTCAAAACTAGATAAATTCTGTTATTCGGAAAAGGATAAGTCCTCGATCTATTAGTACTGGTCAGCTTCATCAATCACTTGACTTCCACACCCAGCCTATCAACCTCATCGTCTATAAGGGATCTTACGATCTTGGGAAATCTCATCTTAGGGGGGGCTTCACGCTTAGATGCTTTCAGCGTTTATCCCTGCCATACGTAGCTACCCAGCTGTGGCCCTGGCAGGCCAACTGGTGCACCAGTGGTATGTCCACTCCGGTCTTCTCATACTAGGAGCAGCTCCCTTCAAATTTCCAACGCCCACGACGGATAGAGACCGAACTGTCTCACGACGTTCTGAACCCAGCTCGCGTGCCGCTTTAATGGGCGAACAGCCCACCCCTTGGAACCTTCTCCAGCTCCAGGATGCGACGAGCCGACATCGAGGTGCCAAACCGCTTCGTCGCTGTGAACGCTTGGAAGCGATTAGCCTGTTATCCCCAGGGTAGCTTTTATCCGTTGAGTCACGGCCCTTCCATACGGAACCGTGAGATCACTAAGCCCGACTTTCGTCCCTGCTCGACCTGTATGTCTCGCAGTCAAGCTCCCTTATGCCTTTGCACTCTACGAATGATTTCCAACCATTCTGAGGGAACCTTCGGGCGCCTCCGTTACTCTTTAGGAGGCGACCGCCCCAGTCAAACTGCCTACCAGACACTGTCCCCCCGGATCCACTCCGGCGGGTTAGACATCAGATGCAGAAAGGGTGGTATCCCAAGGGTGACTCCACCAAGACTAGCGTCCTAGATTCTCTGTCTCCCACCTATCCTGTACATCCTACACCCAATATCAATATCAAGTTGCAGTAAAGCTCCATGGGGTCTTTTCGTCCTGTCGCGGGTAGCCGGCGTTTTCACCGGCAGCTTGATTTCACCGAGTCTCTTGTTGAGACAGTGCCCAAATCGTTACGCCTTTCGTGCGGGTCGGAACTTACCCGACAAGGAATTTCGCTACCTTAGGACCGTTATAGTTACGGCCGCCGTTTACTGGGACTTCAATTCAATGCTTCGTTTCCTAACATCTCCTCTTAATCTTCCAGCACCGGGCAGGCGTCAGCCCCTATACGTCACCTTACGGTTTTGCAGAGACCTGTGTTTTTGATAAACAGTCGCTTGGGCCTATTCTCTGCGGCCTTTTGATGCTCCAAATGTACATCCTTCACATCTAAAGGCACCCCTTCTCCCGAAGTTACGGGGTCATTTTGCCGAGTTCCTTAACAATGGTTCTCCCGCTCATCTTAGAATTCTCTTCTCGCCAACCTGTGTCGGTTTTCGGTACGGGCACCTTTAAACTCGATAGAGGCTTTTCTTGACAGCGTGGATTCAACTACTTCGGTACTTGTTTTTCCCTCGTGTTCGCATCTTGGGATTATCGAAAATCGGGATTTGCCTCGATTCTCTCCCTACTTGCTTAAACGCACTCTTCCATCCGTGCGCTAGCCTATCCTTCTGTGTCACCCCTTCTCTCAATCGCTTAAAGCTGGTACTGGAATGTCAACCAGTTGTCCATCGCCTACGCCCTTCGGCCTCGGCTTAGGTCCCGACTTACCCTGAGTGGACGAGCCTTCCTCAGGAATCCTTTGGCTTTCGATGGGTGAGATTCTCACTCACCTTTCGCTACTCATGCCAGCATTCTCTCTTCTATACAGTCCACTCACTTTTTCAATGTGGCTTC
>CAYUIK010000037.1:0-41837 GCA_964444805.1 uncultured Acholeplasmataceae bacterium | reverse complement strand
GACTGGCTCTACATGGCATCCTACACGAGTGATTCCGCGAGAAACACGTATCAACCGAAGAGCACCTGGTATCTGGGATTTCTCGGGTTTTTGGTCCTGCTCAACATCGATGCGATCATCGGTGTCTTGACGAAGAGCGAGCCTCTTTGGCAACTGTTAAATCTTCTCTGGTGTCTCTGGTTCTTCTATTTCATTCCGGATAAAACATAACATGACGTGTTGAAGACAACATTCAAGCACGAAAGACGCCTGAAACCCTATTGAAAGACGAGGTACTGACTCATGGAAACAGCGGAAAAAAATCATGTAATCCCACGCCTGACCGAATACGACTTCGCTTCTCGTCTCCTTGACGCATGTGGTCATGTGCTCATGGAGCACGAGGTCACGAACGGTCTCATGTTGGGGATTCTTTCGCGAAACGGATCGCGTCAAAGAGACGAAAACGAGATCTACTGGACGATTACCTACCATGACGAGGTCCTCGTCATGGTCATGTCCGGTCTCTATATCATCCTTTACGCGACGAGTACGAATCCGCTTCTATACCAATTCGCGCTTTACCAGCTGATCGATCGAAACGTGTCGTTTCCGGGAATCATCGGACCGCTGCATATCGCGAAAGCGTTTCGATCTGCCTATGAAAAGACGACCGGAAAAACGATGAAAACGAAAATGAAACAGCGCATCTATCAAACGACCACATCCCTCTATCACAAAATGGAGGATGTTCGTCTGGTACCTGCGACAAAAAAGGATACCTTCCTTCTCTTGGAATGGTTCAAGACGTTCTATCATGAAGTCGGTGAGAACGTGAAACAAGACCAAATCGAACGAAGACTGCAAGACAAGATCGAAAACCATACGCTCTATCTTCTCAAACATAAAAACATCCCCGTTTCCATGGTCGGTAAAGAACGCCCTTTCAAAGACATCGTGACCGTATCCTACGTTTTCACGCCAAAACCCTATCGACGCCGGGGATACGCAACGGTCAGTGTCGGCATGTTCACAAACATGTTACTTGAAACGTATCGGATCGTCACGCTCTATACCGATCTCTCTAACCCGACATCGAACGATATATACCAGAAAATCGGCTATCTTCCGGTTACCGATTCCGTCGTTTACCTGACTTGAACCTAATATTCGATGATTTCTACAAGAAAGACATGACAACATGCATATTCCGAATCGAACAAACTACGTATCGATCCAACCAATCAAAAATACTGCCTTAAGATGAAAACGGGTCTTTACATACAAAAAAACGGCCCCAAGGACCGGATCATAATACGATAGAAACGATAGAATGGACGATCTCGCCCAACGACATGCGTGCTACGCTTTTTTACGAAACGTGATTCGTGTCACGACCTTTTCGAAACCGAAAACGATCAGAACGGAAAGAAGCGCGAGCGTCCCGAGTTTTCCTCCCGCACCATTGAAAAGAGGTGCCATCAGATCATATAGAACGCCGAGAACCAAACCGGACAAAAGGACCCAGTAAACGTTTTTAAGCCTCGTTCGATCGGACATGCCGATGAAACTCGCCGAAAAGAACACGCCGCTGTAAAAAGCCCCGAGCGAAAAGAGAGGGATCGAAACGAGTGCGAACAAAAGACTCGGGCCCGCGGAAGCGAAGACCGGATCCTGTCGATACCGATGCTGCATGACATAAGGAATGATCGCACCGAAAGCGGCGATGACGACCAAAATAATCGGATCATATTGCGGTAACGTGACGACGAGAAAATCGCGATTAAGAAAGATGACCGTCGAAAAGGTCGAAATCATGGCGAGTGTTCCGAGCTTCCCGCCAAAACCAGTCAACAGACCCTTCGTCAACCCATAGACGATGACCAAAATAGCAGCAACAAGACCCATCATGACCGGCTCGATCAGCACGGATGCCGTCATGCCGGCGAAAGACCCACAATAGATCGCTGTCGCGTAATCTCTCATAAAGACATAAGCCAGCACGCCGATCAAGGCCGAAGCGATCACGGCATCAACGCCGAAGATCACGCTCAACGCGTACGTAAGAATCATACCCGAAACAAGAAAAAGACTTTCGATCCATCGCGGATAAAAGGTCTTTATTTTTAGTTCTCGCTCTTCAACCAGTAACGCCTGAAAAAGACCCACGACAAGGAAAAACGAGCACGTAGCCAAAATGCTGATCGACCAGCGATCGATCTTGATGAGCAAGACGCTCAACATGATTCCCATTAGAAAGAACGCGATAACCGCTTTACCTGCATAGGATCGAATCAACCGACCATCTCCTTTTTTCTAAGCACGACGAGCGTCTCGATCGCTGATGTTTGGGGAAACATGCGAATCGGGATAACTTCCTCGATCCGATAGATCGTCTTGAGTTTCATGAGATCGCGCGAAAGCGACTTCGCATCACAAGAAAGGTAGAACATGCGCTTCGATGGATCAGCGAGAATTCGGTTGATGAAACGTTCGGATAACCCGTGTCGGGGCGGATCCACGATTAAAACGTCATGTCCGGGTAACTTCGCCTGACTGACATCCTTTTCGATGATATCGACATTTTTGAAGCCCTGTTTCGAAAGGATCGCCTTCGCCATGGCGACATTTCTTTCCTGTGTCTCGATCATCGTGACGCGCTTCATGTTATGAGCAAGATAAAACCCGATCGACCCGATTCCGCTATAAGCGTCGATCACGCGCGAATCCGGTTCGATTCGTTTTTCGATTTCACGAAACACCAAGTCGGAAACCTCTTCGTTGACTTGGAAAAAGGACCGGTCATCGATCTCGACAAAAAAGTCCTTGAGCGGCATTTCGATCCTGTTCTGACCGAAAAGAACGTTCGACTTCGACCCGAGAATCTTCTTCTCTTCTTCCTTGATGTTATGCGTAATTCCGACCACGCCTTCGATTTCTTTCAGACAATCGACGAGGACGCCGAGTCCCTTCGCATCCTTTTTATTCGTTACGAGCGTAACGAGTACCTCGTCCTTCGGATTGGTGCGCATGACGAAATGCACGAGGTCAGGGACCTCGAGCTTACTCGTGCTCACGCGTTCGAGGACTTCATTGGCCTTTTTGCTCGCTAGTAAGAAATTTCGGACAGGCACGAGTCGGTGACTCGTGCTGGCGAATAGACCAAGCGTCAAAAACCGCTTATCGAGGACGTGAAAGGCAACCTTGTTCCGGTAGTGAAACACGCGCTTCGTACATAGGATCTCTTTAACGTTTTGACGGATGCCGGCAATCTTCTGCAAGGTCTCCATCGTCGTTTCCTTCTGCCACTCGCACTGTGCTTTGACATCGAGATGCACGAGATCCACGCTCCCTAAAGCGAGCAAGTGTCGTGAGCGTAGCCCACTGAGCTTGCGTAAGGATACGACATGGGCGATTCCAAAACGTTTCTTGATTCGTCCGACCTGAACGAGTGCTTCTTCTCCGGGAAGAAGTCCAGGTACGAAAAGAACGTATCCTTCGAAACGTGCGACACCCTGGCCCTGGTAGTCGAGGTCGTGGGCCACGACGTCGATACGATCACCAACAGTTAACATCGTCTTCATCTTTGTAGTAATAGGCTAGTCCTCCTTGGGATGTCTCCTTGTATGATGGGGAAAGGTCGAGTCCCGTCTGATACATCGTCTTGACGACGGTATCAAAGGATACCTTCCTTGAATCGGTTAAAAAATAAGATAATCCAGCAGCGTCCACGGCACGAAGTGCAGCGACGGCATTTCGTTCGATACAGGGAATCTGTACATACCCGTTAACCGGGTCACACGTCAGTCCTAGATGGTGTTCCATGGCGATCTCGGCGGCGTATTCGACCTGATCGGGAGATAATCCCTCGAGGGTCGCCCAAGCAGCGGCGGCCATCGAACAGGCACTGCCGATCTCAGCCTGACAACCGGCGACGGCTCCGCTAATCGACGCGTTGTGTTTAATGAGATTACCGATGATACCAGCGACCGCGAGCGCAGCAAGAATGTCCTTTTCGCTCGCTTCCGCGTGATACAGAACAGCCGGCAAAACCCCACAAGCGCCACATGTCGGTGCCGTGACGATGATGTTTCCGCTCGCGTTTTCTTCACTGACCGCGAGCGCATAGCTCGCGAGCAACCTGTTGTTCCAGTTACCTTTGGTATGTTTTTGGAAGAGGTCGCCCGCTTTCCGTTTCAACTTGAGCGGACCCGGCAAAACGCCTTGCGTAACGAGACCACGCTCGATCGAGCGACGCATCGTTTGCCAGATCTCCTTCAGATAATCCGCGAATCCTTCGTCCTCGTGCGCGAAGACGTATTCGGCGAGGGTCATGTTCTCTTTCTTGCAATACTTCTTGATGTCCTTAAACGAATCGAGGAAATAGACCGTTTTTTCTTCGTCTTCCTCGTCACTGAAAACGATACGACCGCCGCCGACGCTCACCGCTTCCTTCATGACGACCGACGTGTCACCGCGAAAACCCTCGATACGCATCGTGTTCGGGTGCTTGTTGAGATCGATCGCTGTCGAAAAACGCACATGAGCCGGAGAAAGCGATTCCGTAATCGCTTCTTTCGTCAGATGCCCCGTTCCGGTCAACGCGAACGAGTTATACAAGAGAATCGCATAGCGATCGAGATCCGGATACCGCTTTTTAACGATTCGACAAGCTTTTGCCGGTCCCATCGTATGCGAACTCGACGGACCGTATCCGATCTGGTAAAGCGAACGAAGCGAAAGCATGTCTACTCCTTCGATAACGCGAACTTGTCCTTGAGATAATCGACATAATAGCGCGGATTGAAATCCTCACCGGTCGATGATCGCATCAGTTCTTTCGGTGTCTTGGATGACGCGTAAACGTGAATGTGATCTTTCAGCCAGTTGTTGATGTCTGTGATCCGGTTTTCCCGAATCGCTTGATCGATGTCGAGATCCTGAGCCATCGCGACATAGATCTGAGACGCATAGGCGGACCCTAAAGCGTATGTCGGAAAATATCCGAACGACCCGAACGACCAGTGAATGTCCTGCAGGACGCCTTCACGGTCGGTCTTGGGACGCTTACCGACATATCGGGTCATGAGCGTCTTCCATTTCTTCGGGAGATCCGCGACTTTCAGTCGACCATTGATCAACGACTTTTCGAGTTCATAACGGACCATGACGTGCAGCGCATATGTCAACTCGTCCGCTTCGATGCGAATCAGCGATCGCTTGGAATGATTGATGAACCGATGGAACTCATCGAGTTCGACGTTCTTAAGCTGTTTCGGAAACGTCGCAACGAGCTTAGAATAATGCGTGTCCCAAAAAGCCTTTGAGCGACCGATCATGTTCTCGTAGAGACGCGACTGCGATTCGTGCATGCCGAGACTCGTACCGCCATGTAGGAACGTATCGTCATACTTGGGATCGTTTTGTGATTCATAGAGCGCGTGTCCCATCTCATGAATGGTCGAGAAGATGCTCGACGTGAAATTGGTTTCGTCATAATGGGTCGTAATCCGTGTATCCGAACTCGACACGCCCGACGTAAAGGGATGCACGCTTTCTTTAAGGACACCATCAAAACAAAAGACTTCCTTTAAATACTGTGAAAAGGCGCGCTGCTGATCAACCGGAAAATTCCCCTTCAGCTTACGACTGAACCGTTGACTTTTATGCGCGTCCGTGACGTCTCGGACGAAAGGTACGAGCTCATCGCGAAGGTGTGAGAAAAAGGCGTCATAGAGTTCAACACCAAAACCTTCTTCATAGAGGTCAAGCAGGATGTCATAGCCCTTGAGCTCGTCCGTTTTCAAGTATTTGACGAGTTTTTTGTTGAAGGCGACCACTTTTTCAAGCGTCGGTTCGAACAACGAAAAGTCATCCTTTTCTTTCGCTTCGGCCCAAACTTTCGAAGCTGAAGAGATCAAAACCTGATAGGCGATGTATTCATCTTTCGGTACTTTCTTGATGATGCGCAAATCCCGATACTGCTTTCTGATCTCAACCGAAAGATCGTGATCGAGTTGGTCCCGCATCCCATACAGTTTTTCGATGGACTCAACGTATGCCGGATCGGCCATGTGAAGATACTGTTCCTTCGCCATGGTCTCGACCTGTTTCGTCCGATAAGCGAGCGAACGATCGGGGGCTTCGGTCTCCTGATCCCAATTGACGATCCAGTTATAATACTCGAATGCCTTTAGAACGCGTCTTTTCTCTTGATAGATTTTAAGGTATTGTTCCATGTAATGACCTGCTTTCACTCATTTATGATATTTGTTGAACACGTTCATTATATCATGAAAAAAGGCCCGTCAGACACGAATAATCGCCGAGTATCGCTAAAAAACCAAAAACAAAGGGATTCCGCCATGTCAAAGACATGGATAGCGGAACCCCTATGGTTGACTCTTTTTCCAAAATATCACAACATGAACATCACGGTCGCGATTCCGAAATAGATCACAAGCGCGACAAGGTCGTTCATCGTCGTCATCATCGGTCCGGAAGCCGTAGCGGGATCGATCGCGAATCGGTCTAACGTCAGCGGGATCAAAACGCCCATCACAGACGAGACGAACATCGCCCCGAACACGGCGATCAACACGACGAAAGCGAACGAAAGTGGATCCTGCGATCCGGTCGGAATGAGCGAAAGAAAGAGATAGGCGACCGCCATCGAGAGTCCCGCGAGGATGATGCTGTTCATCGCACCGACGGCAACCTCCCTTCCGACGTGCCGCTTAGGAATCTTTTTCTTTTCGAACGATTCGAGATGAAGCCCGAGAATCGTAGCGGCGAGTGCCTGTGTGCCGATATTACCGGCCATGCCTAAAATCAACGGTTGAAAGAGCACGAGTGCCGTCACTTCTGCGAGTGTCGCCTCGAAAATCGAAAGAATGCTCGCGATCACGAGATTCATGACGACGGCGATCATGAGCCAGGGGAGACGCTGTTTCGAGCGCGAAAAAGCCGAAAGATAGTCCTCGTGCTCATTCAGAAGTGCCATCTTCTGATAGTCCTCATCGGCACCATCGATGATCTCATCCAAGACGTCATCCGCGGTAATGATCCCGAGAATCCGATTCGCATCATCGAGTACCGGAATCGCCCGTAAATCATAGTCCTGAACCGTTTTGATCGCGCATTCGATCGAATCACTGGCCGAAAGGACGTGCTCGCTCTTTTCCATGATCCGCGCGAGTTGTGCATCGCCACGGGCGATGATCAACTGTTTGAGCTCGATCGATCCGACGAGCCTTCCATCGGCCGTGACGACGTAGATCAAATCGATATAGTCGTTTTCCCGCGACGTCGTAATGACGTGATTCGTAATCTCTTTAACCGACATATCCTGCGTCACGGTGAAAAAATCGGTCGTCATGATGGATGCGGCAAAATCCTCTTGATAAGCCAATAATAGTCGAATCGTTTTCGCTCGAACCTTCGATAATAAGGCCAGATAGCGATCTCTTTCATCTTCATCTAGCGCTTCGATAAACTCCTTGATTTCATCGGTCGGAAGTCTTCTGAACAATTCTTTCCGATTACTCGAATCGAGCACGTTTCCGATCTCTTCCTGCAGATCGAACGGCAATTCAACGAACATCCCTACGAGCTGATCCATCGGTATAAGTTTGAGAAAACGATGCTTTTCCTCGTCTTTCATCTCGTAGTAATTCAGTACGAGGTCGTAGGCATACATCTTACGTATCGCTTTTTTGAATGCGTCATCGCTCATCGGAAATTTAAGTCTTTTCAGCGGTTTCTTCATCTAGATCACCCCTCCGAGCATCATCGTCGCGAGCCCGAAATAGATGAACAAGGCGGCGATATCGATGATCGTCGTAATGAACGGGCCGGAAGCCACAGCGGGGTCGAATTTGAGTGCGCGCAGCGTAACGGGAATCGCTATGGCGATGATGGGCGCGATGATGACGGTCAGCCACAACGACAGGCCAACGACCAAGGACATCGTAAGCGGTGCGGTCGTAAGCGAATCATTGATCACCGAAAACAGATACGTCATCAGAAAAGCGATCAGCCCAATAAAAAAACCGTTGATCATCCCCGCCAGTATTTCTCTTTTGGCATCGTTTCCAATCCGCTTTTCATCACTCGCGAAAAGTTTGAGCGTAACGGCAAGCGTCTGCGTCGCGACATTACCGGCCGACCCGAGAATCAGCGGTTGGAATACGATCAGAATCGCGACAGCGGAAAGAACTTCTTCGAACAGCGAGGTCACAAGAGCGATCGGAATCGAAAGCCCCAGCAGGATTACGAGCCACGGCAAACGATGAAGAGCGACCCGATAGGACGGTCCTTCGATCGTTTCCGGAAGTGCTGCGAGTTTCTCGAAGTCTTCCTGTGCTTCCTCACGGTACAGATCGAGCGCGTCATCGAGCGTGAGCATGCCGCGCAGCGTGCCGTCACGATCGAGGACGGGCATTTCATAGATTCCATAATTTCTGAGCGCCTGAGCCGACTTCGTAATGGGATCCGTAGCGAAAACGAAGGGGTGCTCGCGCATGATCGTCGCGACCTTGGAAGGTGCTTTCGTCTTGATCAGATCGCGCAGCATGACAACACCTTGAAACACCCCCTCTTCGTCCGTGACGAAGAGCGTATTGATACTTTCAACCAGAGGCGCTTCTTGAATCACTTTTTTCGTCGCGGTCTTTATATCCATCTGCGGATGCAGCACAACGACTCGGTTCGTCATCGCCGAACCCGTTTCGTCTTCCTCGTAAGCGATCAGTTCGCGAATCGCGGAATCCGCTTCAAGCGCATGCTCGAGTTCTTCTCGTGCATCCCGATCGAGCTCCTGGATGACATCCGTCGCGTCATCGGGTTCCATCATGTCGACGAGTGTCTTCTGCTTGATGACGTCGAGTTTTTCGAAGACCTGTGCGGCATCTTCAGCTTTTAGAAACGACAAAAAATCGGCGAGCACAGCGTCGCTGATCGATCTTAAAAAAACGTCCGTTTCAGCTTCGGTCAAACCTTCGAACTGCGCGGCAAGATCATAGGGATGCGTGCCATTCACATAGTCTTCGATCGCTTTCTGATGGCCTTTTTCAATGACTTCTCTAAGCATGTCATCACCCCTGACGTCTAACACCAAACAACATATCGGCGGTCTTCAGACCCACGACGATCTCGCGATCCTTGATACGAACACGCATAAGACCGTTGAACGCATCCTTCCGAATCACGGTCATCGCGTCACCTAAGCTAATATCCTGTTCGTTGAGATAGACGAGAAGATCCTTGGAATCCCGTACGCGCGTCAAAACGAAGACGTCGTTTTCTTCAAGCGACGAAAGACTCGTGTTCGCGGCATCGCGCATCTTTCCGGTCGAATCGGGGATCGGGTTCCCGTGCTGGCAATACCCGGGTTTCCCTAGAAAAGCATAGAGACGCTCGAGAACCTCCGGACTCGTCGCGTGTTCGAGCTTTTCCGCGTCCGCATGGACCGATTCCCAGGAAAATCCCAACTTTTCCGTCAAAAAAACTTCCCAGATCCGGTGGGCTCGAATCATTCGGATCGCAACCTTCTTCCCACCGTCGGTCAAACCGAGTCCCTTGTAAGGATAAAAAACGACAAGCCCTTTGTTTTCCAGCCTTTTAACCATCTCGTTGACGGTCTGATCACGAAAACCAAAATGTTCGACGAGGTCGTTGGTCTTGATCAGTTCCTGATTTTTTTCAATGGTCAATTCATAGATGGTCTTAATATAGTCCTCTTCCGCACGATTCATCTTCCCACCGTCCTTCTCTTCCAATATAACATATTCGTTTCCTTCTACCCAAGAGCGACGTCGAGCATCATCATGATGATAAACCCAACCATGACACCGAGCGTGGCGTAGTGCGCGCCGCGAATCGGTTGTTTCTGCTGGGCTTCAGGTATCAATTCTTCGACGACAACATAGATCATCGCTCCGGCCGCGAACGCGAGCGCATAGGGCAGTACCACGCTCACATACGTGACGAGAATCGCCCCGAGAACACCGAAAATCGGTTCAACGATTCCCGAAGCCTGTCCGTAGAAAAACGCACGCTTCTGACTGACCCCTTCCTGACGCAAAGGAATCGATACCGCTGCGCCTTCCGGAAAATTCTGAATGCCGATTCCGAAAGCAAGCGCGATCGCCGACAATACGGCGACACGCGGATCACCGGTCGCGTAATTGACGGCCCCGAAGGCGACGCCAACGGCGAGTCCCTCAGGGATATTGTGCAACGTGATGGAAAAAACGAGTAAAACCGTCCGCTTGAAGCGCGTCGGAATACCTTCGACCGTATCACTCGGTCCGAAATGCATGTGCGGGATCGTCTTATCGGCGACAAATAGAAAAATACCGCCCAACGCGAACCCGATAGCAACCACGATCCAGGCGATCATGCCTTGACTGTCCGCCATAGCGATCGCCGGGTCGAGCAAAGACCAGAAACTCGCTGCGATCATGACACCCGAAGCGAATCCGAGCATGAGGTTGAACATGTCGCGTCGAATACTTTTGAAAAAGAAAACGAGTGCAGCCCCTAGCGCTGTCATACCCCACGTAAATAACGTTCCAAGGAGTGCCTGGACCCAAGAATCCAATCCGATAAACCACGTTAACATATGTCTTGATCTCCCTTTTTATGGTAAGCCTTAATTTCATTTTAATATTAGCACGATTTTATCTCCATGTCAAGCATTGCCCGCGAGAAGTCACGATAAGCGATCATGAAAAAAGCCCTCGAACCACCTGGGGTCGAAGAGCTTTCCATCATCTCGCCTGGTATCCTACAGGCCTTTTAGTCTTCAAGAACGCGAACGCACTCCTGCTCGATCAGATCGAGCAGCTCATCCTTGGACACATCCATCTCATCATTGGCATACTGGTAGAGTAAGCCCGAAATGATGGCGGCGAGTACGAACCGGGCATTCGGGTCGTTTCGGGCACCGAACCGACCTTCCCTGCGTCCCTGTTGGAAAATCATTTCGAAACGTTCGTTCATCCGCTCCTTGAGTGCTTTAGCCCGTGCTTCAAGCATTTTCGAGTCCAGTGGAATCATTAAACCCCGCTTATGGCTGAAGAGAACATCAACAACCGCCTGAGCATCTTTCATGACCGTGAGAATCCGTTCGATCTGTTCCCGGAAGGCTTTCGAAAAGGAACGGATCTCAAGCGGTTCGAACAGTGTACGCGCATACGATTCGAACATGTACGAACACGTTTCTTCGATCAGGTCTTCCTTGCTAGCGAAATGCTCGTAGACGGTACTCTTGCCGATCTCGGCACGCTTCGCGACTTTCGTCAACGTAATCTGTTCATAGTGGGCTTGTTCCTTGAAAAAATCGACCGTGGCCTCGATAATTTTTTCCTTAGTCGTCAGCATGTTCCGCCGCCTCGACTTTCATTTTCTTATTGTTCATGAGCGCATAAACCGTCGGGACGACGACGAGCGTCAAAATGGTCGCGTAGATCAAACCACCGATGGCGGTAATCGCCATGGGCTGCAAGAGCTCCGAACCTTCCCCGAATCCGAAAGCGAGGGTGAGAAGCGCGAGAATCGTCGTCAGTGCCGTCATGAAAATCGGACGCAAGCGCGTCTTACCAGCTTCGACAATCGCTTTTTCAATCGTATAACCCTTTTCCCGCAATTTATTGATGTAATCGATCAAAACGATGCCGTTGTTCACGACGATCCCGATCAAAATGATCATACCCATGAGCGATACGAGGCTCAAGTAGGCGTTCGTGACGAGAATCGCGATCAGACCACCGGTAAAGGCGAGCGGAATCGTTCCGAGAATGATAAGCGGATAAGCGAGCGACTGAAATTGAATCGCCATGATCATGTAGACGAGCAGAACAGCGACGATCGCGGCCAGTACGAGGTCCTCGACGGCAGCCATGATCTCTTCGTTTTCACCTTGGAACGTCACGGCATACCCGCCCCCGAACTGCGTAAAGTCCTCGCTATCGAGATAGGCGCTCACCTTGTCATTGACATCCTGACCGACAAGTGTGACGTTATACCCATCCATAACCGCGGCCGTCACGCTTAAAAACCGGTTGGATCCATCGGTACTGATCGATGCGAACCCGGTGACGCGTTCGACACGCGTGATACTCGTTTCATTGTCGTCATCAAAGAGCTTTGCCGATGCGAGCGACCCGAGCGTCGGACGTACACTCGCGGGATCGTTGATTATCCGATTATCCGAAGAAACCTTCAAATCGGGATTGACGACGAGCTGAATTGGTGTACCGATTTGATAGTCCGGAAGCATCGCGTTAACGACATAGATGCTTTCATTCGTCTCGGCGATATAAGCATCGATTAAGTCCTGCAAAACGGGATTGAAGAGGCGGACACCCCCTAAAAACTGTTCATAGTCGCCGAGAATCGTCAGATCGATCGTTCCGCCAAAAGCTTCCTCGGGGATACTGAGCGTATACGTCACACCCTCGATCTGCAGATCGATCGTCTGTGCTTGACCGAGCGCTTCAAGATTGGAAAAGAGGTATGAAAGGCTCTTTTGAACATCTCTATTCGTGAGTCCCTTTTTCATGGCGTTGTCCTTGTTCACGGTAATCTTAACGTTTTCTTCGCCTTGCGAAATCCCGTTATCGACATCTTCCAATCCTTCGATATCTCCCAAGATGGTCGTCAAGTCATTGGCGATCTCTTCGAGGACGAGAAGGTCCGAACCGGCCACCTTGATCTCTACGCCTTGAGCCCCCGTAATCGCAGCCGTACTGTTCTGTGAGGAAACATCGATTTCGCTGATATCCTCAGCGGTAACGCCTTCGATTTCCGCAAAATCGAGTTCGAGCAAGCGTTCTTCGATCAACAGCGTATTCGCACGCGTTGTTCGATTTCGGTCGTTTTTAAGCGTCACGGTCAGAGAAATATCTCCCGATGACCCCATCATCGCCATCGGACCGAATGCCATACCGCCCCCGATCGAAGCGGACACTGCTTCGACATCCTCGAGTTCGAGCACGCTTTCCATTACGTAATCGGCATAAGTGGCCCTATCTTCGAAGTCGAGTCCGTTTTCAACATCGATTCCGACGTTGATGATCCCTTCATCCGATGTCGGCAAGAGAATGAATCCTTTGGAAAGGGCGAGTCCGAGTGATGCCACAAGCAATAAAAGAACCATCGCGAACATCAAGAGCTTATGCTTGATCGTAAACCGGACCGAGCTCTCGTAGGCGTTTTTCATCCGACTCAAAAACGAACTGTCCTTCTTATACTCACTGTCTTTCAAAAAACGGGAAGCCATGCTCGGAACGAGCGTAAGCGCGATGATCAGACTCGCACCGAGCGAGAAGGTAATCGTGAGCGCCATACCGATGAACACTTCAGCGATCAGCCCTTCGATGAAGATGATCGGCAAGAAAACAGCGATCGTCGTCAAAGTCGACGCGGTAATCGCTCCGGCAACCTGTTTCGAACCCTCGATGGCGGCTTCGACCTTGGACCTTCCCTCATTGATCATCCGGAAGATGTTTTCAATGACAACCACCGAATTGTCGACGAGCATACCGATGCCGAGCGCGAGCCCACCCATCGATACGAGGTTCAGGCTAACGTTGGTGAGATACATGAGCATGAACGCGGCGATTACCGAAATCGGAATTGCCAACCCGACGATGATCGTCGGTTTGATATCTCTAAGAAACATAAAAAGAATGATGATGGCGAGCATCCCGCCGATCACGATGTTTTGCAAAACCGACGAGATCGCGACATTGATGTATTCCCCCTGGTCGAGCAAAACTTCATAGGCCGCTTCACCATCGCTATCGGCAACGATCTGATCGAGACGATCGTGGATCGCTGTCGTAGCATCCGTAATACCGACATCGGACGACTTCTGAAATGAAATCTGGATGCCTTGTTCCCCATTGATCTTCGAATACGTCTCGGTATTGGCATTGACGTAGTGAATGCCGTTTTCTTTGGCGAGGTCACTCAGACGAACGATCGTCTGACCGTCACGCGTAATCGGTAACCGCTCGAGATCTTCCAAAAGCGTGGGAGAGTCACCTAAATAGAGAAACCGAATCTCCCCCGAATCGAGCACGACTCCGACGAGTCCGGACTGATTCTGGGCGTCGATGATCTCGAGTACTTCGGCGCGACTAAGGTCGTAAGACGCGAGTTTCGCAGAATCGAGGTCGACCTCGAGTACGACGTCAGCTGCACCGGTGATCCCGACGCTCGCGACACCGGGAATACTTTCGAGCTCAGGTAAGATCTCCCGGTTGATCCATTCGGTATTGCGGATCAGAATGTCATCGTCAGACAGTTCCTCCTCATACGTACGAAACATCGTAACCGTCATAACCGGCAACATATCCGGACTGATCCGAAGAATGCTCGTCGTTCCGACACCTTCTAAAAACTCGATGTTGTTCAGGTTCTCCCGAAGTTCGATCACGACCGTATCCATATTGGTCGATTGGGCGAATGTCACGATCGAAATCGCGAAGTTCTCATTGGAGATCGACTGAACTTCCTCGAAGTTGCCGATCGTCTGAACCGACGATTCGATTCGCCTCGACACTTCCGTCTCGAGCTCCTCCGGTGTCGCCCCTTCATAGGACGTAACCGTTACGACAAACGGCAAATTGATATCCGGAAATAGCGTCAATGGTAATCGCGTGACCGAAAAAACCCCTAAAACGATAATAATCAAAACGCCCATCAAAACGGTAATGGGACGCTTAACACTATATGAGCCCATAGATACATCTCCTTGTTTGCAAGTCTCCCGACCGAACGGTCGGTCGGGTATATCCATTATATCGATAAGTCCCGTCGATGTCAACGGCATTGCCTATTATTTACCTTAAACGGACCTATGGTATAATACAGCTGTAAACGCAAGAAAAACGTTCGGATCGAGCGGTGATCACGCATGAAAATCGGCATCTTTCAATTTTCCGGAACAGGTAATACGTTTTATGTTGCAGCTACGCTGCAATGTGAACTGAAAGCACTCGGCCACCAGGTCGATCTTTTACCGATCGAGGCGATCGAGGATCCGAATCAACTCATCGAATCCTACGATCGCATCGGGATCGGTTATCCCATCTATGGCTCGGATGCCCCGCGAATCGTACGGTCTTTCATCGATCGCATCGAAGCGCGAAACATGCGCGCATTCGTCTTTTGCACGCAATGGCTTTTCAGTGGCGACGGAGCGGCTCATATCGCAAGAAAACTCGAAAAAAAAGGCTTTGATTGTCCTCAACTCGCCCATTTCCGGATGCCGAACAACATAACGGACTATCTTTCGTTTCTACCGGTTCGAACGAACTTCGGGCGATTAAAGCAACGAAAAGAACGGCAAATCAAACGTTTCGCGCGCGTCATCGATCAAGACAAACGCATAAGAACCGGTCTGAATCCCCTTTCGCATCTTCTTGGCAACATGCAGCGCAAACCTTATCGCGCAAACGAGGATGCGTTTCTCGATCATCTCATCAAGATCGATGACACCTGTATCCTTTGCGGTACGTGCATCGACCTGTGTCCGGTAAACAACTTCGAGATGTCCGAGGGAAAACTCCTGGAAAAGAATCAGTGCATCGCCTGTTACCGCTGTATCAATCACTGTCCGGTCAACGCGCTTCACGCATCTAAAAAAAGACGGGTTAAAAAACCATATCTCGGCCCCGTCCCTATCAAGAAGGTCAAGAAATCCATCATCGATTCCTAGACTCGACAACGAAAAACCCCAGGGATGAGATGATCTCGTCCCTGGGGTTCCTTTATTACTCATATATTCTAAGCTTCGCCACCGATCATCAAAGACTTGATCCGAACGCTCGGACTTCCAACGCCAGAGAGTCCGAACTTCATATCGGATGCGATCGCCTCGATTTCGTTCAAAACATCAAAGAAATTTCCGGAAACGACGATCATCTTGACCGGATGGTCGATTTTTCCGTTTTTGATATAAAACCCGCCGGCTTGCAGGGAAAACTCGCCGGAAACCGTCTTGACACCGGCATGCAAGCCGATCAGATCGGTAATATAGAGACCGTGTTCGACCGACTCGATCATCGAATCGAAAGGCGTATCGGACGGCTCAAGATAGAAATTGGTCGGGCTAATACCACCACCGAACCCGTTGCCGGTCGATTCCGTCTTAAAAATCGAAGCCGTCTTCAAGTTGTGCATAAAACCGGTGAAAACGCCTTGATCGACGAATTTATGGGCCTTACAGGCAACACCCTCGTCATCGAAGGGCATCTGGAAGTACGCATCCTGATGCAATGGGTCATCGATCAGGTTCACGGTCGGCAAGGCGATCGCTTTGTCGACCTTGTCCTTGAGCGGTGTCGTGTTTCGATAAGCCGCTTCACCGGAAAAGATCGGTGTGAAAACGCCAAGAATATCGGCGAACATCTCATTGGAAAAGACAACCGGATAGGATCCTGAGGCCAGCGATCGTCCACCGAGCTTGGCGACACCCTTTTCAATCGTATTCTTGGCCATCTTGTCGGGATCAAACGCCTCGAACGACTTGACGAGTTTGATATCATAAGCCGTCTTGACATCATCGGCCTTTGCAAAAACACCGATCGCGTAAGCGTAGGCATACGTATTCCTTCTTGTTAGCGACAAACCCTTGGAATTGATGAGCGTCGTCGTTCGATCGGACTCCTGATATACGGTTGTCTGAACTTGTTTGGTGAGGTCGTGGGCGAGCACGCCTTGTTCTAACCGCTTGATCAAACGGATTTTCTTTTCGATCGGTACGCTTTTAAAATCGTAGACTTCCTGTTCGATTTCAGGATAGGACGACGACCCCTCATAGATGATCGCAGGTTCCTTGACGGTCAACGCTTTCGCGTTTTCAATCAATTCGTCGAGCATGGCCGAGACGCTTCTTTTGGCGAAATTCTCAAACCGAATCGTTGAAAGCTTTTCCTGATAGATACCGCGGATCGTCACGACCTCGACGTCGCTTTGAACGTTCTGGTCGAGTTTACCTTCATAAACCGAAAGTTTGAGGCTCCGATCGCGAACACTAAAAATCTCGAGATCCTCAAGACCTTTTTCAAGCCCCAGTCTTAACCACTCCTGATACATCATTTCCTCCCTCCTGCTCCGCCGACCGTAAGCGCGGATACGCGAATGGTCGGCTGTCCGACATCAACGGGTATGCTCCCCGAAAGAGATCCGCACATGCCTTGACCGAGCGTAAGATTATCGGCAACCCGATCGATCTTAAACAAGATGTCCTTGCCGTGACCGATGAGCATCGCTCCGCGGACGGGACGCGTCAGTTTGCCGTCTTCGATCATATATCCTTCCTGAACGGCAAAGTTGAACTCTCCCGTTGCCGGAACGACCGTTCCGCCACCGAGTTTCTTGGCGAAAAGTCCGTAGGGCGTTTCTTTAATAATATCCGCGAACGAATCCTTACCCGGCGCGATAAACGTCGAGTTCATCCGCGATGTCGGCGAATATTTATACGACTGCCGACGGGCCGAGCCGGTCGGTTCCATTTTCATTTTTCGGGCATTCCGATAATCGATCAGATAACCTTTGAGAGTCCCGTTTTCAATCAACAGGTTTTTCTGTGTCGGACGACCCTCATCGTCGTATGTGAGACGTCCCCACGCACCCTTGATGTTTCCATCATCATAGGCCGTGACGACATCGGATCCGATTTTTTCTCCGAGCTTGCCGACGAAAGGCGAAAGACCTTTGGCGACCGCGGTCGCCTCAAGGGGATGTCCGCACGCCTCATGGAAAATCACGCCACCGAATCCATGATGCAAAACGACGGGCATGACCTGTGACGCGATATCCTCGGCACTGAGCAACGTGATTGCGCTTTCGGCAACGCCCTTGGCGAGCGCTCTCATATCGATTTCAGCAAAAATCTCGAATCCCATCGATCGTCCCGGACCCTCATGTGCCTGCTGCATCCGTCCATCTTCCTGGGCGACCGCTACGAGACCGACACGCGTATAAACGCGCTTGTCATCCTGGTAGACGCCCTCGCTATTCGCGATCAAAACGTCCTGCTCATGTTCGACATACTGTGCGACCGCCTGAACGATTCGCGCGTCATGGTCTTTCATGATGTTGGACAGTTCCTGCAGCTTTTGGGCCTTTTCAACCCGAGAAACATCCTTCATCGCTAGCTTGACGTCCGTTACGTACGGTTTTTTCGTCCCGAGTCTTTTCGCTTTTCGCGGTTCATAGGCAAACGACACGCGCAAGTTTCCCACGAGTTCTTTCAGCGATTCCTTCGTAACACGGTTCGTATACCCATAGACCTCATCCGTTTCGTGCAAGAGCCGGATACCAGCGCCATACACATTGTTTCGGCCAACGCTCGTCACGTCACCGTTCATTACCTTGGTGGTCGCCGATTCCTTATTCTCAAGAAAGATTTCCGCGAAGTCAGCTCCCGTTTCCAGGGCAAAATCGAGAAGATCTTGTAGATCCTTTTTTTCGATCATGTCGTTTCTCCTTTGCGTTCCAAATTCGTTGAAAGTTTCTTCTCTTCATACTGCAACCTGTAAAGATGGAAATAGAGTCCTTTATGCCTGAGCAGTTCCTGATGCGTCCCCATTTCCTTGATCTGTCCCTTTTGCATGACGATGATCTTGTCGGCGTGCTGGATCGTCGAAAGTCGGTGTGCAACGATGATCATCGTCGATATATTCATCATCTTGATCAAGGACGCCTGGATCAACTCCTCGGTTTCACTGTCGATATTCGCGGTTGCCTCATCGAGAATCATGAGACTCGGCTTGTACACGAGCGCACGAGCGAAGGAAATGAGCTGTCTTTGCCCGCTCGAGAAATTGTTTCCGCGTTCGAGCACGACGTGCTCGTATCCGTCTTGCAGCGACTCGATGAATCCGTTTGCCCCGACATATTCAGCCGCTTGTCGAACGTCTTCGGTCGTTATATCCTCATTGTTCAAAGCGATGTTGTTCTTGATCGTACCACTGAACAGGAAGACATCCTGCAACATCTGTCCGATATGCTTGCGTAAGGAGGAGCGCTTGATCCTCTGAATATCGATGCCATCGATTAGGATTTGACCCTTCTGGATCTCGTAGTTCCGGACGATCAAGCTGAGAATCGTCGTCTTTCCGGAACCGGTAGCACCAACGAAGGCGACCGTATCGCCCGCATTCACTTGGAAACTAACGCCTTTGAGTACCCATTCGTCCTCGATGTACCGGAACCAGACATCCTTGAATTCGATTGAGCCCGTAAACGACTCGAGTTCGATCGCGTCATCTTGATCGATGATCGCGGGTTTCGTATCGAGCACGTCGAATATCTTCTCCGCACTGGCAAAAGCGTTTTGCAGCATGTCAAACTGCTCGGCCATCTGTTGGATCGGCTGAAAGAAATCCTGAACGTACATGTAATAACTAAAGAGCATCCCGGCCGTAAAGGCGATCGTCGGATCCATGACATCCCCGATTCCGATCAGAAGCGACAGGATGACACCGATCATCGCGAAACCATAGATGGTCGGGCGATAAATACCGAAAACGAGAATTTCCCGCAGATAACTCTTTTCGAGTTTCTCGTTGCGTTCATAGAACTCCCGTCGCTTTTTATCCTCCTGATTGAAGATCTGTGTGACCTTCATGCCCGAGAGGTTTTCCGAAAGAAAGGCATTGACTTCCGAAACATTGGCGCGGACCCGACGGTAAGACGCTCTTGAATACTTCCGGAAAATCACCGACGCGAGAATGACGAAAGGGATTAACCCTAAAAGCGCGAGCGTGATTTTCCAGTTCAAAAAGAAGAGGACGATCAGAATGCCGATCAGATAAAGAAAGTTTCGGATCAGATTGACCGCGACATTCGTATACATCTCGCTGATGACGTTCGTATCGTTGGCGACCCGGGTCACGAGCTTTCCGACGGGGACTTCGTTGATCTGACCGATCGCGAGTTTTTCGATGTGTTCGAATACGTCGATCCGAATCTTGGCAACGATCTTCTGCCCGATACGCTGGAGCCAATAGTTCTGAAAATATATGAAGGAATGGGCCAGAACGATCAAACTCGTAAAGACGACGGCGATCGTAATAATCGTCTGTTCCTTCGAAGCCCGCGTAATCTCGTCATCGCCGATCACATCGACGATCCGTCCGATGAGATACGGCGGCAACAACTGCACGAGCAGTGAGATGCCCATAAAAACGAGGGTCCAGATAAAATATTTCTTGTGCGGCTTGAGGTAGGCGAAAAGTCTTTTTAAGACTTCCTTATCGCTTCGCTCACGCGTAAAATCCTTAAAGTCCTTCATCGGTCGAACCCCCTTCCACGATGTTCTCGAGTTCCTGTCGTTTGACCATCGAACGATAGAGTTCCGACGTCTTCATCAGTTCCTTGTGGTTCCCGATCGCAACCAGTTTCCCTTTTTCAAGAAGAATGATCTTGTCCATCTTTTTAACGGTCGAAATCCGGTGCGCGATAAAAATCGTCGTCTTACCGCGACGCACCTCGCTCAAATTCGTAATGATCGCGTCTTCCGTCTCCGTATCAACGGCCGAAACCGAATCATCGAGAATGAGAATTTCGGGATCCTTGGCGAGTGCACGCGCGATGCTGATGCGCTGTTTCTGTCCACCGGAAACGGTGACGCCGCGTTCACCGAGAATCGTATCGAATTTTGCCTTGAATTCATTGATATTGTCATAGACGTCCGCGAGTTTGGCGGCCCGCTTGACATCCTCGATATGCATGCGTTCGAACGAAAGACCGATATTGCTCGCGATCGTATCCGAAAAGAGGAAATTATCCTGCGGCACGTAACCGATCAGGTCGCGCACGCTTTTGATCGGTAACTTCATGATGTCGACTCCATCAATAAAAACTTGACCACAATCGAGGTTGTACGTCCTTAACAACAAATCGACTAGACTGCTCTTTCCGCTTCCGGTTCGTCCGAGAATACCGACCATCTCACCCTTTTCAATCGTGAAACTGACGTCTTTGAGCACGTCATCTTCACCATCCGGATACTTGAAGGTCAATTTTTTGACCTCGATCTTTCCGGTCAAGTCGACGTTTCGCAAGACATCCGGACCATCTTCGACGATGACGTCCTCGTCGAGCATCTTGGCGATTCGGACTGCGCTCGCTTTCGCTTGGCTGTGAATACCTAAAAAACGGGCGATCGCCATCGTTGGCCAGATCAGCATGAAGAAATAAGCGATATACTCGGTCAACTGACCGGGCGTCAGCCCCGTAGCATCCGTCCTTAGGACGAGATAACTTCCGTAGAACAAAATCAAAAGAACGACCAGATTGATCGCGATTGAGATCCCGATCTCGATAAAAATCAAATATCGCACGAACTTCATCGTCTTGTCATAGAGATCGCGGTTTTTCCTTTGAAAGAGCATCGACTCCTTGATTTCCCGTACGAAAGCCTTGATCACGGTAATCCCTGAGAAGTTCTCTTGCGTGAAGTCGCTCAAATCCTCAAAAGACTCCTGACGAAGCTTGAAAAGCAAGCGAATGCGCTGCATGATCAAAATCATCGCGATCATCAAAATGAACATCGGGATTCCGGCAAAAAGCGTCATCGTCCCATTGAGATTCGCCATCCGATAAATCGCAAGCGAACCCAAGGCCAGTCCATCGGCGAGCATAAGAATACCCGGTCCGTAAACCATCCGCAAAGCCTGCAAGTCGTTGATGAAGTGCGCCATCAGACCGCCGACTTTTTTCTGACTGTAATACTGTTGCGGGAGTTTCGTTGCGTGAACGAACATCTCATAACGAATATCGGATTCGATTTTACGCGACGCACCGAAAATCGTATAGCGCCAAATAAACCGACCGATCGTAATGCCGAAAGCTAAAACGGCGATACGACCGATCGATTGATACATACTCTTCGTATCGGTACTTCCGAGCCGAAGATCATCGACGAGTTCACCGATGATCTTCGGAATGTCGAGCTGGAACCAATCGACAGCAATCAAGATCAGAATGCCGCTCAGAAAGTAAATCCAATACTTGAGATAATACTTGAAAAAGTGCTTACCAAATAACATGAAGTATGGTCTCCTAGTGTGTGTCTAAAACGAAGAAAACGTTAAGCGTTCTTCCTCTATTCGACAACGACGCGAATCACGTCGCCATCGCCTGACTGAATATTGACCAGATCACCAACCACGCCCTGATTGATCATTTCCAGGATGGCATCGATGTCGATATCCGTTCCTTTCAAGTTCGAACGGAACTTGTCCGTTTTGAGAAGCTTGGCGAATTCGATGGGAATCTGAACCTTGACGACATCGCCGTCATTGGAGTCAATATAGATCTTGAGCATCCGAAAAGGCGCTTTCTTGTTGGACAAAACGACCTCTTCAGCACTATCGGCTCGTTCGAGCGTCGAGAGAAGCGTCTCGGCTTCTTCCGGCTTGATGATGCCCTTCTGGAGCATATCGAGTATTCTCATTCTTTCTTCTTTCAAATTATCTCTTGACATATCATTCACCTGATTTCCGTTTCTTGATCAGATCGATCGCTTCGTTGACTTTCAGTTCACCCTTCTCGATTCGATCGAGAACGCTTGTTTTCCAATCCTTGTTCTTCGCCTTTTTCGTCTGTTCGCTTTCAAAGTTATCGTCCGTATACTGATCCGGCGAATAGCCGAGAACGGTGATTACCTCATCGAGCATCTTTTTAACAGTCGGATAACTGATGTTGAGCTCCTTTTCGATCGCCTTGATATTTCCCCGGTTTTTCATGAACACTTCGATGAAATAGAGCTTGTCCGTTTCAAGGTAATTGAACTTGGAAAGCGTGAAATCTCCTTCGATGACGGTATCACAGTGATCACACTTCAGTTTCGCTACGCGCAAGTCGTGTTTACAGACTGGGCATACCGAGATAACGGGATAAACCTTGTTTCCTTTACTCATGATAATCTCTTGTATATTCAATAATGTAACAAGATTATTAGAATATACGTTCCTTTCTTCTAGTTTTGTTATTATAATTTAAATAGGCACTGTGGATTTGAGTCATGATTCTATAGCTAGACTATCAAAGGAGATTCCTACCACAGTTCCTGTTTTTTAACTATCAATGAGTTTATTGACGCTTGACGTCTTATTACAAGGTTATGGAAACAGGAATATGTGTCAGACATCAGTGCCAAATACTTTTTAGGAGGTGGCTTTTATGCCATACCACATAGGGATTGATATCTCTAAGTTCAAACACAATTGCTTCATAGCTACTGAGGCGAATGTGAAAGTTAAAGATTTTATCTTTAACAATGACAAGGAGGGATTTGGTCTGTTACGCACAGAACTCAAATCATTAGGTGATCCTACTCAAATAAAAGTAGGTATCGAATCAACTGGCCACTACGGAACGAACCTCAAGCACTTCTTGACTCAAGAAGGCTACACGTTCATCGAACTTAATCCTTATCTAACGAGTCAGTTTTCCAAGGCTCTCTCGTTAAAGGGTGCTAAGACCGACAAAATTGATGCAGAAGTTATTTCCAAGTATCTAGGTGCCGTTGATTACGATAACCTACATACACAATTTTACCATGTCAACGACTTAAGAGAACTCGTAAGATTGAGAAACAACTATATTGAAGAACGTTCCAGAGAACTCGTTCATCTCACCAATGTGCTTGATAAGATGTTTCCCGAGTTCAAACCCTTCTTTAACAACAAATTGGGTACTGTGGCCCTTTTTATCCTGAATACCTATACGTCCAAGGCCAAGATCGCCAAATGGAATAAAAAGCACTATGACAAACTCAAGACTTTATCCAAAGGGAAATTCACGTATGCCAAGTTCAATCAATTGAAGCAATTGGCCTCTCATTCGGTCGGTGTGGACTCCGTTCATCTTGAACGCATCATCAAAGTTTCGATCCAACATCTAAAAGACTTGAATTCACTGATCGATACGTTGGACTCGGAGATCAAAACCCTTTTTGAACGAACGGATTCCAAACTCCTTACCATTCCGGGTTTGGGTGTCATTCAAGCGGCTACGATTTATGCTGAAATCGGCGATATCCGAAACTTCAGTAGTCCGGGAAAACTCATCTCTCATGCCGGACTCAAAGTCCGCATCCTTCAATCGGGCCAGATGAACCGTACAGGCAAAATCGTAAAGCGTGGTTCTTCACTTCTTAGAAAAACCATTTGGAATTATGCGTTCCAGGCACTTAGATTTCTCCCGACGATCAATGATTTCTATCATAAGAAGAAATCGGAAGATAAACACCATAAAGTCATTATGACTCACATATGTCGTAAACTCTTGAGAATGATCTATCATCTTGAGTTCTATCATTTGGATTACAACAGTAACGACTTCAAATAATCATTAAACTGATGTAGCTGCAGTTGTTGATTCATAGCCTTGTATCCTTTCGACTTCTTTTGAGGTCTTTTCGTGTTAAATGTCATTTTCCACTTGACTTGTCATAGTTTATCTCCTTTTTTTTATTGGCAACTTAAACCGCTGAATCCTTGGACGTTCTCAAGTGATCGTGAAACCGACCAAACCGATCGTTCGATCGGTTTTCGGTTGTCGATCAACCAACGTCGTTTATGATATCGCATGGTTATTCCTCCTCTAGATCGTCTTGATGGCGACGCGCGTGCCGTCCTTAGCGTGGACGAAGACGCGTACGCCAGCCATCGATACGAGTTTCATAATGTCCGCTTTCGCTAATCCGGATTGTTCCAAATACTTTTCTTTAACGGCCCGCCGCATGATCCATTTGACAAGAAACATCGGTGCCGGTAAGAAAAGCAATATGGACAGCAATCGCGATACGCCTTTTTCATCGGGAATGGCAATTTTGAGTTTGACGAAATGCGCCTGTCGCGGTTTTCGAGGTTTCGGGTAGAGCGCTCGATAGACTTCCTTTTTTGATCGTTTCTTTTCGCTAAGTTCATTCAGTATTTCAATTCTCTTCATGTTTACGCCGCCAATATTGATATTTTTAATTTACATCTTAATTATATTCATTCAGTCTGGACTTGTCAAGTGTTTTGTCCGAAAAAGATTAAAAAAATTGATTTTATCCTTGATTTTTTTAATATTTTGCCATTATTGTCCCTATTTTTGGTATAATGAAAGAAAAAAAGAAGGTGTAAACATGACTCCACTCATCGAACGTTTCTTACGCTATGTCAAAATCGACACGCAATCGGACCACAACGTCGCGACTTGCCCGTCGACGGAAAAACAGAAAGATCTCAGCCGTTTGCTCGAGAAAGAGCTCAAGTCATTCGGCTTAGACGCGTTTCTTGACGAACACGGATACGTCTATGCGAAAATCGCCGGAAACGTCAAGGACGCACCTGCGATCGGCTTCATTGCCCACGTCGATACGTCACCGGACGCACCCGGTTCGAACGTCAACCCGCGAATCATCGAAAACTACGGGGGCGAAGAAATCATCTTGAATGACGCCTACAGCATGTCCCCAAAAGATTATCCGAGCCTGTCTTATGTCATCGGCGACGACATCATCGTCACCGACGGAAATACGCTTCTCGGTGCTGATGACAAGTGTGGCGTCGCTGAAATCATGGAACTCGCCCGCCACTTCACGACGAACACGGATATCCCCCACGGCGACATCTACATCTGTTTTACGCCGGACGAAGAGATCGGCCGCGGCGCTGACCTTTTCAACCTGGACTATTTTAAGGCCGACTTCGCCTATACCGCCGACGGCAGCGCGGTCGGCGGTATCGACTACGAAAATTTCAATGCTGCTACCGCGAACCTAACGTTCATCGGTAAGAGCATCCATCCAGGTACCGCGAAAAACAAACTCGTCAACTCGCTTCATCTCGCCCATGAGTTTCACGCGCTCCTACCCGAATTTCTTAACCCCGCCTATACCGAGAACTACGAAGGCTTCAATCACCAGACGAGCATGCACGGTCAAGTCGAAGAATCGAAGAGCCAATACATCATCCGCAACCACGACAAATCTCTCTTCGAGAAACAAAAAAAGGACTTCGAAGAAATCAAGGATTTCCTCAACGCCCGTTACGGCTATCCTGCCGTCAAACTCGAGATGACGGACAGTTACTATAACATGTACGAGGTCCTAAAAGATCGCCTGGACATCGTCGAACGCGCCAAGAAAGCGATCGAAAGCGTCGGCATCACACCAAAGAGTGAGCCCATTCGCGGCGGTACCGACGGTTCGAGATTGACGTTTATGGGTCTACCCTGCCCCAACCTTGGCACCGGCGGATTCCAGTTCCATGGACGTATGGAGTTCGCCTCGATCAACCAAATGGAAAAAGCCACCGAAATCCTGATTCGAATCGCTACGCATAATAAAGACTGATCAGGGGGATCACGACGACACCGATATAAAGAATGATACGCGTATGCGTCGCTAGCGGCCTTAAAAGAAACCGATCCTCAAAAAGGATCAAGGTATAATCGATCGTTAACAAAACCAAAGAAATCGAACTGAAAAGCACCTTCATAGACAGTGGTGCCGCATACGCTTCCCGCGTATAGGAAAGAACGTTCATAAACAAAAAGAGCCCCAGTCCGAAAGCGAGATAGACGTATTTCAGGATTGCCACGGGCTTTTTTTGAGCGTATCGTAGTTATCGATCGTATGGAGCATCTCTTCTGCGACTTCCAGGCCTTGTTCCGCGGCCTTTTCCAACAACATCCGGGCCTTTCTGACGTCCTTTTCTGTTCCTAGACCTTGAAGATAGAGCATCCCGAGGTTGTATTGAGCGATATCAAGGTCCGCTTCAGCGGCCTTCTCATACCAAAGAAACGCCTTACGCAAATCCTGATCAACGCCATCGCCCTTCTGATACATCACCGCGAGATTGTATTGGGCGTGAGGATGTTCTAAGACAGCTGCCTGTTCGAGCAAGCGACGGATATAGGAATCCGGTTTCTTCTGGTTACGCATAAGAATGAGCGCGAGATGATAGAGCGCGTTCTTTTCTTTTTTCAGTGCCGCCCGTTCATACCAAAAGACGGCCTGTTGCATATTTTTTGTCGTACCTCGGCCGAGCTGATTGTAGAGTCCGGTATAATACTCGGCTTCGCGGTGGCCCTGTTTCGCAGCGACTAAAAACCATTCATAGGCTTTTTCCGGTTTCTTCGGTTCGCGCTCCCGATAAACCATCGCGAGTGAAAAAGCGGCGAGGTCATAATTCTGCTTCGCGGCCCGTTCGTAATAGTGGATCGCCTTCGGCCACATCTTCTTTTCAAGATAGATCGTCCCCAAAGCATACTCGGCATACGGATGGCCTTGCTTGGCCGCGCCTTCATAGTATCCGATGGCCTCGTCCGTCTTCGGATTTTCCTCATCGACGGTTTCATGGATCATGCCGAGCATGTAAAAGGAATCGGCATATCGTTTTTTCGCTGCTTGCTGGAACCACTCGATCGCCTTTAAAATCGAAGGTTTGACGCCGTGGCCGTAATAGAAACACGCCCCAACGAGATGCTTCGAAACGACATCGTTCGCCTTTGCTTCTTCCAACAAGTCGAGATAGTGCTTTTCAAACAGCTTTGTGGCCTGCTTTTCATCCTTTTTGACGCCACGGCCGTCCTTATAGGCAAGACCAAGGGCATAACCGCACTTATTGCTCGTTTCTCCGTCCTTGAAATACGCGGTGGCCTTCTCTTCATCCTTAGAAACGCCGTCGCCTAACAAAAACATCCGGCCAAGAAAATAGTTGGCATCGGCATAGCCGAGTTCGGCGGCACGTTCGAAATGTTCGCGTGCTTGTACGATATTTTTCGATGAAACGTTCAACACGTAATGCGCCAATCCGGCCTGATAGTGTTTTTGTGCATTCATAGGATCACCCAACTTCATCTTATCACAGTTTCGACGAAAGTGCACGACCAAAGACGGCATAGCCCTGCTCCGTCAGATGCAAGCCATCGGTCGTGTATTCATCCTTGAGTTTTCCGTCCGACACGAGAACACGGTGCGCATCGACGATGTCTTCGACTTCGTGTTTAAGCATGGCGTTGATCGCTTCGATGTCCTGATTGTTTCGTTTGAACATATGTTTCTCGAACCGACTTTCATTGACCGGGGCGAGCGTGCAGAGGAGCACGCGCGCAGCCATGTTATCTTCGATCTCGTGCTTGATCCAAAGGATCCGCTCCGCGATCGTCAGGTTATCGTCATCCGTCAGGACGAGGTCGTTGGTACCAATCCAGAGAACGACCCGACTCGGATCAAAGGGATAGACAAGGTCGAGTCGGTCGATCACACCTTGAGTCGTATCCCCGGGAATCCCGAGGTTAACGGCACCTGCAACGATGTCTTTCGCATAAGCGACAAGGGAGTCGCCGACAAGAACGACCCGTTTCTTGCGGATTTCCATGTTTTTGAATGTTTGAACGTCCTTGTCGTACTCAGCCTTGAGAAAGGCCTTGACCAAGCGAAGCCTAGAATCGTTCATGATGTTTCCGCCTTGATCTCAAAGAGGAGGTCACGCAGTTCGGCAGCCTTTTCGAAGTCCAGCCGTTTCGCAGCTTCTTTCATTTCCGCTTCGATTCTTTGAATCGTTCTCGTGCGCTCCTTCTTCGTCATTTTCGCATAAGCCTTGGGTTCTTCCAAAATTTCTTCTTTGATGCTGATCCGATCGAGAATATCTTTCTTGATCGTGATCGGCGTCATCCCGTAACGGTCGTTGAAGTCCTTTTGGATACGTCGTCTTCTTTCCGTTTCTTCGATCGCGAACGCCATGGCATCGCTCACCTTATCCGCATACATGATCACGCGTCCGTTTTCATTTCTGGCAGCTCGTCCGATCGTTTGGATCAGCGAGCGATTGCTGCGCAGAAATCCTTGCTTATCGGCATCGAGAATGGCGACCAGGGAAACCTCCGGCAAGTCGAGCCCCTCACGCAAGAGATTGATTCCAATGAGACAGTCGTACTTTCCCAGCCGAAGATCTCTTAAAATCGTAATGCGATCAAGCGACTTGATCTCACTATGCAAATAAGCGACCTTGAGTCCGAGTTTCTTGAAGTACGCGGTCAAATCCTCGCTCATCCGAATCGTGAGCGTCGTTACGAGAACGCGTTCGTTGTTTTCGGTTCGTTTCTTGATCTCGAAATAGAGGTCGTCCATCTGCCCATCGGTCGGACGAACATCGATGATGGGATCGAGCAGATAGGTCGGTCGAATGATCTGTTCGATCACGGGATAGCCTCGTTCGAGTTCATAGGCACCCGGTGTGGCCGAAAGGAAGATGACTTTGTCGATCTTCTTTTCGAACTCATCGAATTGTAACGGCCTGTTGTCAAGAGCACTCGGCAAGCGGAACCCATGATTGACGAGCGTTTCTTTACGGGAACGGTCTCCGGCATACATGCCCCGTACCTGTGGCACGGTGACGTGCGATTCATCGATGATTAAAAGATAGTCGTCCCCGAAGAAGTCCATCAACGTCGCTGGTGTCTCACCCGCTTCACGTAAAGACAAGTGACGCGAGTAGTTCTCGATCCCGCTGCAAATCCCGATTTCCTCGAGCATCTCGAGGTCGTAACGCGTGCGTTGCTCGATTCGTTGCGCCTCGAGCAGACGATCGTTTTCCTTGAAATAAAGGATCTGATCTTCGAGTTCGTTACGAATCCGGCGAATCGATTCCTTGAGCTTGTCCTTGTTGGTCATGAAATGGGTCGCCGGAAAAACAGTTACATAACTCAACTGTTCGAGTGCCTGTCCGGTAACGACGTCGAAGCGTTGAATCCCATCGATCTCATCACCGAAAAAAGAGATGCGAATGCCTTGAGCCCGTTCATAGGCCGGTATGACCTCGATTAGGTCACCGCGAACCCGAAAGGTTCCTCTTTGAAAGTCCACGTCGTTTCGCTGATAGGTCAGTTCGACGAGGCGATCGATCAAGCGATCCCTGCCGTAATCCTCGTTCATTCGCAAAAAAATCATGGCATTCTGGTAATCCGACGGATCGCCAATACCATAAATACACGAGACCGAAGCAACGACGATGACGTCGTCCTTCTCGAGAAGGGATGCAGTCGCGCTATGTCTCAGTTCATCGATCTCATCGTTGATCGATGAATCCTTTTCGATATACGTATCCGAGGACACGACGTATGCTTCCGGTTGATAGTAATCATAATAGGATATGAAGTACTCGACACGATTGTGCGGGAAAAACACTTTGAGTTCGCCGTAAAGTTGACCGGCAAGCGTCTTGTTTGGCGCGAGAATCAGCGTCTTTTTTTGCAGTTTGGAAATCATATTCGCGATCGTGAAGGTCTTGCCGGTCCCGGTCGCTCCGAGGAGAACCTGACGGTCTATTCCTTGCTCAAAATTATATTTTAACGTTTCGATCGCTTGAATCTGGTCGCCCTTCGGATCAAAGGGTGCTTTGAGGTCGAACACCTTGTTCACATCCTTTCGTCGTCTTTTTCGACGATGTCGCCTTGCGGAACGTGCATCGGTTCGATGATCGCTCCGGCAATATTGAGTAGATGGTCACCGATCCGTTCGAGATTCGAGAGAATATCGGCGTAATTCGCCGCCAGCACGAACGTCACTTCGCCGTTCTTGAGTCGTTCGATATAGCGATAACGGAAGATCTCTTCGAGTTCATCGACGATATGCTCATTCTCGACAACCCGTTGAGCGATCTTGATATCGTTCGTCTGCAGGCTCTCAAGGGCGTCATTAAGCATCGTTTCCAAAACGTCATAGAGCTGGTTCAAATCCGACGTACCGTCAACGGACAGGAACTGGGATTCCTGATAACGATCTTCGAAAAACTCGACGATGTTCGTCAAGTGATCGCCGATTCGCTCGAAATCACGGATCGTGTCGAGACTTCGGGATAAACGTCGTGAATTGTACTTATCCAAGCCGACGCGTGAGATCTTAATCAGATAATCGTGTAGTTTTTCATCATACGTATCGATCAGCATTTCTAGACCATCGGCCTCATCGACGAGTTTCGCTTTCTCTTTGAAACTGTATGACCTCGTAAGATCAAAATATTCTTTGACGATCGAACCCATATAGAGAATCCCCTTGTTAACGAACTCGAGTGCGAGCACGGGTGATTCTTCGATCAGTTTTTCATCGAACACTTCTTCTGGAAGACGCTCGACGCGGTCATCCTTTATCACCCACTTGACGAAACGTATGAGATACTTGATGAACCCGAATAAAAGAATCGCCGTAACGATGTTTTGGATCGCGTGAGCAAACGCGATCGTAAGCATCGAATACGGGTGAAGAAATCGATCCTCAATATACTGGATCAGCGCTTCATAAGGCAAAAGTACACTAAGAAAAATCATCGCAGCGATCAGATTGAACATGACGTGAATGAGCGCAGCGCGCTTGCTATCCTTGTTTCCGCCAATCGAAGCGATAAAAGCGGTTACTGTCGTCCCGATGTTCGCACCAAGAAGAATCGGTACGGCTCCGGTTAACTGGATCGATGAAACGCCCTCGGCATTCAAAGCATAGAGTTTTTGCAGGACACCGATCGAAGCCGAAGAAGACTGGACAACACTGGTGAAAAAGGTCCCAAAGATCGTACCCAAAAACCAGTTCTTCGAAAAGGAGACGAACATGCTTTCAGCCTGAGGCGTAGCCGCTAGAGGTTTAAGCCCCGCTTCCATCGTCTTGAGTCCATAAAAGAGCATACCAAGACCAAAGATTGCACCACCGATATGCTTGACCTTTTTACGCTTGAAAAAATGCATGAACATACCGATCGCGAGCATAATCGGTCCATAGTCCGCAACAGGAAGTCCGATGATAAAAGAGGTTACCGTCGTCCCGATGTTCGCACCCATAATGATGCCAACGCTCTGCGAAAACGTCATCAACCCGGCCCTCAGCAAGCCGATGGTAAGCACCGTCGCTCCGGAAGAGGACTGAATGGCCACGGTCAACAAAATACCGACGAGAACGCCTTTGAGCGGCGTATTGGTCGACTTTTCGATGATAACCTTGAGCTTGTTTCCGGCTACGGCCTTGAGTGAATCGCTCAACATGTTGATACCGAAAAGAAAGAGTGCGAGACCACCTAGCACGTACATGAGTGCGTCGCTATAAATCATCGTTTTCTACCTCACGAAAAAGGCACCCTCGTGATGCCTTGTGTCGATACCTGCCGCTTTCAGTTGGATCGTACCCAAGCACAAACCACATGGCAACTCCTGATCGAATGGATTTCATCAATATTATACCACGTCCACGATAAATACCAAATAGTCCCTTGTTTGAAAGCGTTTTTCAATCAAATGACCGGTGACTTAGTCACCGGTCATGATTTCCAATTGTACCGTTTCTTGTTGTCTATCGTTAAAGACCGGTGACTTGATCACCGGTCATGCTCATTGTATGCTTTCTTATCGTTTGCAGTTAAAGACCGATGACTTGATCACCGGCCATGCTTACTACGTACTTTCTTATCGTTTGCAGTTAAAGACCGGTGACTTGGTCACCGGCCATGCTCATTGTATGCTTTCTTATCGTTTGCAGTTAAAGACCGGTGACTTGGTCACCGGTCTCTGAGTTCTAATTACGTGGTTTCTTGATGTTGGCGTGTGCTGCTGCTAGACGTGCGATCGGTACTCGGAAAGGAGAACAAGATACATAGGTAAGACCGATGTCATGACAGAATTCGACCGATTTCGGGTCGCCACCGTGTTCGCCACAAATACCGAGCTTGATATCGGGACGGGTCTGAAGACCGAGTTCAGTCGCCATCTTCATGAGTTTACCGACACCCTTTTCGTCGACGTGTGCGAAAGGATCGTTTTCGAAGATCCTCTTTTCATAGTATTCGGGCAGGAACGTTCCCGCATCGTCACGACTAAAACCGAATGTCATCTGCGTCAAGTCGTTCGTACCGAAACTGAAGAATTCCGCTTCTTTCGCGACTTCATCGGCGAGAAGCGCGGCTCTCGGAACTTCGATCATCGTACCGACATGATACGGCAATTCGATGCCCGATTCTTTAATGATGGCATCGGCTGTTTCAACGACGACATCCTTGATGTACTTGAGCTCTTTAACTTCACCGACGAGCGGAATCATGATCTCCGGAACAACTTTCAAGCCGTCCTTGGTCACGGCGATCGCCGCTTCAATGACCGCTCGTGTCTGCATACGTGCGATTTCCGGATACGTGATCGAAAGGCGTACACCGCGATGTCCGAGCATCGGATTCGATTCGTGTAGACCATCAATCGTTTGACGAAGAACTTCCGGCTTCAAGCCCATTTCTTTGGCGAGAGCCAAAATATCACTTTCCTCCGTGGGCAGGAATTCATGGAGTGGTGGATCGAGATAGCGTACCGTAACAGGATGACCCTTCATCGCCTTATAGAGACTGATGAAATCTTCCCGTTGCATCGGCAACAGCTTAGCAAGAGCCTTTTCACGCTCTTCGAGCGTATTAGCCACGATCATTTCTCGAACCGCACTAATTCGATCACCTTCGAAGAACATGTGTTCCGTCCGGCAAAGACCGATACCCTGTGCACCATAATTGTAGGCGACCGTCGCGTCACGTTCGTTGTCCGCGTTGGCGCGTACACCGAGTGCGCGGAACTCATCGGCCCAGTTCATGAGTTTCTCAAAATCACCGGAGACCGTCGCGTCTACCGTTTGAATGCGTTCACCGTAAACCTTACCGGTCGAACCATCAAGCGAAATCCAATCGCCTTCCTTGAAGACCTTGCCGTCAACAACGAACTGTTTCTTGGCTTCGCTTACCTTGACGGAACCGGCACCGGCGACACAACATTTACCCATACCACGGGCGACGACGGCGGCGTGCGACGTCATACCGCCACGAGAAGTTAGAATACCGTTGGCGACAGCCATACCTTCGATGTCTTCAGGCGATGTTTCTTGACGTACGAGAATGACGGGGATGCCGTCCTGATCCTTGAGTTCTCGCGCGCGTTCGGCGTTGAAGACGGCACGGCCGGTTGCCGCACCGGGAGAAGCATTGAGACCGGTCGCGATCAAACTCGCGTTTTTAAGTGCGTCTTGATCGAACTGGGGATGAAGCAAAGCATCGAGTTGTGCGGGTTCGACCTTGAGAACGGCTTCTTTCTTGGAAAGAACGCCTTCTTCCACGAGGTCGATCGCGATCTTGAGTGCTGCTTGTGCGGTACGTTTTCCGTTCCGCGTCTGCAACATATAGAGTTTACCCTTTTCAATCGTGAACTCCATATCCTGCATGTCACGATAATGCTTTTCGAGTTTGTTCGAAAGCTCGACGAACTCATCATAGAGGCGCGGATTGTCGTTTTTGAGTTCGGCGATCGGTTTCGGTGTCCGAATACCGGCGACGACATCTTCACCCTGGGCATTGAATAGATACTCGCCGTAGAGTTCCTTGGTGCCATCGGATGGGTTACGCGTAAAGGCAACACCTGTTCCGGAGTCCTCACCCATGTTTCCAAATACCATCGCTTGAACGTTGACAGCTGTTCCCCAGTCATAAGGAATATGGTTCATGCGTCGGTAATAGTTCGCTCGCGGGTTGTCCCAAGAACGGAAAACGGCGGTAATCGCTTCGATCAGCTGTTCACGTGGATCCTGTGGGAATGGTTCGCCTTTAAGTGCAAGATATTTTTCCTTGAACTGACGAACGAGTTCAACCATGTCGTCATCATCGAGTTCGGTATCGAGTTCGACATGCTTCTTTTCCTTCATTTCTTCGAGCAGTTCCTCGTAGTTCTCCTTGTCGATTCCCATGACGACGTCCGAAAACATCTGAATGAAACGACGATAGGAGTCATACGCGAAACGCGTCTTACCCGTCAATTGCGCGAGGCCTTTAACCGATTCATCGGTCAAGCCGAGATTGAGAATCGTGTCCATCATGCCCGGCATCGAGGCACGTGAACCGGAACGAACCGAAACAAGGAACGGATTGTTGACGTCCCCGAAACGCTTATCAGCGAGTTTTTCCGTTTCAGCGAGTGCTTGATAGATCTGCTCGATGATTTCCGGAGCGATTTCCTTACCACGCTTGTAATAGTCGATACAAGCCTCTGTCGTAACGGTGAATCCTGGTGGAACGGGTAACCCGAGCGACGTCATCTCGCCGAGATTCGCGCCCTTACCACCGAGAAGGTTGCGCATGGTCTGATTACCTTCTTTGAACATGTAAACATACTTGGTCATAGTCATATCCTTTCTCTATATGGTCTCTTTTATTTAAACGTTTCCCTATGATTCTATGAAACCTTTTTAATAAGCTTGTAAATGGCATTCTTTGGTCGCGTTTGACCGATGACGTTGGCATACGGCAGGTGAATCATCCGTGAGTCGCGTTCACCGACGCAAACGCCATGAATATCATCAGAAAGCAGTTCAACGGCATACGCTCCCATTCGCGAAGCGAGAATACGGTCGGCCGGTGCCGGTGATCCGCCGCGTTGAATATAACCGAGAACGGTCGCTCTTGAGGCGAATCCGGACTGTTCGGTAATTTCCTTGGCGAGCTCGTAAACGTCGAGAATCTTCTCGGTAATGACGATGATCGCGTGTCGACGGCCCTCTTTCTTATGCTTTTTGAGCCGTTCGATGATCACATCTTTTTCGATCGGATTCTCGGGCGTAATGATGAACTCCGCGCCACCACAAATTCCGGAGAAAAGGGCGAGATCCCCGCATTTTCTTCCCATCGTCTCGATGATACTGCATCGACGATGCGACTGTGACGTGTCCCTGAGCTTGTCGATCGCTTCCACGATGGTCTCGACGGCAGAATGAAATCCAATCGTATAGTCCGTACCGGCGATGTCATTGTCGATCGTTCCCGGTAAGGCAATCGTCTTGACGCCCATCCGCGAAAGTGCGTTCGCACCCTTGTACGTCCCATCGCCACCGATCGTGATCAGTGCTTCAATCCCGCGTTTCTTCAAATTGTCGACACCTTTTTGCCGGACGGATTCATCCAAAAATTCCGGGACCCGATCGGTACCAAGAAATGTTCCACCCTTGGACAACATGCCCGATACGCTCTGATGATCGAGAAGGACCATGTCATCTTCGATCAAACCCCGATACCCGTTTCGTATTCCATAAACCTGATGGTTGTATCCCTCGCTCGCACGGACAACCGCACGAATCGTGGCGTTCATGCCCGGTGCGTCGCCTCCAGAAGTTAATACACCAATGATCATATGTGTTCATCACCTTTTCTATTAGAAATACCACGTATTATTATATCATAATATCCTTTCGAATTATAGCGTAAAGGCATTCAATTCCCATCTTTGTGAAAACGATTTTACGCGGTTTTTCCGTTTTTTTTCGCCGTTGTGTGTTACAATAAAAGAAAAAAGTATAGTTGGTGATGATATGAAAGATTTAAAAGGTGTAGCTCTCCTCGGTCAATCCGGCGGCCCGACAAGCGTGATCAATGCAAGCGCTGCAGGTGTTTTTCTCGAAGCATTGAAGCATGAACAGATTACCGGAGTCTACGGTGCCGTACACGGCATCAAGGGCATTTTAAACGAAGAATTCTATGATATGACGAAGGAAGACGAAGAGGAACTCAAACGTCTCAAAAACACCCCGTCTTCCGCGATCGGTAGCGTCCGCTACAAACTCAAGGATCCCAAAAAGGACGATAGCGACTACCAGAGACTGCTTGAGGTTTTCAAGAAGTACAACATCCGCTTCTTTTTCTATAATGGCGGAAACGACTCGATGGATACGTGCAGCAAGATCAGCAAGTTCTTTAAAAAGTCCGAATATGACTGCAACGTCATCGGTATTCCCAAGACGATCGACAACGACCTAAACGCGACCGATCACTCACCCGGGTACGGGAGCGCGGCGAAATACGTCGCAACCTCCTTCATGGAACTCTATCATGACGCGACCGTCTACGATCGTCCGATGGTAACGATCGTCGAAGTCATGGGGCGAAACGCCGGATGGCTGACCGCCGCTGCGGCACTCGCACAGTCACAGGGTCAAGGTCCGGATCTCATGTATCTTCCCGAACTTCCCTTCGACCTCGATGTCTTTTTCTCCCACGTCCAAAAAACACTGGACGCCAAAGGAAAAGTCATCGTCGCGATCAGCGAAGGCGTCAAGACAAAGGAAGGCAAGTACATCCCCGAACTCTATCAGGATCTCAACAAGGATGCTTTCGGCCACGCTCAACTCGGTGGAACCGCCCAGGTGCTCGCTCAAGAAGTCGGAGTGCGCATGAACGTCAAAGTTCGAGCGATCGAGTTCAGTCTTCTTCAGCGCTGCTCGGCCCATCTAGCGTCCAAAGTCGATGTCAAAGAAGCTTACACGGCCGGCGTAAGAGCCGTTCGTGCGGCCGTTAACGGTGCATCGGACAAGATGATCGGATTCGAACGCATATCCACCGACCCCTATAAGATCAAGTATAAGCGCGTCTCCCTTCGAAAAGCCGCGAATATCGAACAGAAAGTTCCGCTCGAGTGGATTCTTCCCGATGGCAAGGGCATGAGCGAGGACTACGTTCGCTATGCGCTTCCGCTCATCCAGGGAGATGACAAGGCCGCTTTGCAAGACGGTCTTCCCCGTTTCGCAAACCTCAAGAAAATTCGCGTACCGCAAAAATAATCGATCATTTCCCCCGCATTCAAGGATCGTTCGTTTTTCGAACGATCTTTTTTAATTCCCAGTCAATCTTTATCGGGAATTGTTCCTTGTTTGTTTGGTCAAATCGCTCTTCCATTATATAATGGAAGCAAACAAGAATAGCGAGGTAAGAATTACATGAGAATCGCAGTCGTATTTTTAAGTGCCTGGTGGCTATACCTTCTCCTCGGAGTCGTTTTCTTCTATGTCCTCTTGCAGTCGGTCGTATTTCTCGTCAAAGCCCGCAAAAAAGCGCTCGCCCTCGGTTTTGAACATAAGGACATCGCTCAAACGATTTTATCTTCGGTCATCTTCAGCATCGCGCCATCACTGGCGATTCTAATCGGACTGGTCGCGCTTTCGAAGGTCTTCGGACCGATGCTCGCCGGTATGCGTCTCGGAACACTCGGTGCCGTCACCTACGAACTCCCCGCAGCAATCAACGTCATCCAAGGCGTCTATAAAGCCAATATCGGTGATGCCCTGACATCGGATATGATCATCACCGCCTTATGGGTCATGACACTCGGCTGTATCCCGCCGCTTCTGATCATCCCGATCTTTTTTAAAAGGATGAGTTCGAAGATGGAAAGCATCAAGGAAAAAAACAAGGCCTTCAACCCGATCATGATGGACGCGATCTTCCTGGGCATGATCTCCGCTTTCATCGGCTATGTCGTCGCCCCCGTCGAAAACGATCTCGGTGAAACCTATATTTCCTTCCTTGCCATCCTCGTTCTTATAAGCTCAGCTGTCACGATCATGATCTTCGGTATGATCATCAAAAGGTATCGTCTCGAAGGTCTGAAAAACTACGCCTTGCCGCTGAGCATGGTCATCGCCATGGCTCTCGCCATATGGTTCGCACACATGGGGGTGAGATAATGAAAAGAAGAACGGAAACCGACCAACTTCACGTTGAAGGACGCATCTGGATGATCGGTGCACTCCTGCTTTTCATCAGTGTCCCCCTCGTCATCAGCACCGTAACGGGCGTCTGGCCGTCTTTTAGAAACTTCCTTCCCGGTTTTATCGCGACCGCAGTGATCTTTTGGCCCGTCACGACGATCGAAGTCTTCACGTTTACGCCGATGCTTGGCGTCGGCGGCAGTTATCTCGGTTTCGTTACGGGAAATCTGACGAGCCTCAAAGTGCCGGCCGCCCTGAACGCTCAGGATGCGCTTGGCGTCGACAAAGCCACCGAAAAGGGTGACGTCATCGCGACCATCGCGATTGCCGCGAGCAGCATTACCACGACTCTCATTATCGTCATCGGTGCGATTCTCATCATTCCCTTGACGCCGTTTCTCGAATCGGACGTATTGAAACCGGCTTTCGACAACATCATTCCTGCTCTCTTCGGCGCGCTCGGTATCGTCTATGTCGCGAAACGCGTGTCGATCGCTGTTGTTCCGATTGCCTTCATGGTTCTCTTCTTTTTACTCGTCCCCGGCAGTCGTGATCTCGTCGGAATCATGGTTCCAGTCGGCGTCGTCATCGCGCTCGTGACGGCCCGCACACTCTACAAGAAAGGAAAGATCTGACATGTGGTGGATATTCCCTGTCCTTCTCTTTTTTATTCTCATGTTTCTCATCCTCTATCGGACCTTCACTTTTCGACCGGACCGGACAGCGATTGAATCGACCGGCATCGAGGTCGATCCGGATCACGCCATAACGTCGCTATCCGAGATGATTCAAATCAAAACCATATCCTATTCGGACCCGAGCCTTATCGATGAAACAGAATTCGAACGTTTCCGCCAATACTTGATCGATCGCTACCCGGAAATTCACCGAATCGCCCATAAGTCCCTGCACAAGAAAGGTATTCTCTATCACATCAAAGGAAAACGAAACGATTCACCCACGGTCTTGATGGCGCACTATGACGTCGTCCCGGTCGAAGGTGATTGGACATACGACCCCTTTAGCGGTCGTATCGAAAACGGATCCGTCCACGGACGCGGGACACTCGACACGAAGAACAGCCTCGCATCGATCATGGAAGCGATGGAACATACGCTTAAAACGGGACGTGTCTTTGCAAACGACGTCTACATCGCTTTAGGCGGCGACGAAGAGGTCAGTGGCCTTTCGGCCCCGGCCATCGCCGATTATCTCCAGCAAAACGGCGTCAAACCCGGTCTCGTTCTCGATGAAGGTGGAGCGATCGTATCGAACATGTTCCCGGGAGTTAAAGAGAAAGTCGCCGTCATCGGGATCGCCGAAAAAGGATTCTTAAATCTCAAACTCACCGTACGTTCCCAAGGCGGGCACGCTTCGAGTCCTCCGGAAAAATCGCCTCTGACCGAACTCGCTCGCGCCATCACCGCACTCGATCATCACCCGTCGTTCAAAGTGAAACTGACCGACCCCGTCAAAAAACTATTCGAAACGCTCGCGCCGCACTCGAAATCCTTCGCCATCCGCCTGATCTTTTCGAACCTATGGGCTTTCCTTCCCGTCGTCAAACGTATCGCCAAGTCATCCGGAGGCGAATTCCTCTCCATGTTCAAGACGACCCAGGCGTTTACGCTCGCCCAAGGCAGTGACGCGATCAACGTCCTCCCCACGACAGCAACCATCGGGATCAACTACCGCCTGGCCCTCTTCGATCACCCCGATGTCGTCCTGGACCGGATCAAAACGATCATCGCGAACGAAAACGTTGAAATCGAAGTCCTCGAAGCATCAGAAGCGACATCGGTCAGTCATCTAGACGAACCTTACAAACGCATCGAGCGCGCGATCAAAAGCACGTGGAAGGACGTCCTCACGACTCCATACCTCATGGTCGCGACGACCGACTCCAGACACTATCACAACATATCCGATCACGTCTACAAGTTTTCGCCGATGGACGTTTCCAAAGATGATCTTGCAAAGATCCATGGAATCGACGAATCGATTTCCACGGAAAACGTCGTGCGTGGCGTTCAGTTCTATGTCAATCTCATGAAAAATCTTTAAGATGAAAAAAAGGAACGCATGGTTCCTTTTTTATTATCCGTTGGCGATCGCTAGATCCCGTGTTTCCAGGGAAATGGAAACCGTGCCACTTCCACCCTTACCGATGACCTTGATGACATAGTCACCGTGCACGCACTCGATCACGTTTCTCTCTCTTAGGACATGGATGCGGTCGAATGCATCGATTAGGACGACGCCGAGTTCACCTTCGTCGGTTCGTTGTTGTACGTCGATCGTATAGCTATGATTCGCAGCGAGACGATAGAGCGTTTCGTTGCCTTCGAGCTTTTGGTACTGAAGGTAAGCGCCATCTTCGGTGATCGATCCGGTACGTGATTCGTAGGATGTTTCGTTCGTCTCATCCGAATCGCGTACATCGCGATCCGTCGTAATCGCACATCCCGTCAACACGAGGAGACAAACGAAGAGATAGAGGGGTCTTAGTAGAAGAGCCATTGTTCTTCTCCTTTCTTGATCAGGTGATTGGTTTGGTATGTTTTGAGCATGTGCTTCGTTTTCATGTTTCTCAGTAATTGAGCCATTGTTCTTCTCCTTTTTTGATCAGGTGTTCGCTTTGGTAGTGAACGCGTTGTTCGCGTGCCTTTTGTTCGTTGGTTTGGATGAGGTTCATCATATTTTCTATCTCCCTTGCCTATATTTATTTGTAAGTTCTTTTTGTTCGTTTCATATGCTATATCGATTAACATTTTTAACTTACACCTTGATTATATTAATATCTTGTTTGTTTGTCAAGACTTTTTTTGATTTTTCTTATTATTTTATTGATATTTATTGAATATATGTATATTTTAATTGATTTCGTTCATTAATCCCGTATACTTTAAACTTTATCATGCTTATTCTTTAAGTGGATATGACTCTTGGAGACACATGCCCTATCCATGCCGCCTCATGAGAAAACCAGACTCATCCTGTCCTTTCATCGAATCATCCAAAATCGAGTAGAGACTAAATAATGAATTTATTCAGTCCCTCTCACACCACCCTGCGTACGGAACCGTACAGGGCGGTTCAATTTTATATTCCAATTACAGTTTTACTAAGGTAGTAGGCGTAGGGATTTATTAGACCTGGTCTACTATCTTTTTTGTTAGGTGTCTCTAATACCTTGGGCGATAGTATAAAGTTACACACGTTCACGGATGCTCTTTTATATGGCCCATATTTACTATTTGCCACTTTGTAGAAATCTATGTGCGTAAAATTCAGT
>CAYUIK010000036.1:0-59453 GCA_964444805.1 uncultured Acholeplasmataceae bacterium | reverse complement strand
CGATTACTTTCGATAGGATCCGATCGTTTTCATCGATCATGGCGAGCACGCATACCTGTTCTTTGCTAATCCCTCGATACTTTGGGTGGCTCACCACCCTTTTTTGCTTTGCTTAGGCATGCGTTTATGCTTCCGGGATTTTTTCATGTTGAGTAGAAAGGTGAGCGTATGCGCATAGACACGCAAGACAAACCACTGTTGTTAAAAAAACGATCATTTACGAAGTCAGCGCGTAAGTTCTTTTGTCAACGAACGAGATATCAGGATGACTGAGATTTATAATTATTGCATAGAAATTAAAATTTTGGTAGAATTGAACTGACTTATTTTCGAATAGACTAAAAAAATCGCGTTCGTTCGAAGAGAAAAGGCAGCGAAAGCATAGAAAAAGAGGAACTCCAATCATGAAAGACAACTATCTCAAAAAAGAACTCTATGAACTCGTCAAAAACGATTCAAGTATTTTTGAGTTCATTCAAGCGGGTTCACTTGATGGCATGTGGTATTGGGATCTAATAGATCCGAAACACGAATGGATGAGCGATAAGTTTTGGACGACACTCGGATTCAATCCGAATGAAAAAAAACACTTGGCATGCGAATGGCAGGACCTCATTTTTGCAGAGGACTTGAAAATAGCCAAAGAAAACCTAGAGCGACATATCGAAAATCCTAACCATCCTTATGATCAGATCGTCCGTTATCGGCACAAAAACGGTTCGACCGTCTGGATCAGGTGTCGTGGACTCGCGATCAGAGATGAACAGGGTAAAGCGATTCGGATGCTTGGAGCACATACGGATATCACGCACATGAAAGAGACGGAACGAGAGATTACGAGGTTGACCGCTGAGTATGAAAAAGTATTCAATGGGACACAAGACGCGATGTTTTTGATCGAAGTCAAGGAAAATCGGCAATTCACTTTGATTCGAAACAACCTCTCGCATCAAATAAGGACCGGAATCGGACTCGATCAGCTTAAAAACAAGACGCCACAGGAACTGCTTGGAGTCGAAATGGGCGATCGTGTCTCTAGAAACTACCAAATGTGTGTCGAAAAAAAAACGCGTGTTACATACGAAGAAGAATTAAGCCTTCCGGCGGGTAATCGTATTTGGCTTACCACCCTGACACCGATTTTTGACGGTCCGCGCATCACACATATTGTTGGTTCGTCAACGGATATCACGAAGCGGAAAGAACTTGAGCTTGAACTGGCGTTTCAGGCAAATCATGATGCGTTGACCGCGCTACCGAATCGACGACTCTTTTTCGAGACGCTTGAAAAGATGATCGGAAAACACGAAAAGCACGGGCGTCGTTTCGCTCTTCTTTTCATCGATTTAGACGGATTCAAAACGATTAATGACCGACACGGTCACGCGATTGGCGACAAAGTCTTACAACATGTCGGAGAACGACTCGCAAGCTGTGTAAAAACAAGGGATACCGCCGCACGTATCGGTGGTGACGAGTTCACCGCGATCATCGAAAACCTCGAGGATGAAAAGAGTATAGATGATTTCACGAATATGATTTTTGAACGCATAAGGGAAGTGTTTCGAATCGGTGACATCGAATGTCAAATCCAGGCCTCAATTGGTCTTGCCATCTATCCGCAGCATGGAAGAGATAGCGAAACACTCCTGCGTCACGCCGATCAATCTATGTATCAGATCAAAAAAAAGAACGCATTTTGATAATACGGACCATGACGATTCCTTTTTATGACCATGAATAATTGAATCTTCATCGAATTCGATGCATTGAAATGAAACGAGTGTGGACGTATGAGGAAAATATCGGCTATGAACGCCTTTGAAGCCAAGCACTGTGAGACGGCAGCACCTTCATGCTGCTGCAGGAGGTGTGGTATATGAGCGAACCGATGAGCTGGGCTTGAGTCAGCGATTCGGGTCCATCTGTTGGCATAAGTGTTTCATGAATCTATGCTTTATCGGTGGAAGGTCGAAGTCGTTCGAGTTAGCGAATGTATTTTGTGAAAACATGGGGGTCGAACGTGACTCGCTGGATTTTGATTCATAAAAATCAAATAGGGAGCGTGACAGACGATGTTCTATGTCCTATCTCTTATGCTTTTGTTGCTATCGACAATTGGTCTTGCTTATTATTATACGAGAAGCGTTCAACCGATGATGCGAACCGAAAAACAAGGTTCATCGGCTTTTGAACAGTGCGGTAAAGACCGAAGTCTATCCGGTCTCTTCGAGACGCTCGTTTTTATCGCTTATATCGCCTATGCGCTTACGAAACGCGATCGGATTCCTTCGTTTCCTTGGCCATATCCGATTACGGCGATCGTTGCTTCTATCTTGATCGTTGTTGGTGGTTATCTCTTCTACGTCAGCATCCGTGATGCCGGCAAGGAAACGATGAAACCGAATAAGGACCATGACATGTTCAAAGGGATCTACGAACATGTTCGTCATCCCCAAACGACCGCGACACTCATGATCTGGTTCGGGACTGCGATTATGCTCAATCAGATCTTTCTCTTCCTATACACCCTGATCCTCGTCGTGGTTTACGTGCGAGCGACGGCGTTCGAAGAAAGGGATTTGATTCTCAAGTATGGCGACCGCTATATCGACTATCAAAAACGTACTCCCGCATACATACCAAGATTCAAGAAGGAGCAACCATGAACTACATCAAAGCTTTTGAAACCTATATACCCATAAACGAACAGGAAGAGGTCGATCAAAAAGCCATTCTTGACTTTATTCGTAATAACGATGATGCGCTCGAGCGCACCAATCTGATCGCCCACGTCACGTCATCGGCCATCATCGTCAATGAAGCGATGGACAAGATGCTTTTCGTCTATCACAACATCTATGACTCGTGGTCGTGGGTGGGGGGACATAACGACGGTAATCCCGATCTGCTATGTGTCGCGATCACCGAAGCGAAAGAAGAAACCGGACTCAAGACAATTGAACCCTATTCCAAAGACCTTCTCATGATCGATTCGATCTATGTTCAAAATCACATCAAACATGGGAAATTCGTTCCCGATCATCTCCATCTAAACGGCACGTATCTATTGATCGGAAACGATCGCGACGAGCTATCGATAAAACATGACGAAAACTCGGGTGTTCGCTGGTTTCGTATCGAAGAAATTCTTGATTACGTCAGTGAACCACGCATGATTCCGATCTATGAAAAAGCGATTCGCAGCATTGAAACGATCAAAAAAAACGTGGTTGACCGTAACTCGGACAATACAATATAAGATTTTTGTTTTTTTCCAAAAAAGTGGTTATCTTTTCCCTGCGTTTATGTTATCATGAGGGTGTAATCGCTTACATCACGTCATGTGACCACAAACGAATCCAGCATCATACATAAGCAGGTAGCATTGATGACCGTTGAATCGAATGAACCGAATACGACAAACGACGTAGCCATATGGCGCATGATGCGCTTACGTGACGCGGTTGCGTTTTTTATGTGGGTTGATTCGCTGGATGCGTGACGTATACCTACAAACGAACGGAAAAGGAGCACGATATGTTGCATTATACCGAGTTTGATCAGTGGCTGCAAGAGATGAAAGAACTGCTTCAACCCAAAGACGTCCATATCTGTGACGGGAGTGACGAAGAATACGAAGGCTTTCTCGATGCACTCGTTCGTGAAAAAAAAGCACTCAGACTAAATCCGAAGAAACGACCGGGATCCTACGCTTTTTTCAGTGATCCGAAAGATGTCGCCCGGGTAGAAGAACGAACATTCATCGCTTCAAAAGATCCAGACGATGCTGGGCCGACGAACAACTGGAAAGATCCGGATGAACTCAAAACCGAAATGAAAGAACTGTATCGAAACGCCATGAAGGGACGAACGATGTATGTCATTCCCTTCATGATGGGACCCTATGATTCGCCCTTATCCAAAATTGGTATCGAGATTACCGACAGTCTTTATGTCGTCTGCAATATGCGGCTCATGACACGGATGGGTTTTGAAGTGATGCGTCGACTTAAGAAACGCGCGTACTTCATTCCCTGTCTGCATTCGGTCGGATATCCACTCAAGGACGGCCAAAAGGACGTCGAATGGCCAGCCGCGCCGATCGCGCGTAAATTCATCAGTCATTTCCCCGAAGAACGACTGATCTGGTCCTATGGTTCGGGATACGGGGGAAACGCTTTACTGGGAAAGAAATGTCTCGCACTTCGGATCGCATCCGTTCTTGCACGCGATGAGAAGTGGATGGCCGAGCATATGCTCATTTTGAAAATAACGAATCCCCAAGGAAGAAGCAAATACGTTTTGGGAGCATTTCCGAGTGCGTGTGGAAAGACGAATCTATCCATGCTCATCCCGACGATTCCCGGATGGAAGGTCGAGACGATCGGTGATGATATTGCCTGGTTGTGGATCAAGGATGATGGCCGGATGTATGCGATCAATCCGGAAAGAGGGTTTTTCGGCGTCGCTAAAGGGACGTCCTACAAATCGAACTACAATGCGATGAAAGCGATCGAAAAGAACACCATTTTCACCAATGTCGCCATAACGGATGACTTGGACGTCTGGTGGGAAGGAATCGACGGTGCGCCACCCGAACACCTTATGGATTGGAAAAAGCAGGACTGGAATCCCCGTCTCGGTGTGCCTGCCGCGCACCCCAATTCAAGGTTCACAGTCGATATCCGGCAATGTCCGGTGCTCGCCTCGGAATGGGACGATCCCAAGGGTGTTCCGATTTCGGCCATTCTTGTCGGCGGAAGAAGGCCACAGACCATTCCGCTCGTGCACGAGAGCCTGAGTTGGACGCACGGCGTCTTCATGGGCTCGATGATGGGTTCGGAGATTACCGCCGCCATCGAATCGAATGACGTCGGCTCCGTAAGACGCGACCCTTTCGCTATGCTTCCCTTCATCGGCTATCACGTCGGTGATTACTTGCGTCACTGGCTCGACATGGGTCGTCTGAAAGGTGAAGAAAAACTGCCGAAGATCTATTACGTCAACTGGTTTCGAAAGGATGCGACCGGCAACTTCCATTGGCCCGGATTCGGTGAGAATTCTCGGGTACTCAAGTGGATTTTCGAGCGTACCGACGGAAAAGCCGAAGCGAAACTCACACCGATCGGCTACATGCCGACCAAAGATGCGATCGACTTGGATCACTTAAAGGTGAGCGATGCGTCGCTCGACGAGATTCTAAGCGTTGATGTCGAAGGTTGGAAGGCTGAACTCAGATCGATCGAAAACTATTATGATGCGATCGGTGACAAACTACCCGAAGAACTGCACCATGAGCTGCACCGAATCGAGCGTCAACTCGAAACATATGATGAAGAGCATGCGCAACACGATCGCATGTATACGAAAAAACATACGGGAGGTAGATCGCATGGCAAAGATGCGCGCCATCATAAAGGCTAAGCGTGAAGAAGGTTTTGAACTCGTCGAAAAGGATGTGCCAGAAACACTCGGAGACCATGAAGCACTCGTCAAAATACTCGCAACGTCGATCTGCGGTACGGACGTGCATATTTACAACTGGGATACGTGGAGCCAGGGGCGCGTCAAACCGCCTTTAACGGTCGGACATGAGTTCTCCGGTCGGGTCGAGCGTATCGGCAAAAAGGTCACGGAAGTATCGGTTGGTGATATCGTATCCGCTGAGACGCACATCGTCTGTGGTACGTGCGAATTTTGTCGTGAAGGGAAATCACACATCTGCAAGCATACAAAAATCATCGGTGTCGATACGGACGGTTGTTTCGCTGACTATGCCCGGATGCCGGCATCGAATCTGATCGTTGATCGTTCCGGGATTGATCCGAAATACTTATCGATTCAAGAACCGCTCGGTAATGCCGTACATACGATGCTTCACTTCGATATCGTCGCGAAGAGCGTGGCGATCGTCGGATGTGGACCGATCGGTCTCATGGGCGTAAACATCGCGAAAGCGGTCGGATCAAGCAAGATCATCGCGATCGAGATTAACGATTACCGTCTCAATCTCGCTAAAGAACTCGGTGCGGATGTCGTCATCAATCCTTTGAAGGAAGACGTCGTGGCACGTGTTCTCGAAGAAACGAACGGCGTAGGCGTCGATATCGTCGCCGAATATTCCGGCAATAAATCGGCAATTGAAGCAGCCTTCAAGTATGTCAAAGCTGGTGGAAAGATGTCGATGCTCGGCATCGTCAACTCGAAGATCGAATGTGATCTGTCCGCCGACGTCATATTTAAAGGTATTACGATCTATGGTGTCATCGGTCGAAAGATGTTCGAGACGTGGAACCAAGTTGCCGGTTTGCTTCAAAGCGGAAAACTCGACCTCAAAAAGATCGTAACACACGTCTATTCCCTCGAGGAATTCGAAAAGGGCATCGCCGTCATGCAGTCAGGCAATAGCGGGAAAGTCGTATTGATCCCATAAAGGAGGCCACATGTCACACTTAAAGAACAACGTTGAAGCATTAAAAGAACAGGGCGTCTATCGTGAACTTCCGGTAAACGAAGGACCATGTGAAGCCGAAGTCACACTAGACGGTAAGAAAGTGATCAATCTTTCTTCGAATAACTATTTGGGTTTTGCCAATCACGAGCGACTCAAAGAGGCTGCGAAAAAAGCGATCGACACCTATGGTGTCGGAGCGGGAGCAGTTCGTACGATTGTCGGAAACATGAGCGTCCACGAAGAACTCGACCGGACGATCGCCACCTTCAAACGAGAAGAGGCGGCACTCGTTTTTCAATCCGGTTTCAACTGCAACGCCGGTATCATTCAGGCGATTACAGAAAAAGGCGATCTAATCATATCGGATGCTTTGAATCATGCTTCGATCATCGATGGCGTAAAGTTGTCGAAAGCCGATCGGGCCATCTATGATCATAGCGACATGGCGAACCTCGAACGCGTCCTGAAAGAGAAACGCAAGGACTATCGAAACGTTCTCATCATTACGGATGGCGTCTTTTCGATGGATGGCGATATCGCCAATTTGCCGAAGATCGTCGAACTCGCCAAGCGTTACGACGCCGAGACCTACGTCGATGACGCGCATGGCTCGGGTGTCCTCGGTGAATCAGGCCGCGGTACGGTCGACCATTTTGGATTGCACGGACAAGTCGATTACATCATCGGAACGCTTTCGAAAGCGATCGGTGTCGTCGGTGGGTATGTTTGCGGCAGCAAGGATATGCGCGACTGGCTCTTGCACCGTGGCCGTCCACTCCTGTTTTCAACAGCGATGATGCCGGCAGCTGCTGCCGCGATTATCGAAGCGTTTCACATGCTCGAATCGTCCCATGAATATACGGACAGACTGTGGGATAATGCCCGCTATTTCAAGGAAAAACTCTCTGTTTTGGGGTTCGATCTCGGTAAGAGTGAGACGCCGATTACACCGATCATCATCGGTGATGAAGAAAAAACGATGACCTTTTCCAAACGACTGTTCGACCAGGGTGTCTTCGTATCCGGTATCGTCTTTCCAACCGTGCCGAAAGGCCGGGGTCGTATTCGCTGCATGGTATCGGCACTGCACGAGAAAAAGCATCTCGACCGGGCAGTAACCGCAATCAAAGAGGTCGGCCTCAAGATGGGCATTATCGGGAACTGATTACGTGAACGGTTCCTATCAGAGTCCGTTAGGACCTATTATGTTCACGATTACGGGTAAAGACTTGATACGGATGTCGTTCGGGCAAGCAACCAACGATGACGAGGATGTTATGATCGATCGCGTGCGATTTGAACTCGATGCCTATTTTTCCGGACAACGAACGATGTTTACGCTTCCGATTCGATTTGAAAGTGGTACGGACTTCGAACGGAAAGTGTGGCGTGCGCTAATCGAAATTCCTTATGGCGAAACAAGGTCTTATCAGGATATTGCACGTGCCATCGGTCATGATAACGCGTATCGGGCCGTTGGACAGGCTTGCAAAAAGAATCCGATCGGTATTGTCGTTCCTTGTCACCGCGTCATTGGAAAAAACAAAACGATGACGGGTTACAGTGGCTCACACGTCGACTTGAAAAAAGCCTTACTCGAACTCGAGCGTACTCATATCTAAAAGCAGAAAACATGGGCACCTTCCAAATACATCTTGAGCGATTCGATCGATCAAGATGATAAAGGAGGTGTTTTTCTGATGCTCAGAGGAAACCGAGGTCTCATCTTAGTGCTAGGACTCCTTGAAAAAACGATAAAAATCTTGCACTCACAAACAAAGTTTAGACCCATTCTGTTCGAAATCGCAAGGGATCATGTCATGAAGCAATATCTCAGGTTTTTTTGTGAAATCGTGTTGCTATTCGAATGTCGCAGGAACATAAAACATGTGAGAAGCGAAAAGAAAACGCGGGAGAGTCCCGCGTTTTCTCTTTACAGAAGCAAAATTCCGATGACAAGAAAGATGAGACCGAGTGCGAAGACGACGTAGTTGAACGTCTTTCTTCCCATTCTTGCGATCAGCGCCTTTGATTTGAAGTTGTTGTAGATGAAAGGGAACTGCAGAAAAAGCGCCAACAGCAGAAATCCACCATAAATGACGAAGATAATTCCTAATACGTGCATGAAAAAGACCTCCTTATGATTCGATTCGTTTTTGATAGATCGTAAAAAATAAGGCTAGGAGCACGGCGTTTGTCAATAGGCCGGCAAGGAAATAGGTGAGAGGCAAATCAAAGAAGTAGGAATCAGAAATAAGCTCAATCGCGATTAACCGGGTTGCCCAAAAACTCGGAAGAAGACTTAAGAAAAGCTCCTTCCAATCCGTCAAAAAAATGCTCGCAATCGGAACGAGAAGAATGAGACCAGTGAACTTCATCATGACGAAGCCTTCGACTTTGTTGCGGGAAAACATGTTGATCACAAGGGCGTAGATCGGTGTTTGCAGGGGCAATAGTATGATGATCATGAGCATGCGATCCCAGGAACTTTCTTTGAGAAAACCTGTGAAGAGAATGAGGACTACGCAGGAGAATAAGGCAAAAACATAGCTCAAGACGAGTTTGGCAGCGATATAACTTCTAACTGAAATCGGGGTTACCTTAAGAGCATCGATGACATGGTCATCCTGATCGTCTAACAAAGTGAATCCGGTAATCGCTCCAAAAACGAATCCCGTCATCAGTATAATGACCAATGATGTGATTTGACCGGCTAAAGGATGACTGTTTTCGTCCAGATAAGGAACGAGAAAGTAACCGATCACACCGAAGATGAACGGATAAACCATGAGAAAGAAATACATTTTGTCCCGAAAAATATTTTTCAGTTCGTGCCGGAATACGCGTATAAACATGATTACACCCCGCTTTGTCTGACGGCATAGCCCTTGAACTTCGGAAGCACATAGAAGCGATAGAGGGAAAATCCACCGAAAACAAGTATGGAAAGACTGATGAAAAACGGATAGGACGCTGTTTCCTTGAATCCAACCATAATCATCTCGATCGATGCCTGCGTGGGATTGATGAGAAGAACATATTCCCAAATCGGACCCTTGAACATGACGTCAAAGAGACGAAGAGCGCTTGGTAGTGCGAAAATAAGCGCGTAGAGCATGACGTTCATGAGCATCGATGTGAAATCTTTCGAGTGATAGGAAAAGATGAAACCGAGGATACTGTGAAAGGATACGGCGAGGATTAAAGCGAACGTGATCATGATCCAGGAAACATCGACTTCCTTGGCGAGGACGAATGCGATGATGATCAGCAATGTCGAAAGAACGGAATGAATCGTATTCGCAATGACTTTCGATAGGATCAGCTCACGATTTGAAATCGGCGTGACGAGAAGCGTGGAAATCGTCGATTCCGATTTTTCGAAAAACATCACGGCACCGACATAGATGGCCGCCATCATCGTCGCGTCGATGACGATGACAAATGGAAGAAGGGATGAAAGGACGTCGACATCGTCGATAAAGTAGAGCAAAAGAAACCAAAGAATCGCAACAACAACGCTGACCGTCGTAACATTGTACTTATTCATGCGCATGAGCTCACCTTTGATGAGCAAGACAAGACGACTATTCATCGCTTAAACCTACTCCCGTCACTTTGATGAAGATGTCTTCGAGCGAGGTCTCGCCACTATGAATCGTTTCGATCGTCTTCGTTTGCAAAAGACGTAAAAATGTCTGGTTTTGTCCGATTCCATCCATTGGGAATTCGGCAATGGTCGTCTTGCCGTTATCCCGATACTCGAGTTTCAGTGTGCGTTTTCCGTATTTGAGTTTCAAGTTTCGCGGACTGTCCATTTCGATGATCTTTCCATCTAGGACGAAGGCTACGCGATCACAGAGTTGGTCGACATCGCTCATGATATGGCTGGTCAAAAAAACGGTTCCGCCCATAGCCTTGAATTCTCGGATCATGTCCTTGAGAATCATCGCGTTCGTGGGATCGAGTCCATTGGTTGGTTCATCCAAAAAGAGCATTTTGGGCTGATTTAGTAAGGCCCGAACGAAATTGAGTCGGATTTTCATACCTTTCGAATACTCACCGACCATTTTATCGCGATCATTCCATAGTCCGACGCGCTTCATCAGTGTTTCAGTATCGGCTTTTTTCTGGTAGAGCTTCAAAAAGAAGTCGATGTTCTCTTGCGCTGTCATTTTCGAAAAATGAATCGGCATTTCGAAACTGACCCCGATATCCTCATAAAAGGCATCGTCTAGTGTCGCGATGTCTTTTCCATTGAACGCGATCGAGCCGTCGTAATCACTTAAAATCTTGATCATGATCTTTTGCGTCGTACTCTTGCCGGCACCGCTTGGTCCGAGAAATCCGAAGATTTCACCACGTTGGATTGAAAATGAAAGACCTTTGATCGTTTCTTCCTTGTTTTTCGGGTAAGTGAAGCGAAGATTTTCTACTGTGAACATGTCATGTAATTCCTTTCCGAAAGATGTTTTTTATCATTTTCAGCCGGTCTTTGATCGCCTGTTCATCTACGTCCTTTTCGAGATAGGACTCAATCATTTCGCTATTCAAGAGTTCCATGACCATACGTGCGAGCAATCGCGCATCGATCGCAGAATCGATCCGTCCTTTTTTCTGATCGTTGGCGATGAAGCTTGCGTAGAGGTCGATCGCTTGCTTCACGCCCTTTAGATAGCTGTCTTTTTGTCTGATAACATGCGACTCAAGTATGCGCTTGCCGGGCTCGACGTACTCCGGGTAGGCCTTTCGAAAGGCGATTCCTTGAATGTAGATCGCTTCGATACGGTCGAGAAACGCGATGTCGCGACTGGGATCGAACAAGGATTTGAAAAAGGACATTTTCACTTCGACGATTCTGGCATAGAAATAGTCGAACATGTCATCCTTGTCCTTGAAGTACTGGTAAAAACTACCGCGCGAGATGTTTGCATCACGGATGATGTTGGCGAGGTTCACGTGTTCATACGTATGTGTTCCCAGTTCTCTTATGATGGCGTTCCAAAGATGATTTTGTTTGTCTTCTGTAAGATTGTAGAAGGTTTGGGTTGGCATGAAGTCCTCCATATGACAACCTTGTCATACGGATACTATATATCTTTCACAAGCAAAAGTCAAGCCCTTTTTGGCGTAAGAAACTTGAAAAACCAAACCTGATTCGTTATCGTATAGGTAAGGGAGGTGATCTATGTGAAATCCCATAAAAAAGAACTGACGTTTCGTACATCGACAAGACGCGCATACATCAATATCACACGTGACGTGCAAAAAGCGATCGATGAATCGCACATCAAAGAAGGACTCGTGCTTGTTAATGCGATGCATATAACGGCAAGCGTATTCATCAACGACGACGAACCCGGACTAAAGCATGATTTCGAACGTTTTCTCGAACGCATCGCCCCGGAAAAGCCCCACGACCAATATGCTCACAACGGTTTTGAAGATAACGCGGACGCCCACATCAAAAGGCAATTGATGGGACGTGAAGTCGTTTGTGCGATTACGGAGGGAAAACTCGATTTCGGACCATGGGAACAGATTTTTTACGGCGAATTCGATGGAAAGCGCGCCAAGCGCGTCATGATCAAGGTAATCGGCGAATAAAAAAAAGGGCGATCGCCCTTTTAAAGTTTGACTTTGCATTTACCATATTCGAGTTCGCGGTAAATGACATAGAGACCGACGCCGATCATGAGAAGCGCGATCAACTTATAGGGATAACCGGCCAACGGTAAAGCAATGACGGAAAATGCGATACCGACACTCGCGAAAAACGCGATGATGCACCCCGTGCAGCCATAGGTGAGAATACCGAACAGAATGGACAGAAAACCAAGGGTTGACCCCTTTCCTTCTTTACCTTTGAGCTCGACCATAGCCGTGGAAAGGTTCATTAAGAGGGTGCTTAGCATCGCCATAAGAACGTTTGTTGTGATGTTGACGACAACGAGATAGATACCGAAGCTTTCGTTCATCTCTACGTAGCTCATATTGAGCGTATCGATAATCGTATAGATGAACATGAACAATGTGAAAAAAATGAATCCTTGTATCACGTATTTTTTCGTTTTTTGTAGGCGGATAGCCGCTTTGAACATGGGGATCACTCCTCTGATTTGATCGGTTGCTTCGATTATAGCATGACAGGTCGCCATAAGTCATACGATATGCGTCGAATTTCGGTCGATGAAAATGGTTGACAATAAAAAAATATACGCTATAATAGACCTGTTCAGTTTAACCTTTATTAACATTAGGTATATATATACTAAACATAATGACGGGTTCACCGGACGACCGTTTATACTGAGTAAACACGGGGAGATGGAAATGGCTACACTCATCGAAATGAAGGATATTACAAAAGAATTCAATGGACAAGTCGTTTTGCGGGGTATCGATCTTGCGATCGATCAAAACGAATTCGTCACACTACTAGGGCCTTCCGGATGCGGGAAAACGACGACACTAAGAATTATCGGTGGTTTTGTCGACCCAAGTGCGGGCGAGGTCCTTTTTGACGGAAAATCCATTCTCGATACACCGGCACACAAACGACCGACGAATACCGTATTTCAACGATATGCCCTTTTCCCCCATCTCGATGTCTATGAGAACGTCGCTTTCGGTCTTCGTGTCAAGAGCGAGTCACTCGGCACGATTGAAAAGATCAAAGACGTCCAAGAAACCTATCAGGAGCAGATCAAACGGACACACGACAAGAGTGAACGGCGTCGGCTCAAAAAGGAAATGCAGGAACAAGTCCGCTACATTCGTGATCCGAATGGAGAAAAGAAAAAGGCGATTCGCCTGCTTAAACGGCACGAAGCGGACGCAAGTGATCTCAATGAGCGGATCGAAGCGATCAAAAAGACGTTTCAAACCAAGAAACAGACGGAAGCAGATATCGAACGACACGTCTCAAAATATCTTAAGATGGTTGGTCTTCAAGGCTTAGAATCGCGAACCATTCATAAGCTCTCCGGTGGGCAACAACAGCGCGTGGCGATCGCCCGTGCGCTCATCAATGAACCCAAGGTCCTTTTACTCGATGAACCGTTGGCCGCACTCGATCTGAAGCTTCGCCAGGAAATGCAGTACGAGCTCAAGGAAATACAGAGGAATGCCGGTATTACGTTCATCTATGTCACGCACGATCAGGAAGAAGCGCTCACGATGTCGGATAAGATCGTCGTCATGAATCACGGTGAAATCCAGCAAATCGGCACGCCGGAAGATATTTATAATGAACCGAAAAATGAGTTCGTAGCCCGATTTATCGGGGAGTCGAATATCATCGAAGGAACGATGAAGGACGATTTCCTCGTTACCTTCGACCACATCGATTATCCCTGTGTTGACAAGGGGTTTGCGAGAAACGAAATCGTCGACGTCGTCATTAGACCCGAGGATATCGATATCGTCGAGGTTTCCGCCGGGAAACTGACAGGGGTCGTCGACAGTGTCGCCTTTAAGGGGGTTCACTATGAGATCGATGTCAAGACGGATAAAAGAATCTATACGATTCACACGACCGACTATCAGGAAGAAGGAAGCGAAGTAGGAATTACCTTCGGACCCGAGGATATTCATGTCATGGAGAAATGGCGATGAATCGATATGTGATCTTCAAGCCGCGGGAAAAAAAGAAGCACGCGCGTCCTTACCGACTCGAACGGACGCTTTCGATCCCTTATTATGTCGTTTTGTTCACATTGATCGTCATACCGATTCTGATGATGGCGCTCTATTCGTTCCAGACTGAGCGTCCTTCCGGTGTCTTCACGATTTCATTTACGCTCGAACACTACATCCGTTTCTTTCAAGAAGGTCTCTTTGTCCGACTCATGCTCGAGTCGCTCTATCTCGCCTTTCTGGCAACACTTTTAACGCTTATTATCGGTTATCCTCTCGCCTACTACATCTCGATGAGCAAACCGAGAACGCGCGTACTTTTGATTCTTCTAATCAGTGCACCGATGTGGATCAATATGCTTTTGCGGACACGAGCGCTCCAGCAAGTCTTCGAGATGGTCGCACCGGACTTGCTCGGTACGAATCTAGCGATCGTCATCGGTATGACCTACATCTTTATGCCTTTTATGGTATTACCGATCTATACGGTTCTATCGAAAATCGATCCAGCGCTCTATGAGTCCTCAGCCGATCTCGGTGCGACACGTCTACAGACGATTACACGCGTCATCATCCCCTTGTCGCTTTCGGGCATTCTCTCGGGCATCATGATGGTATTCCTACCGGCGGCAACGACACTCGTCGTGCCCAAGTATCTCGGACAAGGACGCTATCTTGTCGGCAATCTGATCGAAAACGCCATGATCCAACAGGGACGTTTCGGGTATGGTTCGGCGATCGCCATCATTCTTGCTTTACTCATCATGGCGTCTCTTTACCTGATCAAGCGCGTCGACAAGTATCAGGGAGGTGGCGAGATTGAAACAGAATAAACTGCTTCGAAATGGTTTGATTTCGCTGGTCCTGCTCTTCACGTATTTGCCGATTCTCTCGCTCGTCGTGTTTTCCTTTAATGAAGGAAAATCGTTGACGAGGTGGACAGGCTTCAGTCTTCAGTGGTATCTCAAACTGTTTGAAAGCGAGGAAATCATGAGTGCCGTGGCGACGACGATCGTCATCGCTTTGATCTCGACCTTTCTTTCGACCGTAATCGGTACGCTTGCCGCGATCGCGCTGAGTAAATCGCGAAAAATCTTGCGTGAACTGACACTGAGTGCGAACAACATACCCATCGTCAATCCCGAAATCGTCACGGCGATCGCCTTCTTCGTCTTGTTCGGAACCTTCGCGATCGAACGAGGCATGATGACGATGCTGCTTGCCCATATCGCCTTTAGCACGCCCTATGTCATTATCACGGTATATCCCAAAGTTCGTAATCTCGATCCGAATCTCGCTGACGCGGCCTATGACCTCGGCGCGACACCGCTTCAGGCGCTCTTTAAAGTCATCTTGCCGCAAATCAAAGTCGCGATCATCGCCGGAGCTGCGATTGCCTTCACGATGTCATTTGACGACTTCGTCATCTCGTATTTTGCTGTCAGCGGGAGTGCGATCAAGAACATCTCGATCTATTTATACACGCTCAAGCGTGGCGTTGAACCGACGATCAACGCTTTATCGACCATCATCATATTCGTAATCGGGGTTAAGATCATCCACGATTATGTCAAAAGTGGAAAACAAATAACGGAGGAATGAAACATGAAAAAAGGATTGTTGTTTGCAGTTGTACTCTTGCTCGGCTTCGTGCTGATCGCTTGTTCGAGTAAACCACGTCTCAAGGTTTACATGCCCGGAGAATATATCGACATGAGTCTCGTTGATCGCTTCGAGGATTTGCACGATGTCAAGGTCGACATCATCAGGTTCGACTCGAATGAGAGCGCGATTCCGCAGATCGAAGCGAACGCTTATGACGTCATCGTTCCGAGTGACTACGCGATCGAAGAGCTCGTGACGAAAGACCTGCTTCTCGAAATCGATTATTCCAAGATCACATCCATGGATGTTGAAACGGATCTGGCCGAAGGACTCAAAGGCATACTCGACTTGCTCAAGGATGCCGATAATGGATTCGATCTACTCGCCTATGGCGTCCCCTATTTTTGGGGGAATGTCGGTATCCTCTACGACCGGACCAACGAAGGCATCGAGGATTTACTTGCGACGGAAGGGTGGAATGCACTTCGAAGCGATGACCACGATATCATGTTCTATGATTCGTCACGCGACAGTTTCATGGTCGCCTTGAAGGATGCCGGTGCGTCGATGACCGAACCTTCGGAATCGGAACTCGCCGCAGCGGAAACATGGCTTTTGGATGCGCTCGGGCCACGTACGCTCTTTTTGACGGATGAAGTACTTGACGATATGCTCGATCCAGCTCGTCATGACATGGCGGTCGTTTACTCGGGTGATGCCGTCTATCTCATGGACGAAAACGAGAATCTCGGTTTTTATGTCCCGGAATCCGGAACGAACGTATGGATCGATGCCTTCGCCATACCCAAAAATGCACCGGATGTCGACCTCGCCTATACCTTCATCGATTTTATGGTCGCCTATGATCAGATGCTCGACAACACGATTGAAATCGCCTACACATCACCGCGTACGGACGTCATCAACGCCGTTTTAGATGATGCGACCTATGATGCCGAATCCTACGTCGTCACAGTTGGTGGAAACGATGAGGTCTTCCGCTACAACACCGAACTCAAACGTGCCATCGAAGAAGCATGGGCACGCGTTCGGGCGTCCTAGCGCAATCGATCCATTCTGGAAAAGCTATCACAGGCGTGGTAGCTTTTTATTATGCATAAATCACTTGAATTATGGTAAAATAAAGGTCGAGGTAAGAGAGATGAACGAAGACAAGAGAAACATCCGCATTGACCTGATGGTCAACCTATACCAGTATGATCTCTATCGAAGCGAGCAATTGGCATTCATTCCCCGCTTTGAAAGCGAAGCTGCCCGAACAATCTATGAAGACATGCTGGAAAAGCTTCCGGAAATCGATGCGATCATTACGAAAAATTTGTATAACTACCGATTGAACCGCCTTGCCTATCTCGATCGCGCGATCATTCGACTCGCCGTATTCGAGATCATGTTTCAAAAAACGGCGAAAGAAATCGCCATCGATGAGGCGATCGAACTGACGAAGATCTATAGCGATCTCGATGATATGAAACAGCACAAGTTTACCAATCGTCTTTTGGATAACATAGCCAAAAACATAAAGGGATGATCGTTTGAACTACTTGACTGTATCCGCGTTAACCAAATACATCAAGACAAAACTCGAAACGGACAAACACCTGACGATGATCTATCTCAAAGGTGAGATATCGAATTTCAAGCGCCACAATCGTGGGCATCTTTACTTTCGTCTCAAGGATAACGAGGCTTCGATCAATGCGATTATGTTCGCTTCCGATGTTTCACGGTTGACCTTTGAACCGAAAGAAGGCGACGACGTTCTCGTTACCGGACGAATGAGTGTCTATATGCCGAGCGGTAGTTACAGTATTCAGGTTCGCTCGATGGAAAAAAGTGGCATCGGCGATTTGTACCTGAAGTATGAAAAGCTGAAAAAGGAACTCGAGCAAAAAGGGTATTTTCAGGATGAACACAAGAAACCCATTCCGAAATTCCCCAAAGTAATCGGCGTCGTAACATCGAATACCGGTGCCGTCATCGAGGATATCAAAAATACCGTCAAGCGACGCTATCTCTTGAGCGAAATTTTGCTCTATCCCGCCCAAGTTCAAGGGAAGACGAGCGCGCAAACGATCGTTCAGGCGATCGAGAAAGCAAACCGTGAAAGCATTGCCGATGTGCTCATTGTCGGACGTGGCGGCGGGTCGATCGAAGATCTCTGGAGTTTCAATGAAGAAACGACGATCGAAGCGATCTATCGTTCAAAGATTCCGATTATCACGGCAATCGGTCATGAGACCGATTTTACGATTTCTGATTTCGTTGCGGACTTGCGGGCCCCGACTCCAACCGCGGCGGCAGAACTCGCCACACCGAACACGGAGGATCTCATCCAGCGGATCCAGGACAGTTTATCCCAGATTGACTACCGCGTCAAACGCGTCATTTCCACCAAGGAAACCGAACTGGTCTATCTCGACCAGCGACTCGATCAATTGAGTCCAAGCGTACACATCGAACGCCTGAAGGAAACCTTCGATCGTCTCGAGGGCGAACTCGAACGCAACTATACGTCTTTGCTTCATGATCGAAAACAGCGTATGACCCAGCTGAGGTCGCTGGTGCGTCCACCGCTTGACCGCGTCGAACGATCCAAACTTGATCTCAAGGTCGTTAACCAACGGGCGGATGAACGCATACACCAGATTTTCTCGGTTAAATCCCATCGTTTTGAAGTCCTTAAAACGCGTCTCGAGAGTCTCAATCCGTTGACACTGATGGATAAAGGTTTCGCCGTCATCGCAAAAGACGAACACGTACTCACATCGATCCGATCGGTCGATGTCGGTGACCCGATCTCGATACGCTTTAAGGATGGGATTGCTTCAGCGGAAATAACAGGAAAGAAGGAAACGTAAATGGAAGAGAAAACATTCGAACAACTGCTTAAAGACTTAGAACAACTCGTCAAAGATCTTGAAAACAAGGATATTGCTCTTGATGAAGCCATCAAGAAATATCAAAAAGGCCTTGAACTCTCGAAATCATGCTATCGCATGCTCAAAGAAGCTGAAGAACTGATCGTCAAGGAAAGCAAGGAAAATGGATCTCTTTGAGATTAAGGATCCGCAGTTTTTAAAGGATATGTCGCTCAAGGAACTCAACGAATTGGCGGAAACGATTCGGGCCTTTCTATTGGACACCATTCCGAAAACAGGCGGACACCTCAGTTCGAATCTCGGGACGATCGAGCTCATCATCGCTTTGCATTACGTCTTCGACAGCCCGACCGACGCGCTACTCTTTGACGTCGGACATCAGGCATATACGCACAAGATCTTGACCGGAAGGGCGAAAGATTTTGCTACGCTCAGGCAGACCGATGGTCTGTCGGGTTATACGCATTATGACGAGTCCGAACACGACCAGTGGGAGAGCGGACACGCCGGAACATCGCTTTCAGCACTCATGGGAACCCTGCTGGCTAAACGCATAAAAAAGGAAGACGGTGAAGCCATCGCTGTCATTGGCGATGCTTCGATCACGAACGGCATGGCTTTCGAAGCGCTTAACCTCTTGGGAAGTCGAAAAGACATGCGGGGAATCATCGTCCTAAACGATAACGACATGAGCATATCGAAGAGTGTAAGTTCTTTTTCTCGTGCGCTCACGCGTTTTCGCAGCATGCGCATCGTTTTTACGATGAAACGGTTCTGGCAAGGCATCCTTCCTCGTTTTTTAATCGATTTTCTGAGTCGCGTCAAACGCGGGATTCGCGGTTTTTTACAGCGAAAAAATATCTTTGAAGATCTGGGCTACATGTATATCGGTCCGGTTGACGGGCACGACATGAAGAGTTTGATCTATAATTTCGAACGGATTAAACGCGTCGATCAATCCGTTGTCATACACGCGATTACCGATAAAGGAAAAGGTCATCCCGAAGCCGAAGCGGATCAGATCGGTACGTATCACGGCATTTCGAAGACAACGGGTCATCGAACCGATGGTATCAGTTGGAGTGAAGCGATCGCCCGGATCATGGTCGATCTGCAAAAAGAGATCGAGACGTTCGTCATCATGCCGGCGATGGAAGTCGGTACGAAGTTCGAACTGTTCGCCAAACAGTACGGTGACCGTTACATCGACGTCGGGATCGCTGAAGAAATGGCGGCGACCATGGCGGGCGCGATGGCACATCGTGAGATTCCGATTTTTCTCTCACTCTATGCGACATTCGCACAGCGTGCTTTCGATCAGATACTCAACGATATTTGTCGCAGCAACCATCACGTCGTCATCGGCATCGATCGGGCGGGAATCATTGGTGAGGACGGTTCGACGCATCAGGGACTCTTCGATGTATCGATGTTCTATTTGATGCCGAATACCGTCATCGTTATGCCCTATCATGCGAGAGAAGCCAGATCCCTACTGCACTATGGGTTTTTAAAACAGAAAAATCCTTTTATCATCCGTTATCCGCGCGGACTCGTCGCTTTTGAGTCCGATGACATCTTTGAACCCATTGAGCCGAAATGGAAGAAGCTCGCGCATGGTGATTCGATTACGATGATCAGTTACGGACCGAGTCTCGATTTGCTTTTAAGGGTCAAAAGAGAATTTTCGATCGATGGATCCGTTGTCAATGCCCGCTTTATCAAGCCGATCGATCAGGACATGATGCATGCGATCTGTCAGAGCGACCAGCCGATTTTTGTCTATGAAGAAGCGGCGAACAGCGGCTCGCTCTATCCCCAAATTCTGGCATTCATGGCGAAACACGGCTATCACAATCGCATCACCGAACGTTCGATTACCGATCGGGTTGTCCCTCACGGTCGCTATGAGGATCTTTTGTCTGAATTAAAGATGGATGCTAGGTCGATCGGTTCGTTTCTAAAGGAGTTCCTGCATGAGACTCGATGAATATCTCGTCAAGCATCAATACGTGCGTTCGAGATCGAAAGCCAAAGACTTAGTTGATCGTGGCCTTGTAAAAGTGGACGGAAAAATCGCCGCTAAAGCCGGTATGAGCGTTTCCGAGCACGAAATCAAAGTCCATGATGAAAACGAGTTCGTCAGTCGATCCGGACAAAAATTATTGCATGTGTTACTTGACTATCACATCGATCTATCCGACAAGATCGTCATCGATGTCGGGTCTTCGACCGGAGGCTTTACCGATTGTGCCCTTCGACATGGCGCCAAGCTCGTGTACGCCTATGATGTCGGGAAAGATCAGATGGATTCCATGTTGAAAACGAATCGAAAGATCGTATTGAACGAAGGAACGAACATTCTCGATGTCGATCTTCCGGAGGCCGATTACATTTTGATCGACGTATCCTTCACCTCCGTCAAACCGATTCTTAACCACATACGGAGGCATCCCGCCTTTGTCATCGTTTTGGTCAAACCGCAGTTCGAAGCCGGTCGAATCAAGTTCAAGGGCGGCGTGTTGAAAGACTTGAAGATACATAAAGACATCGTTACGGCGATGTGTCGATACGTTCGAACACTCGGTTATGGGATCAAAGGCTTGGACAAAGCCAAAATTAAAGGTAAATCGGGAAATCAGGAATATGTGCTTCTACTCGACAAGTGTCCAAAGAAGGAATCATTCGCTATCAAACAACGCATAGGAGAGGTCGTATGTTAACACGTCTAAAAGTCAGTAATTTCGCTTTGATTGATGATCTTGAGATGAGCTTTGAAGACGGTCTTAGTGCTCTGACAGGAGAAACAGGGACCGGTAAGTCGATCATCTTGGAGTCCTTGCAGCTGCTTTTCGGCAAGCGCTCGGATCAGACGATGATTCGTCATGGCGCTTCCAAGGCTGTCGTTTCCGGTACATTTGTGTTGAACCAAGTGGTAAAAAAAGCCTTTGATCTACCAAAAAACATTACGATCGAACGCAGCATCGATGAAAGCGGAAGACATCAGATACGACTCGATGATGAGCTGACAACGCTCGCTCGAATCAAGACTATTATGCGGTCGGTTGGCAGCATCCACAATCAGAACGATACGATGACGCTCTATGATCGTTCATTCTATTTGACGTTCATCGATCAAGTCGACGACGATGAATCCGAAAAAAAGCTCAATACCTATCTCATGAGTCGTTCGAAGTACCTCGATAAGAAAAAGCATTTCGAGGATTTGAAACGGAAAAAGAATCAATCCTTAGAAAAAAAAGAGTTCATGGACTATCAACTCAAGGAGCTCAAGTCCTTAAATCTCGTCGAAGATGAAAAACAGGATCTCGAGGAAAAAATAGAAAAACTCAAAAATTTCGACAAAATCCAGACCAACCTCCGACAGGCATACGCTGCCCTCGACGATGAAGCCTCGCTTGATCCGATTCATGAGGCGGGTAAAACGCTTGAACATATCGCTGCCCTCGACGAAAACTATAAAGAGATGGCCGAGCGACTCATTTCCGCATACTATGAACTCGATGACGTCCGATCACGGATCTATCAGCATCTCGATGCCCTCGATTTCGATGAAAAGGACTTCGAACTCATGCAGGAGAGAAGCTATGAGCTCCAGAAGATCGAGACGAAATACAACAAATCGATCAAAGAACTCATCGCATACATGCAGCAGATCGAAGAGGAACTTTCACTGATCACGGATTATGACGGTTACCTGAAGAAATACGAGGAAGACGTCAAAAGAGCATATGAGATCGCCTATGATCACGGGATGAAACTCAGAAAATTTAGAGAGCGTTTGGCCAAGGAGCTCGAAAAGGAAGTCCTCAAGGAACTCGCCGATCTCGACCTTGCTGATGCCCGTTTCGACATCGCCTTCGAGCCGGAAGACGGTCAACTGCACGAGCATGGTCTTGATAGCGTCGAATTCTACATATCGCTTAACGAAGGCGAACCCGTTCGTCCGTTTTCACGCGTCGCGAGTGGTGGCGAGCGAGCTCGTTTCATGTTCGCATTGAAAAGCATTTATGCGAAAAAAAATGGTCTTTCCTTGCTGATCCTCGATGAAATCGATATCGGGATCAGTGGAAAAACCGCGGCGAAAGTCGCTCAAAAGATGAGTGAACTGGCAAAGTCGATGCAACTGATTGTCATTACGCACCTGCCACAAGTCGCGGCACGGGCCGACCATCACTACGGCATCGTCAAAGTCAAAGAGGCGAACCGGATGGTGACGCGCATCAACGAACTATCCGAAGATGAACGCGTGGAAATGATCGCGCTCATGCTTTCCGATGAAAAGTTGTCGCATTTCGCCATTGAGCAAGCCCGCATGTTGTTGACAAAATAAAAAAAGCTTTCGCTTTTCTTATTGTGCGTTTTATGCATTGCCTTCGATTAACGCGAGTATGAACGAGAGTACGACGAGTCCGACCATTCCGAAGAAGATGACCCAGACAAGAATCTTACCCCACCAAGTTTCGGTCGGTGTCTTATAAGGTTTCTTCAGGACAATCTCATCCGCCTTTTTGGCACGTTTCTCCTGGTTATACTTCTTTCTTGACGCGGATTGTTCCTTTTTTGTTTTTCCGTTCGTGTTTTCTGCCATGGTTTCACCTCATTTTTCGTTACTATTATACAATAAAAATCCGCCGAAAGAAAGTGATTTAATGAAAAAGGAAATAAAAATCATTTTCCATATCGATCTGAATGCTTTTTATGCGAGCTGTGCCATCATCGAAGAACCCTATCTCAAGGACAAAGTGTTCGTTGTCGGCGGTCGATCGACCTCGAATCGAGGCGTCGTATCGACCGCCTCCTACAAAGCACGAGCATACGGAATTCATAGTGCTATGAACATAAATGATGCTTATGAGAAGTATGCCAAGCTCGTAATCGTTCCAACGGATTTCGCGCTTTACAATAAGTATTCGAATCATTTCTTCTCGTTTCTTAAGACCTACAGTTCGCTCATTTTAGCTGGATCGATCGATGAAGCATACGTCGACATGACGGAACGGTCGAAGAAACAGCACCCCCTCGAAATCGCCAAAGAAATTCAAGAAGGGTTGCTTGCGACCTACCAACTCCCCTGTTCGATCGGTATCGCTCCGACACTCTTTCTTGCCAAAATGGCTTCGGACATGAAAAAGCCCTTAGGCATTACCGTGTTGCGCAAAAAGGACATCGTCAAGAAGCTCTTTCCCCTACACATTTCGAATATGTATGGCATCGGAAAAAAGACGTATCCGAAACTGATCGAACAGGGCATCGCGACGATCGGCGATTTTGCCCGCAAGAGCAACCGTCTTAAAATTCTTCAAGTCATGAGTGAAGCGAATTATTACGGTTATCTCGATCACATCATGGGAAAAAGCAGTGATGTCATTGATCCCAAGAAGTATCGAATCCCACAATCAATCAGCAATGAAACGACGCTTAACTATGCTATGGATGAAGCAAAGGCGATTCTTAGCATGATCCTAAATCTGCTCGAAACAACCCATAATCGTCTCACGAGAGAAGAACTCGTAACGAAAACGATTGGCATTCGCTTTCGGACGACGAGCTTCGAAACCTTTAGCCGCAGCACATCGCTTGGCGAACACACCGATGATCTTGTCGTGATCAAAGAAGAAATCGAAGCACTTTTCGATCGAACATACGATGGCGAGGCGCTCCGTCTTGTGGGCGTTTTTTTCAATCAGATCATGCTAAAAAGCGACCTGAAACAGGACTTCAACCTGTTTACCTATCAGTCGATGACAAAACGTGAAGAACGCCTTTATGAAACGCTTTCTGAATTAAAAAGTAAATATCCGGACGCGATGAAAAAGGCGAAATCCTAGATCAGCGTATCGAAATCGAGTTTTGATTTCGTTTCCCATGTCGAAGGGTCGTTCTTATCGTATGCTTGCAAAAACAAAATGACCTCACGCGTGATTCGTGTCGGTGTCGACGCCCCACTCGTAACTGCGACGACTTCGACTTTTTCCAACCAGGAACGGTCGAGTTCATCAAGGCTTTGGATGCGCTTGCTTTCGATGCCTTGACGCATACCGATCAGGGCGAGCTGGTTGGTGTTACTACTCATGGCATCACCGACGACGATTAGAAGATCCGCCTCGATACGTGTGATCGCGTCTTGTCTCATCGTCGTCGCCTGACAGATTTCATTGTCGAATCGCACGTTTTCAAACGTGTTTCGGATCACTTGGAGAATCGGAGCGATGTCATAGAGACTAAGTGTCGTCTGGTTCGTCACGAAGATCCGCTGATCCGCGTATCGATGGGATTGAACGAGGACATCCTCGGTTCTTTCGGCCAGCACGATCGTCGGATCGATCGAGAGAATGGCTTCGGTTTCAGGATGCCCCTTGTGGCCAATATAAAAAACCTGATACCCGCCAGCGAGATGCATACGAATCAGGTCGTGCACGCGATCAACGTCTTTGCAGACGGCATTGACTGTCGTCAAACCTTTGTCTTTGGCCCGTTCGATGATCATCTTCGCAACACCGTGCGCACTAAAAATGACCGTACCCTTTTCGACGCTCTCGATCAATTCGCGTTGTGTCTTGTTTTTGCTCGAGAGATGGATGACCCCTTGTTTTTCAAAAGCTCTGGTCACATGACTGTTGTGGACGATCTGTCCGAGAATGTAGATGGGACGAGGATAGGTAGGATCAGCTAGAACCTCTCGAACCTTTTTCAAAGCTGAAACGACGCCATGACAATATCCGCGTGGTTTGACTTCTATGACTTGCATAAAATCACCTATCCTCATTATAGCGCATATCGATTTGGATGTCGTTCTTTTTACCTGAGATGTGATAACATGTTATAATGATAGCGGTGATTTGATGTACATAAAAGAAAAACTGGAACACCTCGGTTTTAAGCAGGCTACACCGATCCAAGCGGAGATATTTAAAGTCTTCGATACGAACCGACATATCGTCGGCATCGCACCGACGGGCACGGGCAAAACCCACGCCTATCTTTTACCGATTTTAAAGGATATCGACCCGACACTCGAAACGGTGCAAGCCATTCTCTGTGTTCCGACCAACGAATTGGTCGAACAGGTTTTTCGTATGCTCAAAGCTGTTGAATCGGATGTTTCGGTCAAGGCCTACTACGGTGGTTCGGACAAACATAGAGAGCTCGCCTGGCTTAAAAAGCACCAACCTACGATCGTCATCGCGACGCCCGAACGCTTGAAAGAGTACGCCGTTACGGAAGCCGCATTGAATTTGAAGCACGTCAAAAATATCGTACTTGACGAAGCGGATATGATGTTCGATCGTGCCTTTCTCGGTTGGATCGATGAGCTCGACCATACCATTAAGAATGCAAGGTATTTACTATTCTCGGCTTCACTTTCCGAGACGATGGAGCCTTTTATTAAAACGTATTTCGGATCTTACCTTAAAATCGATACGCGAAACAAGCACGAACTCAAGATCTCCTACCCGCTGATCGATATTCGCGGTGAAAACCGGCTTGATGCGATCGAACGAGTCGTCCGATCGATCAATCCCTATCTCTGCTTCGTCTTTGTCAGTAAAAAGGAAGACATGGAGGCCGTATCCGATCGGATTCAGAGTCTAGGGGAATCCGTCGTTCTGATCAGTTCGGACTTGAATGTTCGCATGCGCAAGCAGCGCATCGAACGCATCCGGAAACTCGAATTTCGCTACGTCGTCACGAGTGATCTCGCATCACGCGGTATCGATCTTTCCATCTCACACATTATCAATTACGATCTGCCGCTGAAGCCTGAGTTTTTCTTTCATCGGAGTGGGAGAACCGGACGGATGGGACAAAGCGGAACGGTCATTTCTTTTCAAACCGTTTATGACCAAAAAAAGGTCGAAAGCCTGCGGAAGAAAGGCGTACCTTTCCAACGATCCCGTATCGTCGACTTTGCGATCATTCCGATCAAGAAACGGACGGATGCTTTAAACGATCTGCAAAAACAGGCGATCAAACGGATCGCGAAACCTAAAAAAATCAAACCGAATTACCGAAAAAAGAATAAGGCCTTGATCGACAAGGTCGTTAAAAAAGCGAGGAAGAAAACACATGCCAATCATCGGTAGTCACGTATCCATGTCAGGTGAACAGATGTTTCTCGGATCGGTCAAAGAAGCATTATCCTATCAGGCGACAGCATTCATGGTTTACACCGGAGCGCCACAGAACACGCGAAGAAAACGAATTGAAGACCTGAAAATCGAAGAGGCCAAACAGCTCATTAAAACGAACGGTCTTGACCTTAAACACGTCGTCGTTCATGCGCCCTATATTATGAATCTCGCGAATCCTGATCCAGTAAAACGAGCTTTTGCCAAAGCCTTTCTGATCGGTGAGGTTCAAAGAACCGAAGCCATGGGCGTTACGCAAATCGTCCTACATCCGGGAAGTGCTGTCGGTAAGGATCGACCACAGGCAATCGTGTGGATCGCGGAAGGGTTGAACGACGTCATTGACAAGACCAAAGGCTTTAACGTCAAAATTGCTTTGGAAACGATGGCTGGTAAAGGAAACGAAGTCGGCAAGACCTTCGAGGAACTGAAAGCGATCATCGACCTCGTCGAGGATCAAAGTCGTGTCAGCGTTTGTTTCGACACGTGTCATGTTCATGATGCGGGGTATCACATAAAAGAGGACTTCGAGGGCGTCATCAACCATTTCGATCGAATCCTTGGCCTAAAGCGGATCAGCGTCATACACGTTAACGACTCGAAAAACTTTATGGGTGCCGCTAAGGATCGGCATGAGAATATCGGTTTCGGGCACATCGGTTTCGATACGCTCAAACATATCATCTATGATGACCGCTTCCAAGACATTCCCAAAATTCTCGAGACGCCTTATGTCGAGAAAAAACCGCCTTATCGCCATGAGATCGCGATGATTAAAGACGGTATATTTAAAAGCGATCTCAAAGAGCAGATAATCGCCGATCAGAATCTCTAAAAAACGTATTGAAACCTGTTTTATCTTGGAGGTATACCATGAAACGCGTCGTTATTGTCGGAACGCAATGGGGTGACGAAGGCAAAGGCAAGATCACCGATTATCTTTCCCGCTATGCGGATGTCGTCGTACGCTATCAGGGCGGAAACAATGCCGGGCATACGGTCGTTATAGACGGTCAAAGACGGGCTCTTCATCTACTGCCTTCCGGAGTATTTAATCCGGCAATTGAAAATGTCATGGCCAATGGCATGGTCATCGATCCGATTGCACTCGCACACGAACTCGACATGAAAATCGTTAATCTTCACATTTCCGATCGTGCGCACGTCGTTTTGCCCTTTCATCAAGACGAAGACATGCAAGCGGAAAGTGATAAAGGAATCCATCGTATCGGAACGACAAAAAAAGGCATCGGACCCGCCTACACCGATAAAGCGGCCCGCAACGGAATTCGCATGGGAACCTTCGTCGATCCCCTTCGTTTTCCCCAAGCGATCAAAGAACTCGTGCGTATCAAAAACGACGTGCTCGGTCGTGACATAGGAAAACACTATGACGCGCAAGCGATCATACGTTCCTATAAACCGTATCAGGATCTTTTACGACCGTATGTCAAGGATACATCCATCTTTTTAAATGAGCGAATCGAAGCGGGCGACAATATTCTTTTTGAGGGCGCGCAAGGTGTCCTTCTTTGCCTTGATCATGGGACATATCCTTACGTGACATCGAGTTCACCGACAGCTGCCTCTGTCCCCCTTTCAACCGGTATCGCACCTTGGCTCATCGATGGCGCCCTAGGCGTGACCAAGGCCTACACGACCCGTGTAGGTGAAGGACCGTTACCGAGTGAAATGGACTTAGAACAAGCACATGCCATCCGCGAGAAGGGACATGAATACGGAACGACTACCGGTCGAAAAAGACGTATCGGTTGGCTCGATCTCGTCGTCATCCGCCACACGAAAAGGACGAGTGGCCTATCCGCTTTAGCGATCACCCTACTTGATGTTCTTTCCGGGTTGAGCACCATTAAAGTCGTCGTCTCCTACCGGTTCAAAGGAGAAGTCATCGACTTCATTCCCGCGCACGCAGAAGACTATATGCAAGTCGAACCCGTCTACAGGGAATTGCCGGGATGGGATGAAGATCTTTCCGACATTCACGCGTATGATGAACTTCCGGATGCCGCGAAAACATACCTCGACACGATCGCGAAAGTTGTCGGTCTGCCGATTCACATGTTTTCCGTCGGTCCTGAGCGTCATCAAACGATTGAAATCAAGAAGACGTTTGCAGGGAAAAGACCATGATCAAAAGATATCAAAGACCAATCATGCGAAAACTCTGGTCGGACAAACACAAGTTCACCCGTTATCTCGACGTTGAAAAGGCCGTTTGTGCAGCCTGGATGGAACTCGGACTCTTCGACTCGGACACATACGAAAAAATCTTGCAGGCCTCTTTTTCGCTCGCGCGCATCGAGACAATCGAAAAAGAAGTCCGGCATGACGTCATCGCTTTCCTTCAGGCAGTCGGAGAAACGCTTGGCGACGAGCGGAAGTATCTTCATTATGGTCTTACCTCGACCGATGTCGTCGATACGGCCCACGCTTTGATCCTCCGTGATGTTAACCGAGTGATCGAAGCGGATATCGATGCGATGATGGACGTATTAAAAGAAAAGGCCGATCTCTACCAAGATCAGCTAACGATCGGCAGAACGCACGGTATCCACGCCGAAGTCACCTCATTCGGATTGAAATTCGTCTTGTGGTATGAGGATTTCAAACGACTGAAACGTTTCTTTGTACGTGCCGCCAGAGCTGTTGAAGTCGGCATGATCAGCGGAGCGGTTGGAAATTACAGTGCCCATTCGCCCGAACTCGAACAGATCGCTTTGCGACGACTTGACCTTCCTGCAACTAAGGTTTCCACACAAGTATTGCAGCGCGACCGCCACGCCAACTATGTGGCACAACTCGCTTTACTTGGATCGCAGTTAGAAAAAATGGCGGTCGAAATCCGACACTTGAGCAAAACGGAAGTCGGTGAAGTCGAAGAAGCGTTTTTTACGGGACAAAAGGGTTCGAGCGCCATGCCGCACAAAAGAAATCCGATCACAAGCGAGAACATCGCCGGTCTTTCCCGCGTGATTCGCGGTTACATGCTCTCGACCTATGAAAATATCGCCTTGTGGCACGAGCGGGATATCTCGCATTCGTCGGTTGAACGCATCGTCCTAACCGACGCCACGACGCTGATCGACTACATGCTCCAGCGATTTACAAAGACACTTGAGCACCTTCGTGTCAACCCGGCACGCATGAAGAAAAACATCGACATGACGCAGGGTGTGATTCATGCTGAACGAATCATGCACGCTTTAATCGATCATGGCTTTGATCGCCTCAACGCGTATGAAATCATCCAAAAAATATCCCATGAGGCACTCGAACAGGAGATGCACATCCGTAAACTCATCGAAAAAGACCCGGTGCTGAGCACTCGATTGAGTGCGGATGAACTCGATCGATTGCTCGATTTGAAACACGATGTCAGGCACGTTGAAGCCATCTATAGACGGGTTTTCGAAACGCCCGATGACAGGTAATTACGAGGCATAAAAAAGAACGTATTTACAATTGCCAAACATAAGATTTTGTGCTATAATCATAATCAGTGAAATGAGGAGGTTTTTATGGCAGACAAATATAATCGAGTGGAGCCAAAAGTTCCACCTATGACCATTGCGATACTCGTAACAATCGCACTCGTCGTCCTAGCGATCATCATTTTTATGAGACCGTCGGATGCCGAACAGATTCATGCAGAATACACGGTTACCGCCCGAACAGATTTGACGGAGGATCACCCGTTTAAAAGCGTTGAATACGAGGATGGTTTCTTAGGTTTCAGGAAAGGACTCAAGAGTATCATCGAAGACGAGACGAACGTCCTCGTTTACATCGGTCATGCCGAATGTCCTTCGTGCCTATCGCACGTTGCACCCTACGAATCCTATTTTTATGGCGAGGGAGTCGACGCTTATTTCGACCATATCTATTACTATAGTCCGCTCGACGAACTTTCGACGTTTGAATCGTTCCAAGCGGATTTCGAAGAGATCCGAAGTGCAGTCCCGCAACTCGTTCTTTTCGTTGACGGAAAAGTCGAAGCGATGCATGAACTTCCTGAAGTTCCCGAGGGGGAAGAACCGACCGAACAGCAGATCAATCAACAGGTCAAAGCCTTCTATCTCGACGTCCTCGAACTTTTAGAAGAGGCATGAAAAAGCACACTGTGCTTTTTTTTACAAGGAGTGATCGTTCATGATCGAACGCATTAAAACGACGATACAGACGACCATCAAAGAGAACTTTGATGTCGCTTCGATAACCGTTGAAGAACCGAAACGCGGACGAGCCGATCTGGCCATCCCGCTTTTTCCTTTCGCCAAACAGTGGAAAATGTCACCGAAAGCGATCTATGATTCCTTTTACGGACATCTCGAACCGATCGCCGATATCGAATCCATCGAGTTTTCCAATGGTTTCATGAACCTGTTTTTGGAACGCACATCCCTTTCTCACCGTATTCTGACCGATGTCGTCATTCGTGACCACGGTTATGGAACCGTTGAGCCCGAGCAACAGAAAACGGTTGTCATCGATTACTCGTCGCCGAATATCGCCAAGAGTTTTTCTGTCGGACACCTTCGTTCGACGGTAATCGGCAATGCCTTGAAAATGATCTATGCGAAACAAGGCTATCGCGTCGTCGGTATCAATCACCTCGGAGATTGGGGGACTCAGTTCGGCAAGATGATCGTCGCCTATCAGAAGTGGGGGTCGAAGGAAGCGATTCGACGATCCCCGATCGAAGAATTGCAATCACTCTATGTCAAGTTTCACGACGCAGCCGAAACGGATCCGTCGCTCGATCAAAAAGCGCGCGATGCGCTCTTGAAACTTGAAAAAAAAGATCCAAAATACTTGGAACTTTGGCAGTGGTTCAAAGACGAATCTCTCAGGGAATTTATGGCAATGTACGACCTTTTGGGTGTTACATTCGATACATACGACGGTGAATCGTTTTACAATGACAAGATGGATGACGTCGTCAAGGAACTGGATGACAAGAATCTACTTGAGATCGACCAAGGTGCAACCATCGTCGATCTCGGAACGGATATGCCGCCCGCACTGATCAAACGAAGCGACGGTGGTACGCTCTACATGACGCGTGATCTCGCCGCATTGCTCTATCGACACAGGACGTATGCCTTCGATTCGATTCTCTATGTTGTCGGCAATGAACAGCAACTCCATTTCAAGCAGCTTAAGGCCATTAGCAGCCTGATGGGTTACGACTTCGATATCGAACACATCAATTTCGGTCTCGTTTTGATCGATGGAAAAAAAATGTCGACGAGAAAAGGAAAAAACAAGAAGCTCAAGGATGTCATCGATCGTGCGATCGATGAGGCCAGAAAAGCGATTTCTGGTAAGAATCCTGAACAGGGAACGAAAGACGACATCGCCAAAGCGGTCGCCATCGGCGCGATCATATTCAATGATCTTAAAAACGAACGGCACCTTGACATTGATTTCGATCTCGATCACATGCTCAAATTCGAAGGACAAACAGGCCCCTATATTCAATACAGCAGCGTACGGATCGAATCGATTTTGCGTGAGCACGAGATCGATCTCGACACGTTGGATGCGTCTTATTACGAACAGGATGCCTATTTCGCGATCATTAAACAGATCAGTCAGTTTCCGATGATCATTAAGCGTGCACGCGAGCACAACGCTCCAAGCCTAGTCGCCCGCTATGTGCTTTCGCTCGCTCAGAGTTTCAACCGGTTTTACGGCAATCAACGAATTCTGACCGACGATCAAGGTCATTTGCAGGCAAACCTCCTCTTCATCAAAGCCATCCAGATCGTTCTCAACGAAGGGCTACGTCTCCTCGGCATGAAAGCTTTGAAAGAAATGTAGTTTTGACTTGAAAAATAGGACGTATGATGCTATCCTATTAGTGCTATTCGACATGTCGAATAGACGACCCCGCGTGATGAAATTGGTAGACGTGCCAGACTCAAAATCTGGTGGATGCAAATCCGTGCTGGTTCGAGTCCGGCCGCGGGGACCAAATAAACGATACTGCTCGAATGAGCAGTTTTTCTTTTCATCTCATGATCATACGATTTATGATTATGCACGTATACGATCTCGAAATGAATGTGATAGAATAGAAGATATGAAAGCGAGGTACGACATGGAAAGTAAATCTTTACGGCTGTTTTTTATGAAAACGATGAACGGCATGACCTATGGTCTGTTTGCAACACTGATTATCGGCGTCATCATCCGTCAGTTCGGTTATCTGCTCGACTGGGAAATTCTTTATGACACGGTCTTTCAAAGACTTGCTAGTCTCATGGGAGCGGGAATCGGTTTGGGTATCGGACTGTCACTTAAAATGGATGGCCTCAAACTCGTGGTTGCCGCAATCATCGGTGGTATCTCGACGAGTTTTCGTTATTCTTTCGATCAAGGACTCGAGCTCATAATGAACAATGAGCCCCTGACGGTCTACGTTACCGTCGTATTGGCGCTTTTGGCCCTGAATTTCATCTTAAAAAAGCGAACGCCCTTCGACATCCTTCTCGTACCGCTTCTGGGGGTTACGCTGGCGATCGTGATTACGCTTCTTGTCAGTGCACCGATGCGTTTTCTCGTCTTGAACATTCAGGACTTCATCGAACATGCAACCGTCTACGCACCTTTTTTTATGAGTATTACGATTGCCGTAGTCATGGGGATGCTTTTGACATCACCGATTTCGAGTGCGGCCATCGCGATTACGCTCAATCTCAGTGGTGTGGCAGCCGGTGCGGCCGTGGTTGGCACGACGGCTCAGATGATCGGTTTCGCCGTCCAGTCGCGCAGAGACAACAACACGGGCATGATGCTATCGATCGCCTTTGGAACGTCCATGTTGCAGTTCAAGAACATCCTGAAAAAACCGATCATCTGGTTACCGACGATCATCACATCGGCGCTACTCGCCCCTTTCTTCGTCCTAGTTTTGAAAACGACAACGACGAGTGCAGGTGCAGGTATGGGGAGTTCGGGTCTCGTCGGACCTTTGCAGACTCTAGCCGATATGGATTATGGTATGACCGCTTGGCTTTCGGTCGCTTTGATGCTCATACTGCCGATTGTCTTCGTTTATGTGATCGACCTTATGTTTACAAAGAAGGGTTGGATCGTTCAAAGCGACTTAGGAATCTACAACGATATTTCATAAATGACACAAAAGTATTTTATATCCATTGGAACTGTGATAAAATATAAACGATATTTTTAGATAAAATAAAGAAGAAAGTGGTGGATGATCATGAAGAAACGTGTTGAAAACGGTCCGTTCGGCAAACTTTTACGCACGATCGGATTTATCGCCGTACTTGTCGGTGCGCTCTATATTGCAACGAAGCTCGTTTTGAACCCCGCTCATGCCAATATTCCTTTTATCAAGAACTTGGTTGAGTTTGCGGAGATGGTCGATGAACAACTCGTTCACGTATCCTTTTTGAATGACACGGCCTATGTTTTCCTTGCTTTGGTCGGTGGATTTCTCCTCTTGTTGTGGGTGATCCGCAAGGGTATCATCTTGCGTGTCCTATTGACCGCCCTGCTCGTTGTCGGTTTCATCCTTGACGCTGCAGCCGGACAGAGCTTTTTGGCACCGATCGTGGTCATTCGTCCCGAGTGGTTGACGGAACTTCTTGCCAATTTGGAAGATCTGATCAATGAGCTCAAAAGCTTGAGCGATTATATTGTTCCTGGCATCAGTCTCGCAACGGCTTTCTTCCTTTGGGTTCTTTTTTCCTACAAGAAGCCGAAGCGTATTTCAACATTCCTGTTGAGTGGTGCTGCAACGCTTTTGTTTCTCGCGATTCTCATGAACTACGTTGGAAGTTCCTTTTTCTCGGACTTGCTCGAACCCGGTAAGATCGGTGAAACCGTCATGGTCGTTCTTTATCTCGCCGCCTATCTCGTCATGATCGCCGGGTCCGTCTTCGGTATACTCGGTTTTGGTCGTAAGTAATATGTCATCATGAAAAGCGCTCGTCCGCGGACGAGCCTTTTTTTATAGCAGCGGGGCGAAGCCACGCAATAGCGTCTGGATCAGACGATAGAAGATGTTGTGTTTCGTCAGAGATTCGGCAAGAATGGATTCCGCTTCCGTCTCATGATAGTAACGCAGCATGTCCGCGATAACGGGATCATGGTCGTAGTAGACGCTGTTTTCAAAGTGCAAATAGAGACTTCTAAAATCGAAATTTGCTGTGCCGAAAAGGGCTCTTTTTTGATCGGCGACGAGCATCTTCGAGTGGACGAACCCGGGTTTATAGCGATAGACCTTGACGCCGGATTCGATCAACTCGGGTATGAAGCTTTCGGTAACCATGAGAATGAGTTTCTTGTCCGGAACAAAGGGTATGATGATCCGGACGTCGATGCCTGATTTTGCCGCATTCGTCAAAGCTGTCGTTAGCTCGTTGTCGATGATCAGATAAGGCGTCGTAATGTAGATGGATTCATTTGCGTTTGCGATCAGGGCGAGATAAATGTTTTTGGTCGTGAGTTCGGAGTCGAGAGGCATGTCATCAAACGGAATAATCTGTCCTTCACTCGCGTGTGTGACATGTCCAATGTATCTTTCATAAGCGATTTCGTCTTTGCTTTGGAAGCGCCAGTTTTCCAAAAACGTCAGAACCAAAGACCAGACGGCATCGCCTTCGAGTCGGACCATGGCGTCACGCCATTTTCCGAAAGGATGAACGAGATTGATGTATTCATCTCCGATGTTCATGCCACCGGTATAACCGATGTTACCGTCGATTACGACGATCTTACGGTGATCGCGGTAATTGTTCATAAAGTTGATGTGCATGCGCATCGGATTGAAGTTGATGACGTCGAACCCCTCAGCACGAAGCATTTTCGGATAACGATAGGGCAGTGAAAAACTGCCGAAATCGTCATAGATGATTTTGACTTCTACTCCCGCTTGAACGCGTTCGCGAAGAATGCGCAAAATCCGATCCCACATCTGTCCTTTACTTATGATGAAGAATTCGAGAAATATATAGCGTTCAGCCCTTCTTAAGTCATCGATAATCTGCTCGTAAAAGCTTTCACCAGACGAGATGAAGGTTGACTTTGTCAGGCGATAAGCGGCGTATCCGCAACGTTCGAGATAGGTCGCGTTTTTATCCTGTTTCATTGGATTGACGGAAATCTGCCGCATGCGGTCATTCTTTATCAATCGCATGCGTTCGAGTATTTTCGGGTTAACGTTTCGTCGTCGATAGAAAAGATAGAATAGGCCACCGAATAGCGGAAAAATGAGAATCGGAACGATCCAAGAAAGCTTGTAGATCGGATTTTCCTCCTTGGTGATCAGATAGATCGCGATGATGACACTGAGGATGTATAAAATCGTCGAGACGAATTGAAAGCGTGCGATATAAGCGATTAACATGAGGAAGAGAAAAACCTGTAAAAGTAAAAGGATAAGGATAATAGCGGTTCGGCTCAAAAGCAATCTCAAAAGACGTTTCATCAATCATTCACCATCCTTGATAAACACGTATTCGCGGTCATTTGAAAGGCGATCGGAATAACGATAGCCTTCGATCACGAACGCCTTGGTTTGACGGACGTCTTCGATTCGCTTTTCGATCATCATGCGAGTAAAGATTCCCCGCATGCGTTTAGCTTCCATGCTCATCGTGCGAAAATTCCCTTTGTAAAGAGATTTAAAAGAAATCGTAATCATGTCGAAATCAGCTAGAACGCTCGCATATTCTTTCGATGCGAGATTGACGATGATGCGGTCCTGCAGGTTTTTCGACAGGTATTCCGATAGCCTCGGACGCCAAAAATCATAGAGATCCCCGAGTATCCGATCCTTATAGTCGAGACGGTAGAACGAGATCCCATCAAGAGGTTTTAGGATACCGTAGAGTGCGGAGAGTATGCGCACGTGTTTTTCGGCATAGCGATGATCGTCCTTAGAAAGCGATTTTGCATGAAGCGCCTTATAGGCGGCACCGAAATAGGTATGGATGGCCGGTTGAATCGTATGTCCGAACGTTTGGGCGTATGCGAAAACGCTTGTTGCGATTTTTTTTGAGACCTGCATCTCGTCTTCGATTTCACCGATGGTTTTCTCTTTCATGATCGCGTTCATATGCTCTGCCTCATTCTGAAAGAACGGTAACTGCTGGTACTTATAACGCGTTTCTTGAAAGGTCTTGGCGGGAGATAGAATGATAATCATGTCATGTCCTCCTATTTCACGTTCTTATTATACCAAAAGTAGCAAAAAAGTGTTAGAATGGTTATGTGTAAGGAGGTATCTATGGACACCCGCAGACTGAATTTGCTCATGGATTTTTATGAGCTCACTATGGCCAATGGTTACTTCAAGGATGGCCGACACGAAGACATTGCTGTTTTCGACGTTTTTTTTCGTTCGATTCCCGATCGGGGCGGATACGCCATATTCGCTGGTCTTGAACAGATCATCGAATACATCGAACACTTATCGTTCGATTCAAAGGAAATCGACTACCTTCGTTCGATGAATCTTTTCGAAGAAGGTTTTCTCGAATACTTGAAAAATTTCAAATTTACCGCGGACTTGTACGCGATGAGGGAAGGGACTCCCATCTTTCCGAAGGAGCCTGTTATCGTCTGCAAAGGCCCGATTATCGAGTGCCAGTTAATCGAGACGATGCTCTTGTTGTCATTCAATCATCAGAGCCTGATCGCCACCAAGGCTGCCCGTATCGTTAAGGCAGCACAAGGTCGACCGATTCTTGAATTCGGCGCGCGGCGGGCCCATGGCTATGATGCGTCCATCTACGGGGCGCGTGCTGCCTATATCAGTGGTGTTTACGGTACATCGAACACCTATGCGGGATATCTATATGATATGCCCGCACTCGGTACGATGGCACACAGTTACGTTCAGAGTTATCCGAGCGAATTCGAAGCTTTTTGTGCCTATGCTCTAACCTACCCCGGTCAAGCCGTACTTCTCGTCGATACATATCATACGCTTGAATCCGGAGTTCCCAATGCGATTCGTACCCATAAGGAAATGCTCGAGCCACGCGGATACCGATTGAAAGGCATTCGTCTCGACAGTGGTGATCTGACCTATTTGTCGAAGTGTGCCAGGAAGATGCTCGATGAAGCCGGGATGACGGATGTGACGATTACCGTTTCGAGTTCGCTCGACGAGTATCTGATCAAGGAACTCCTGCATCAAGGCGCCAAGATCGATGCTTTCGGAGTCGGTGAAAGGCTTGTAACCGCTCGCAGTGAAGCCGTATTCGGTGGTGTATTCAAGCTTTCGGCGATCGAAGTGAACGGTATGCTTACGCCTAAAATCAAGATTAGCGACAATATCGACAAGACAACGGTTCCCGCTTTTAAACAGGTCTATCGCTTTTATAACGAGCACTGCATGATGATCGCGGACGTCCTTGCGCTTCACGATGAAACGATTGATCCGAGGCAACCGTACCGGCTCTTCGACCCGCATTTCCCCTGGAAAAGTAAAACGATTACCGACTTTCAAGTCGAGCCGCTTTTACAACCGATTTTCCAAGGAGGAAAACGCGTCTATGATTTGCCCTCACTAAAAGAAATTCGCGCGTACTCGACCAAACAGAAATCCTATCTGTGGGAAGAAGTGACGCGTTTGGAAAATCCGCATCGATACTACGTCGACCTGTCACAAAAACTTTGGGATATTCAACAGGCACTCATTTCATCCCATAAGAATCCGAGGAGTACATGAAAACACCAAAAAAGATCATTCACATCGTATTGTATGAACCGGAAATACCCCAGAATACCGGGAACATCATGCGGACAGCGGTTGCGATCGGTGCCAGACTTCATCTCATCGAACCACTCGGATTCAAGATCGATGAACGACGTCTTAGACGAAGTGCGCTCGACTACTATGAGGATATCGATTACGTGATCCATCCGGATTACGAGTCGTTTCGAGCAAAAAACGAAGGCAGTTATTTCTTTTTGACCCGCTATGGAAAAAAGACATATGCATCGATTGACTTTTCCTCTGTCAAGACGCCGATCTATTTAATTTTCGGTAAAGAGTCAACGGGCGTCGAGCGAACGTTACTCGCTACGAATCTCGAGCATTGTTTTCGTATTCCGACTACGGACAAAGTGCGTTCTTTAAACCTATCCAATGCGGTCGCAATCGTCTGTTACGAAGTCGAACGGCAACTCGACTTTCCCGGTCTTAATAAGACGGAACCGGATTCTAAAAAGGGTCCGGATTTTCTCGACCAATTTTTAGGAGATAAACTATGACCATGAAAATCAATCATGAACAAACGATTGGCGAAGAAATCGCCAATGCGATATCACATGGCGTCATGGCGCTCTTTGGCATCGTCGCGCTCATTCTCTTGTTGATCAAGAGCACGTCTGGAATCGAAGTGCTCGCTGCCTGCATTTTCGGCTTGGGAATCATCATACTCTATACGATGAGCACGCTCTACCATGCCTTAACGAACCCTACGGCGAAAAGTGTCATGCGTCGCTTCGACCATCTATCGATCTATCTATTGATCGGTGGAACATTCGCCCCTCCTCTGTTGTTGTTGCCGGGCTTAAAAACACCGTTTCTTGGGATCGATGGCATGATCACGACGGGACTCTTTCTCTTTATCGTTCAGTGGGTTCTTATTTTGATCGGCGTCGTTTTCAAGAGTATCTGGATCAAAAGATTCGCCAAAATCCACGTTTTTTTCTATCTTGCGATGGGCTGGAGTTCCCTCGTTTTCATCCGGGCCTTGTTGAACTATGATACGAGGGCATTCTATTTCGTTTTATTCGGTGGAATAGCCTATAGCATTGGCGTCATCTTTTATGCGATGCCGAAAATTCGGTATTTCCATTTTGTCTGGCACCTATTCACGAGCATGGGAACGGTTTTGCAATTCATAGCGATCTATGCCTTCCTGTACTAATATGAATATAAATTCATATATCTATTGAATAATCGGAGAAAATACGATATCATAAATACGAAGGAGCGAGATACATATGAAAATTATTGCAGTTAACGCAGGAAGTTCATCGTTAAAATTCCAGTTGCTCGACATGCCCAAGGAGCGTCTTATTGCCCAGGGGCTCGTTGAACGCATCGGCTTCGATGAAGCCGTATTTACGATTAAATTCAACGGCGACAAGATGAGTACGACGCAGCCCGTAAAAAATCACAAAAAGGCTGTGGAACTCGTAGTCGAAGCGCTGATCGACCATGGTATTATTGCTAAGCTTGAAGAAATCGATGGCGTTGGCCATCGGGTTGTTCAAGGTGGAGAACTATTCAAGGACTCGGCTTTGATCGATGATGAGGTCATTAAAAAGATTGCCAGCCTAAACGATCTTGCCCCGCTTCACAATCCGGCCAACATCACGGGAATCGTGGCTTTTAAAAAAGCCTTACCGAACGTGCCGCAAGTCGCCGTTTTCGATACGACGTTTCACCAGACCATGAAAGAAGAGGCTTTCCTTTATTCGACTCCGTATGAATGGTATGAGAAATACGGGGTTCGCAAGTACGGGTTCCACGGAACGAGCCATCAATTTGTCTCTGAGCGCGCAGCGGAATTACTCGACAATCCTCAAGCGAAAGTCATCGTCTGTCATCTAGGAAACGGTGTATCTCTTTGTGCCGTTGATGGTGGAAAATCCGTCGATACATCGATGGGCTTGACGCCACTCGAAGGCATTCCGATGGGAACACGCAGCGGCAACGTCGATCCTTCGGTACTCGCACTTGTCGCCAAAAAGGAAAACCGAACGATGCATGAAGTCCTAGAAGACTTGAACAAGCGTTCAGGCTACCTCGGCGTCTCTGGGTTTTCAAATGATTCCAGAGACATCGTCAACGCCATGAACGAAGGTGGTGAGCGAGCCGGATTCGCACACCGGATCCAAGTCAAGCGCATCGCGGACTATATCGGCAGTTACTACGTCTACATGGGTGGCCTCGATGCGATCTGCTTCACCGCTGGCATCGGTGAAAACGCTCCTCAGGTTCGTGAAAGCATCCTTGAAGCCGTCAAAGTACTCGGCGTGCACATCGATCATGAAGCGAATGCGCGAAACGGTGAGCATTTCATTTCCACGAAAGAATCAACCGTCAAAGCGATCGTGATTCCAACCAATGAGGAAGTCATGATTGCCCGAGAGGTCATGCGTTTCGAGTAAGACGAATCGTTCAGGCGAGCACTCGTTGAGTGCTCGTTTTTTTCATGAGATAACACATTCTAGACCTATGATTATGAACGGGATTGTGCTAAAATAGTATTACTACAGGAGGGACTTCGATGAATGATCACATCCAAATAGGCGATACCGTCCGTTTGACCATTAGACGACTTGGAATAAATGGTGAAGGCATTGGCTATGATCATAAGATGGCCATTTTTGTCGATCATGCGCTACCCAATGAAATCGTGGACGTCGAGATTATGAAAGTCTTTCATAATCGAGCGCTCGCTTCCATCAAAACAATAATCAAGGAAAGCAAGGAACGTGTCAAGCCGTTTTGTCCTGTCTTCGAGCGGTGTGGCGGATGCCAGGTCCAACACTTGACCTATGAGCGGATGCTTACCGAAAAAAGGGAAATTCTGATTCAAGCACTCGATCGTTATGTCTATCCCAAGATCGATCACATGCTCATCGGCGAAACGATACCATCTCCTTCTTCTCAGCACTATCGAAACAAGGCATCGCTCCCGGTTGCGCGCGTCAACGGCAAGAACGTCTTCGGGATGTATGCGAAAGGATCGAACTATTTCGTTAAAATCGATTCCTGCCCTGTTCAGTATGAGCGCATCAATGAACTTCTTGAAGTCCTGACAAAACTCATGGACAAACACAAGGTTCAGGCGCTCGACAACAAAAAGCGCGGCACGGTCAAATCACTTGTTATCAGATACTCTAAACATAGCAGTCAAGCACAAGTCACTTTCGTTGTTACGCACCATGACAAGCGACTCGAAGCGCTTATACGTGAGCTTACCGAATCAGAAAAAGATGTCGTGTCGGTTTTCTCGATCATCAAGGATGATACGACACGACACGGATTTCAATCGGATCACGTCGAGCTTCTATATGGAAAAGAAGCGATCGTCGAATCTCTCGATCACTTCGATTTCCAACTCCGCCCGGAGAGTTTCTTTCAACTCAATACCGAACAAGCGACCCACTTTTACCGCACGATGCGCAACATGGCGAAACTCGAACCCGATGAAATCGCCATCGACGCATATGCCGGACTCGCTCCGGTCAGTCACTATGTGGCAGGTGATGCCAAACAGATCTACGCGATCGAAATCGACCCTGTTGCCTGTGCCTACGCCAAAAGAAATCTTCTTGAAAACCGGATATCGAACGTCCGTATGATTCAAGGTGACTTCAAAAAAGCGCTCTCCGGTCTCAAGAAAATGAAGGTCGATGTCATGTTTTTTGATCCACCCCGTACCGGATTGGGAACGGAAACGATCGATCTGATCAAACGAATCGCTCCCGAGCGCATCGTCTACGGTTCATGCAATCCCTCGACGCTCGCCAAGGATATCAACCTGCTGCAAGAACAATACGACGTGATCGAATCGGTTCCGCTCGACATGTTTCCTTACACGTCCCATGTTGAAAGTGTTAGTCTCTTGGTTCTCAAAGCATAGAAGATCGGCCCATCTCTCATGGGGTATCACGAAAAAGTAAAAAAAGAAAATCGCATCAGACTTTTTCTCATTTGGCCTGCGTGATCGAATTTTTCGAGGCACGTTGCGGTAAGACCATGATGGTTTTAAAAGATCGTTATCGGATAAAGGAAGGTCAAAGCGCCTATGAAAAAGAAGAAAAGGATCGTACTTTCTACGTTTCTACTCGTTCTAATCACCATGTTTTCCACGGATTTCATCCGGTCCAAAAACGATCAATCTCCCGTTTTCGCTATTCTTACCGGAACCTACGATGATGGCGGAAGCAAGCGCTTCACAGGTATTTTTTATACGGTTTACCAAGTCAAAGAACTCACCGAGGAATATGGAATCAGAGACTATGGCTATCACGTCACATTCTGGTTCGACGATCTCGATCGAATCAAAGAAGTCGTCCTTAACGAGGACTGAGGAGTAAAACAATGAAACGCATGTGGATCACAACCTTGATCGGTCTGACGGCGCTCATGCTTGTCGGTTGTAACCGTGAAGAAGCGCTTGACAAGGAAATGATCGAAGAAATCTTCGATCGGCTTGTCGTGGATACGAACGCCGTTATGGCGAATCGTATACTTTACGAAGAAAACGCGTCCATCGATGAAATGGAAATGTATGACGCGACCAATCGAGATGCAATCGTTTTTCACTTCATCACGACGTCCGATAACGTCCTCGATCGTCGTGATGAGATGATTCTGATTACGCCTGATTTCATTTACCGAACAAAAACGATGAAGCGTTACGCTCATGCCTTCAATCCGCATCATGACGATGACTTCAAGTTGCTGGTCAAAGAGTACTGTACGATCATCGATCTCGACGATCTATCCGTTTCTCACCTTAAAAACGTCGCTTTAAGTTTGCGTGAGCCCAAGCGTTTCCCAGCCCATGGCAACGACGTTTTGCGCGGCTTAGACGAAACAAAGGAAACACCGGATGATATGGTCGATGTCGTCGAGTTCGAGTATGCAAACGATCGATTACTCGAACTCCGATTGAGACGGGAATACGATCGCCCGTCAACCAAGCAACAAAGTAATTTCGTCGCCGGAACACACTATTATTTCATGAGTTCGCTCTTCGAAGACTTTCCCGATCTCGATCAGTTCACAGATGCATGAATAAGGTAGGTAGACATATGAATGGCATGCTTTTTCTAAAACCTGTTTTCAAAGAACGAATCTGGGGAGGCACGAACTTAAAACAACTCTTCGGATATGCGGTTGAATCCGATCGGATCGGTGAGTGCTGGGGCATATCCGGTCACGATAACGGTTCATCCATCGTCATGAATGGGTCCTATGCAGGGATGACTTTGGCACAAGTCTATCAACACGATCGCGCGCTCTTCGCCCATTTCAAGAGTGAAACGTTTCCAATACTGACCAAGATTCTTGACGCGAACCAGGACCTGAGCGTTCAAGTCCACCCGAGCGACGCAACAGCTCGAAACGATCGTGGTGAAGCCGGTAAAACCGAATGCTGGTATGTCATCGATGCCGCCGAAGACGCCAAAATCATTGTGGGACATACCGCTTTGACAACCGCGGAATTCAAGGATATGGTCGAACGGCAAGCCTGGGATGATCTTTTTATCGAACGGCATGTGAAAAAAGGTGATTTCATCTATATTCCAGCCGGTACCGTTCACGCGATCGGCAAGGGGATCGTTGTCCTCGAGACCCAACAGTCCTCGGATACGACCTTTCGTCTCTATGATTATGATCGAACGGATCAAAGCGGCAAGAAGCGCGACCTGCATATTGATGATGCGATCCGCGTCGCGACGATCCCTCATCGACCAGAGTTGATCAAACCAACCGTAATAACCAAGGATCAAAACACGTTGACGATCCTAATCGAAACCCCTTACTTCACGGTCGAACACTGGCGTATCCAAGGCATACACTTTACGCCTCATACATCCTTCAAACTGATGAGTGTTCTCTTTGGGAAAGGCAATATAAACGGGGTCGCGATCGAAAAGGGTGACCATTTCATCATAACGACAAACACAGAAACGATTGAGGTCGAAGGTAATCTCGAGATCATCGTTTCCTATCCATAAACCAAAAATAAGGAGAATCCCTATGCATACATGGAATTTATCCGGACTCTACCAAGGGTTCGACGAACGCTACGAAAGCGATTTGAAGGCACTCGATCTGGCCATGGAAGACTACAGGACCTTCATCATGAACGACGATAAGTTGGACGATCGCACGTTGATTGAAGGCTATCTCGCTAAAAGAGAGGACATCCTTCGACGCGTCATGACGCTTGGCAGTTTCGCACGTCTCACATGGGCAACGAACGTGAACGACCAAGATGCTCCCGTCTACCTCGCAAAAATTCAACGCATCATGCAAAAATCGACCGCAGAAGACGTTCGTTTTACTCGATATCTCGCCACGATCGATCTCGATGCTCTCGCGAAAAAGAGTAATGGTATCGCCACGTATCTCTACATACTCAAGCGGGAACAAAAGGAAGCCAGGCACCTTCTAAGTGAAAAAGAAGAAGTACTCTACGCCAAGATGCGCGAACTCGCTTCCGGTTCATGGTCCAACCTCCAAGGTCTGCTTACGGCAAATCTCAATGTTCATTATCGCGACAAAGTCATGACCTTAAGTGAAGTAAGGAATCTTGCCTATGACCATGACGAAACGGTAAGAAAGGATGCCTATGAGGCCGAGATCAAGGCCTATGACGATATCGCTGATGCGATCGCCCTAGCTCTTTCGAACATCAAGCGAGAAGTCAAGACACTCGATGATTTACGCGGCTACCCGAGCACGCTTGAAAAGACCCTCTTTCAATCGCGACTCGACCAAGAAGTACTCGATGCCATGCTCGAAGCGATGGAAGACAATCAGCCTCATTTCGCCCGCTACTTGAAGGCGAAAGCCCAATACCTCGGTCACACGGGTTCTCTACCGTTCTATGATCTCTTCGCCCCGATCGGAAAAATCGAGAAGACCTATACGTATGACGAAGCACAGGATATGATTTTGCGCGCCTTTGGTGGCTACAGCGACAAGCTTCGAGCTTTCGCAAAAAAAGCCTTTGACAAGGAGTGGATCGACCTCGAACCACGCAAAGGAAAACGTGGTGGCGCTTTTTGCAGCAACCAGCCTCAGATCAAGGAAAGCCGGATCTTGACCAATTTCACCGGATCACTTTCCGATGTTTTGACGCTAGCGCACGAACTCGGACACGGTTATCATGGTGAAGTGATCAGCAACAACCTGCCGCTTCACTGGAGTTACCCGATGCCGTTAGCGGAAACCGCTTCGATTTTTTGTGAGACGATCGTAAACGAACATCTTCTCAAGCAGATCGATGACCCGAAGACGACGATGGCAATTCTTGAAAACGCGCTGCAAGGTGATACCCAAGTCATCATCGATATCCTTTCCCGTTACTATTTTGAAACGGATGTCTTTCGCCATGCCGATGGCCCGATTCCCAAGAACAAACTCAAGGACATGATGGTTTCCGCCCAAAAGAAAGCCTATGGTGACGGGTTGGATCACGACTGCTTGCATCCGTTCATGTGGCTCAACAAACCGCACTATTACAGTGCCGGCTTGAACTTTTATAATTTCCCCTATGCATTCGGTCTTCTCTTCGCTAAAGGTCTTTATGCCGAATACAAGAAGGACCCAAAACGCTTCGTTCAATCCTATGACGACCTTCTTTCTATGACCACCAAGGCCGATGTCAAGGATGTCGCCAAAACGATGGGCATCGACGTAACCAAGAAGGACTTTTGGCTGAGCTCACTCGCGTTGATTCGCACGGACATCGAGCGAACGATTCTTCTTCTTGAAAAAAATTAGCTGACGTGTGAAAAGAAGGTCCATATTGGCAGGACCTTCTTTTTTTAACAAGCATTTGTGATATAATAATGGTGAATTCATCAAGATACGCTCATTTTATAACGAGGTGATCGACATGCCAGTCGTACAATTCGGAAACATCTTTTACTTTTTCTACCTCATCATGGGCACTCTCGCCATTTTGGCCACCATCCGACTCTTGAAAAACAAAAGCGACAAATATCGCTATTGGTTTCTTTTCGGTATCCTCGTTTTCAACTTCGCCCTGCACTTCGTAAAGATTTTCATATATCCTTATACGACATTGGACGTGCCTTTGCGCAAGGTTTCACTTGAAAACGTTTGTGCCATAAACAGTGTCGTATTCCCGATCATCTTTTTGCTTAAAAACAAGACCCTCAAAGACTATCTGATCATGGCGGGCATGGTCAGCGGTTTTCTCTCCTTCGTGTATCCGGCGAATGCCATTTCCGATCGATTCGACGGTGCTTTCTTTGGTCACCAGATGGCATTTAGCGTCGAAATCATCCGGTTCTACATCTCACACCTCATCCTTTTCCTCGTTCCTTTCGTCATGATGCATTACCACATGCACGAGATCAGCATCAAAAGGTTTTCCCGGGCTCCACTCGTATTCGTCATGGTATTGTTCATCATATTCATCAATGAACTCATACTTACAGCGCTCAACTGGGTACCCAGAGCCGATCTCTACGATGTCAACAAACGGAACCCCTCGCTGATTTTTGGCATCAAGGAAGAATTCAGCAAAATCGCCTGGATTCCCTTAATCTTCGTTCCAGCCTTTTTGAAAATCCATCCTTTAACGGGTGAACCATTTTTTTGGCCGGTCGTCTGGATGATCCTACCGGTTTTGATCTACACGAACATCATGTCGATCATATTTTGTTATATCTACGATCGAAGCGATACGAAAGCATATTTGAACAAGCGATTGCACTTGGATAAAAGACAACAAAGCGAATTGAAATAAAGTGGAGGAGAACATGGAGAAAAAAACTTATGGTTTCGATTACACCAAGACGCACGTCAACTACGTATCCTATTACAAGAATGGCAAATGGGATGATGGCATTCTAGAAGAAGATGACACGATTCGAATTTCAAAAATGTCAACGGGCTTGCATTATGGGCAGCAAGCATTCGAAGGCATGAAAGCTTACCGTCGCTCGGATGGACGCGTTCAACTCTTTCGACCCTATGACAACGCGAGACGCTTTATCAGATCCTGTGAGCGTTCGATGATGCCGGCGGTACCGGTAGAAAAATTTATCGAAGCGATCACGCGTACGGTACGGGCAAATAGCGATTTTGTTCCACCCCATGAATCGAAGGCAACCCTTTATATACGACCCTATATATTCGGCATTGGACATAACATCGGCTTAAAGCCTTCGTCGGAATATGTCTTTGGAGTTGTCGTTTTGCCGGTTGGAACGTACTTCGGACCAGCGTCAAAACCAGTGGATTTCATCGTCACCGAATACGATCGAGCTGCTCCGAACGGCGTTGGCCACGTCAAGGTCGGCGGAAACTATTCCGCGAGTCTCTACCCCCAATACTTAGCGAAACAAGAAGGATACAAGGATTGCATTTTTTTAGATCCCAAGACGCACACCAAGATCGAAGAAGTCGGAGCCGCCAATTTTTTCGCCGTCACGAAAGATGGGACTTACATGACACCAAAATCGCCCTCGATTCTAAAAAGCATCACGAACGATTCACTCATGTATATCGCGCGAAACATGCTCGATATTGACGTCGAACAGACCGATATATATATCGACCAACTCGATCATATTAGCGAAGCCGGCGCGTGCGGTACGGCCGCGATCATTACGCCCGTCGGAACGATCACAAGGAACAAGGACCGCATCGTGCTGCCATATCATGAGACGATGGGGCCGGTCACACAAAAGCTCTATGACAAACTCATCGGAATCCAGTTCGGTGACATCGAAGATCCAAACGATTGGATCGTCATACTCTAAAACGAAGAGACCGGACGAGTGCACTCGTCCGGTCCTTTTTAACGCAACAATCGTTCGAGCAGTTCCTGCGCTGCCCGTTTCGGTCCGGTAACTTCCGACCCTTCAATCGCGAGTTCCGTATGGATCTCACCGATCGGTATTCCATCCTCTGCGAGTCGTTGGAAATATCTTTTGAGGAGCGTCTCCGTTTGTGCGCGTTTTTGGACGGGACCAAACGGGTTGGCAAAGAAACTTTCGACAAGACCTTTTTCACTCGTCGTGCCTTTGGCCTTTCTCAGGCCCCGGCGAAAGATTTTCAAGGCTTCTTCCACGGAATCGAACAGGCGTATGCCCTGTTCGTTTTTTTCGTAGTTGTTGGCATAGAGCAACATGTCGACCGGATGGTCGAATCTTATCGTCTCGTGATCAGCGACCGGTAGGACGACGCGAGCATTCGTCTGATCCGGGTTCATGAAGATCGCACGGTCCATCTTTTGATAGGCATAACCGTTGTCCAAGTCGTCGAGCCGCACGAAAGCTCCCGTTTCGGTACCATTGGACACGACGTGACCGTTCTTTTCAAAGAAAACACCCATATCGTCAAATACGACATCCATGTGTTCGATGACATCGCCGCCAATGACCCGGAGCGCTTCGAGTGTTTCCGATTTCCCTGCACCACTGTCACCCATAATGACAACATGTTTTTTCATTTGGTTTTTGAACGTGATTTTGACCATGGCGCCGTGAATCGGCAGACGATTACGATCGATCATGTAAACATTGTGAAGCGTCAACAACATTTTTTTCATATATCCGAAATAATCGTTCTTGTCATTTCGTGACACGAAACCGAGGTAGATGTCCTCTTCTTTGTCATATGTAAACGTTCCGTCATAGTCGTTTTCCCGGATGCCATAGAGATAAACGATGCTCGGTTTCTGGTCTTTTAAATCTTCATAAGAAACGATTTCAAAGAGGTTTCCCAGCGCGATACCATGGTGAAGAAAATCGCGATGCACATAGACGAAAGATAAAATCGCCCCGATCCTGATGGGAAAGCAGACATAGTGTAACCTGTTTATGGAAAGGGATGCAAGCGGGTTTTCCCCGATCTCTTTAAACAGTCCGGAGCGCGTGTTCGCCTTCGTATAGATCATAAACGGTGGACGCGTCAAAATATTTTGGGCAACGCCGACATGTTGAATGTCCTTATAGGCTTCGGATACGGTCCAGCGATGAAAGATCAAAACCATGTTGGCATTGACGCCGGCCGGCAGTTGGCGGTAAACTTGAAATGGTCTACCACGAATGTTCTCACTGATCCGCCGGTACAAATAGAGAGTGTGTTCGTTCAAAGCATCCGCAGTAGCGACCGGGCTCGCTTCCAGCGCATAGGATCGATTGCCGTAAAGAAAACCGTAACGCCTGAGATTTCGCCAGTCGTCGTAAAATGCTTCGGTGAATCGTTCGAAAACTTTCCGTTTCTTAAGAAGGGGAAGAAGCGTGCCGTTTTTTCTGAGAAGCGATTCATAATCCCAGATGAGCAGCGACTTGTAAGCATCGAGAAAAAGGGAGGCGCGGATGCCTTTCAGTTCCGTCATCAAAGGTGACTTTTCTTTTCGCATCTTACGTATGAATCGGGTCAAAACGAGATTGAACCCTTTAGAAGCGATGATGGTCGTGGCGGAATCGCACGTTGAGGCTTCGAAATTGATGAGTGCGTATGTGTCGGTCAAATGGAATTTTTTCATGTTTTTCCTCGTTTCATAGGTATTTCGTCGGAACGATTTAAGAATAATTATATCATAAAAAGATTATTTTGTTATAATATGGCTAAGAACGGAGGAGCGAATACATGAGCAACATAGCAAAACTAAGAAAAACGAAAGAACTGCAAGGGGATACATTTAAAATCGCGCATGACGCGAAGATGGCGAAAAAGGAAAACGACGGCGTCGTCGACGCGACTGTCGGTGCTTTTTTCGATGATGACGGTCGCTTTCATACGTTTAAGACGATCATCGAATCGATTCAGAGAATCGAGGATCGAAGACAATACGCCTATCCGCCGATCGATGGCGGCGATGCCTTTCGAAAATCGCTCACAAGCTGGGTGTTTCAAAGTCACGAACAGGACATCAATGAAAGATTTCATGTCGATTTGATCGCCACTCCGGGGGCGTGTGGCGCGCTGCACAACGCCTTTTTGAATTACATGGAAAAAGAGGATACGCTGATCATGCCGGATATTTACTGGACGAACTATCGCGCGATCCTTGCCAATATCGATCGAACATACCGGACATATCCGATGTTTGCTGGGAATCACTTTAATCTTGCCGGGCTCAAAGAGGCGATTGACCGCGAGATTGAAGCACACGATCGAATCATTTTGCTCTTCAATGATCCTGCGCACAATCCAACGGGCTATTCCATGCAAAAATCCGAATGGCGCGAAATCTATCGACACGCGAGTGACCTGATTGACCGCGGCAAGCACGTCACGATCGTCTATGATCTCGCATACATGGATTATGCGGGTGATTCCTTTGCCGAGTCACGTGAGATTTTCGAATCGATCAAGGATGTACACGAAAACCTCGTCCTGCTCTTCGCCTTCAGCGGATCAAAAAGCTTCTCGTTATACGGTCAACGTCTCGGTGCTTTGATCGCGTTATCAAAAAACCGCGACGAGATCGATGACTTTTCTCGCGTCTCGCGTTTCGTAGCGCGTTCGACCTGGAGTTGTCCTCCCGCAACCGGTGTGCGTTTGATCGAAGACCTGCCACTCATTCGCGATTCTTTTGTTTCTGAACTCGTTCAGACGAGAAACGTGTTGGAAATGCGCGCTCGAACATTCACTCTAGAAGCAGCCGAAGTCGGACTTGATCATTACCCCTATCAAAGCGGTTTCTTCGTGACCCTGATTGTTGATGATCCTGCCGATAGCTATCAAAAACTTTCCGAACACGGTATATACGGAATTCCGGTCGAAAGAGGTCTGAGACTGTCGTTGAGTTCGCTCGGGCTAGCTGAGATCAAAGGACTGGCGCAACGCATAAAGCAAATCGTTTAAAAAAATCTAGGGCGTAAGGATGCGCCCTAGATTGCTTTTTTATAGCACCTTCGTCGTTTATGTTCGATCGCTTCGAAACCCTTCCACTGGTTTTGCATCTGTAGGTTGCCTTCGAGTTCGGGTCCGGTTTCGGCATAGCGAATCTTGTTCGCTATACCGAGTTTTATCCCGTCTTCCCAAATGATCGCGATGATGCCTTTCCCTTGATGCCTGGGATCAATGGCGATGAAATAGAGGTCGATGACGTCGTGTTTTTTCATTGCTTTGAACAGTCGAAAAATACCGAAAGGCAAGATCTTTCCGTTGTTTTTCTTGTTCGCTTCGGCCAGTGACGGCATGATGAGCGTAAGCGAGACGACGTTTCCGGCTTTATCGGTTACGAACCAAAGATAGTCGAGTTGAACGATCGTAATCATTTGTTTGATGTAGTAGTCCATGACCTTCCGCGTAATCGGAAAAAAGCCGTAGAGTTCTTGAAATGCGACATTATACATGTCGAACGCCTCATAGATGTATTTGAAGACTTCCTTTTTCGTCTTGCACTTGATCAGTTGATAGCCATACCGTTCACGACTGATCTTGGCGCCGCGTCGGACTTTGTCGGGAACTTCCTTGGGCCACATGATTTTCTTTTCGGTCCAGTCCACGTCCTTGATGAATCCGAGCTGCTCCAAGTGATCCTTATAGTAGGGATGATTGTAAATGGTGATGAACATGTTCAGCTGATCGAACCCATCGACGAGCATCCCTTGTCGATCGAGATCGGTAAAACCGATGGGGCCGATGAGCTCGTTCATGCCTTGATCCTTGGCCCACTTGGTCACAGTATCGATCAAAAGCTTTGTGACCTCGATATCATCGATCATGTCGATTCGCGTAAAGCGCGCTTGAGCAAGACCGAAGGCTTCATTCAACTTGTGGTTGATGATCCCGGCGATCCGACCGACGATGCGGCCATTCTCGTATGCGAGAAAGCGAATGCTCTCACAATACTCGTGCATAGGATTTTTGCGTCGATTGAACACGGTTCGCTCATCGAGCGACAAAGCCGGAACAAATGCTTCGACATCACGATAGAGCTTATTGGGAAATTCGGTGAACTGCCAGGCTTGGCGCTTTGTTAGGACTTCTTTAATCTGATACATGCTCTCAACCTCTTTTCATGAACATATTTTATCGCAAATTTCCCAAAACTGCAACGAAGAATTAAATCGCTTTAATAAAAAGCAAAATATGTTATAATAGTTAAGGTTGACACAAAAACTAAGAACCAAAAGGAGTACACATGAAAGTAGAAAAATTATCAGAAAATCGCGTACGATACACCTTCGACGTATCACCAGAAGAATTCGAGCATGGTCTTGACCACGCTTTTGACAAAGTGAAAAAGGATGTCGAGATCAAAGGCTTTCGAAAAGGACAAGTTCCCCGAAAAATCTATGACGCCAAATTCGGTGTCGAAACGCTCTATGAACAGGCGATCAATCATGTTCTCATGCACAAGTATTCAGAAGCGCTTCAAGACCCCGATCATGAGATCGTCGGTGAACCCAAGATCGACCTCGACGTGCAAAACATCAAGCAGGGAAGCCCGTTTGAAGTTCGCATCGAAACGGCGATCAAACCAACAGTTACCCTCGGAACGTACAAGGGTGTCGCTGTCGCCCTCGATGAGACGACGATCAAAGACACCGATGTCGATCTTAGAATTCAGGACATGCTCAAAAAGGACGCCACGCTCGAACCCAAGGAAGGTCCACTCGAAAAAGGCGATACCGCCATCTTTGATTTCGAAGGATTTCTCGACGGTGAAGCTTTCGAAGGCGGAAAGTCCGAAAACTATGAGCTTGAAATCGGCTCGAATACATTCATTCCCGGATTCGAAGATCAGATGATCGGCATGGAAGCGGGAAAAGAAGCGGATATCAACGTGACCTTCCCAGAAAAGTACCAAGCGGAAAAACTCGCCGGAAAAGACGTCGTTTTCAAGATCAAACTCCATGAAATCAAAACGAAAAAACCCGAAACGCTCAACGACGAATGGGTCAAAAAACTCGAGCGTGAAGGTATTGAAACCGTCGATCAACTGAAAGAACAGACGAAAAAGGAACTCATCGAACAAAAGGAACAGGAAGCAACCAAACGTTTCAACAACGACGTCATTGCAAAGGTCATCGAAGAAGCTTCTGTCGATATTCCCAAGGAAATGATCGACCAGGAAACGGAAAATTATTTGAACAACATCAAGGAACAAGCCAAACAGTACGGTATGGAATACGAGATGTTTTTGAGTCTTAACGGTACCGAACCCAAAGCTTTTGAAGAAGGTGCGCGTAAAGAAGCGTTCAAACGCGTTGAAATGAGCTTGATTTTCGAAGCGATCGCCAACAAGGAATCGATCAAACCTTCGGAAGAAGATATCGAAGCGAAGTACAAGGAACTCGCCGAACATCACAAGATGGACTTAGAAGAGGTAAAAAATCGTCTATCCAAGGAAGCCTTGACAAACGATCTGGCGACGACACTCGCCTATCAATTCGTCATCGACAACGCGATCAAACAGTAAACGAGAAGGGAACGCATGTTCCCTCTTTGTTAACAAGTGTTTTGGCACTCGGTCATATTGATTGCAAATCCCCCAAAACATGCTATAATATAAGTAGTCCAAGAGAGGATGTGAAGACATGGATATCGCCAAAAGTCTACCAGCTGTAATCGTCCGTGGGACGACACCGCTTCCCCATACCGACTTCCGAATCGAAGTCGGACGAAAACTATCGCTTAAAGCCGTTGAGGAGTCCGAAAAGGGGTTCGCACAATACGTCGTGATTTTGATTCAGAAAAATCCGATGATCGAAGAACCAACCGTTCAGGATCTCGAAACGCACGGCGTTCTCGCTAAGATCGCCATGAAAATCAAGTTGCCAAATGACAGTTATAAAGTCAAATTCAACGTACTTAAACGCATCCGTGCGAATGAGTTCTTTTTGACGAAGCCATATTTTGTCGTCGACTACGAGGAAATCGAAACGACCATGAGTGTCCCCGACGAAGAACTGACACTTGTCAAGATGGTCGTCAATGAGATTGCCAACAACGATCAGACGATTCTCCAACCTTCCAATAATGTCATGCAAAAGATCCAACAAGGCATTCCCACGGAAAAACTCGTCGATCTCGTCGTGGCGAATTTGAAGTCCACGCCGCAATCGAAATATCGCTATCTCGTTGAATCCGATTTAACCAAGCGTCTCAAGATGTTGCTCGAGGATATCGCGAAACAAAAAATGATCGTTGACCTCGAACAGAAGATTAACGATGAGATCAAGCGCTCCATCGATGAAAACCAAAAGGAATATTACTTGCGCGAAAAGATGCGGGCGATTCAAAACGAACTCGGAGACAAAGCCAAGAAAGAAGACGAAATCGATGAACTTCGAACGAAGATTCTTGCCTGCAAAATGCCCAAATCGATGGAAGAAAAAGCGCTTCAGGAACTTTCGCGCTATCAATCGACACCAGCGGCCATGGCCGAATCGACGATTATCAAAACATATTTAGACCTTTTGGTCGAACTTCCTTGGCGTAAATCGAGTCGAGACAACACGGACTTGAAGAAAGTACAGAAGAAGCTCGACGAAAACCACTATGCCCTTGAAAAAGTCAAGGAACGCATCATCGAATATTTGGCCGTCAAGGTCATGACGAAACGTAATCCGCAAACGATTTTGTGTCTGGCAGGTCCTCCCGGTGTCGGTAAAACGTCTCTTGGCGTATCGATCGCCGAAGCTTTAAACCGAAAATTCGTCAAACAATCACTCGGTGGTGTACGCGACGAGTCGGAAATCCGCGGACACCGCAGGACGTATGTCGGAGCGATGCCTGGTCGAATTATCAAGGGCATGAAGGACGCCAAGACGATCAATCCCGTCTTTTTGCTCGATGAGATCGACAAAATGTCTTCCGATTACAAGGGCGATCCCGCCTCGGCAATGCTCGAAGTGCTCGATCCCGAACAAAACGCCCGATTCAGTGACCATTACTTAGAAGAACCGTATGACCTTTCGCAAGTGCTTTTCATTACGACAGCGAACTATCTCGAAAACGTTCCCGCACCCTTGCGCGACCGGATGGAAATCGTCGAACTCAGTTCTTATACCGAACAGGAAAAATTCCAGATCGCCCGCCGTCACCTCATCGCCAAACAACTCAAAGCGCACGGAATTAAAGATGACGCTTTCGCGATGACGGATGAAAGCATCTATTTGATCATTCAGCACTATACGAGGGAAGCCGGTGTGCGCGAATTAAACCGTTATATCGGAGCGCTCATCCGTAAAGCCATTAAGGAAATCCTTTTGACCAAAAAGAAAAAGATCACGATTAACAAGGATAACATCGAAACATACCTCGGTAAAAAACGATTCGACCACAATATCGCCGATGAAAAAGAACAGATCGGCGTCGCTACCGGACTGGCCTATACGGCCTTCGGCGGCGATACGCTTCCGGTGGAAGTGACCTATTACAAGGGTAGTGGAAAACTCGTTTTAACCGGTAAGCTCGGTGACGTCATGAAAGAAAGCGCGCAAACGGCACTCAGTTTCGTCAAAGCCAACGCGACGTCGCTCGAACTCGACCCTGATCTTTTCAATGACAACGACTTTCACGTCCACGTGCCTGAAGGTGCAGTACCTAAAGATGGACCTTCGGCCGGGATTACCATCGCGACCGCGATCGTATCCGCCATGACAAAAAAATACGTTAAAAAAGACGTTGGCATGACGGGCGAGATTACCCTCAGAGGTTACGTGTTGCCGATCGGTGGACTCAAAGAAAAGGCGATCGCCGCGCACCGCAGCGGTCTCAAAACGATTTTAATTCCCAAGAGCAACGAGAAGGATATCGACGACATCCCGGAAGAAGTTCAAAAAGAACTGACCATCATCCCCGTTGAAAATGTGACGGATGTCTTCCTAAACGCCTTCAAATAGGTTATAATGAGAGTAGTTTTCGACTACTCTTTTTTTTGGAGAAAAAGCCATGTTCAATCGCTCACATTACGTCAAAAGCATCACGGACTTAATCGATCGTCCCCAGCCCCTACCGGAGTTGCTTTTTTTGGGACGCAGCAACGTCGGAAAAAGTTCGTTCATCAATGCACTGACAAACCGAAAGAACTTGGCTCGAACATCACAAAATCCCGGGAAGACGTTGGCTTTGAACTATTATCTGATCGATGATACCTTCTATCTCGTCGACGCGCCCGGTTATGGATATGCAAAGCGTTCGAAAACACAGCGCGATGCGTTCATCATCATGATCGAGAAGTATCTTCTCAAGGCAACCGATCTTAAAGCGGTCTGTCTTTTAATCGATTTTAAAGTCGGACCGACTGAGATGGATCTTATGACCTATCGTTTTTTAAAGGATCTTTCGCATCCTGTCATCGTCATCGCGACAAAAAAGGACCGAATCCCGAAAACCCGTCAAAAAAAACAGGAAAACCTGATTTCGGCCCAATTCGACGGACATGATGCGGTTTTCATCGTGTCCAATACGACGCTTGAAGGAATCGATGACATCCGTAGCGTTTTGGCCGAAACCATGGGCATACGTTGACCCATGTTTTCTTTAATCATCCGTTTCTTATGAAAGGAGTTTTTTATGCGACCAGTAGCACTCGTCACCGACTCAACGGCGGATTTGTCGATGGAACTGAGAAAAAAGCACGACATTTATTCCATACCTCTCTATGTTCTATTCAAAGATGAGACCTACGCCGACGGAATCGATCTCGATCCGAAGAAACTCTATCAACTCGTCCTCGAGAAGCAGATGATTCCGAAGACAGCTGCCGTTTCGCCGGGCGACTTTCTCCGTTTCTTCGAACCTCTCGTCCAAAAAGGCTATGATATTCTCTATTTGGGCATCGGATCGTCTTTATCTGCGACCTTTCAAAGTGCGCGCATCGCAAAGTCGGAATTTCCTCCCGGTCGTATCACGCTTGTCGATAGCAAGAACCTTTCATCCGGAATCGGTTTGCTCGTCTTGAAGGCCAAGGACATGCGGGATCGGGGAATGTCGGCAAGCGAAATCAAGGAAGAACTCGACAAGCTCGTCCCCCGTGTTCGCAGCTATTTTGCAATCCGAACGCTCGACTACTTACATAAAGGCGGGCGGGCCAGCGGAACGGCAAAACTCATCGGGGGCATTCTCAAAATCAAACCGATTATCGCCGTCCATGACGGACATCTCGACGTTTACCGAAAACCGGCGGGCAAGATGAGCCGAGCGGTCGACATCATGCTCGATGATTTCTTTGCTTCGAAAACGATCGATACCGATTACGTCATGGTTACCCATAGCGAGGCCCATCGGCAGGCGCGATATGCGATCGAACGCATTCAGTCAAGAGGAATCATAAAAAACATCATCGAATCCGAGGCCGGATGCGTCATCTCAAGTCATTGTGGTCCGGGGACGATCGGTTTGCTTTATCTTCAGTAATCCCCGGCTTTTATCCGTCATCCTTCCCAAGCGTCGAATATGGTGAACATAAGCGTGCATTCAGTCGAAAAGTCGTCTTACAGCTCGAACGCCATGTGTCATCAAGATGTCTTGAGTCACCTGTCTTTGACTGCACGACCGCTCTTCCTTCGGTCGACTTGAACGCTAAAGCGGGCGTAAGAAAGCGAAAAAATCTTTATTTTTCAAAGTGGTTTACATACGTATGACTTCGTGTTAGAATAAGAGAAAGCAATGAAGAGGAAGAGTAGAGGCGATCGCCTACAAGAGACGGATCGGTTGGTGAAAGATCCGAGTCGAAACCTCAAATGTCGCCTTCGAGCTGTTGCCGTGAACGACTAAAAGTAGCGGCAGACGTATCCTGCGTTAAAGGTAAATGGAGTGTCGGGAATTCCCGAAACTAAGGTGGTACCGCGACAAAGTCGTCCTTAGATCAGTGATCTAGGGATTTTTTTAAAGCATTAAAAAAGTTATTGACAATCATAAGCCCCATGCATCATCAATCCCCTTATACGTGGTAAATCGAGGTAAACAAATGAAACGACTGGAAACGAACCGTCTAGTATTGCGAGGTCTGGAATTGCGTGACTTAGATGACTTCCACCACTACGCCAAAAAGCCAAATATTGGACCGCGGGCGGGATGGAAACCGCATGAATCGATCGAAGAGTCGCTCATGATTCTTTCTCGCATGATCAAAAACAACGAAGTCTGGGCGATTACGCTAAAGGAGCAAAACCGGATCATCGGAACGATCGGTCTACACCAGCGCGACCAAGCGGATGACACGGCCAAAGAGATCGGTTACGTGCTCGATGACATCTATTGGAATCAAGGAATCGTCACGGAAGCAGTCAAGCGGATCATCGCCTATGCCTTTGCGGAACTCGGATTAAAGCGCGTAACGTGCGGACACCATCCTTTGAACAAAGCTTCACGACGTGTCATCGAAAAATCCGGTTTCGTCTATACGCACGATGAGGTAAGAAAACGAATCGATGGCAAGGAAGAGACCATCGTCATGTATGAAATACGAGGTGAAAGTCATGTCTAAACTCAGTACGAAATACGATGCTAAGGAAGTAGAAACCAATCGTTACGAACAGTGGCTCAAAGATGATGTCTTCAAAACGGGAGACGAATCCAAAGAACCCTACTGCATCGTTATCCCCCCTCCGAACGTAACCGGAAAACTCCACCTGGGCCACGCCTGGGACAACGCGCTACAAGATATCATTATCAGGCGTAAGCGCATGATGGGCTTTGATGCTCTCTTTTTACCAGGTATGGATCATGCCGGAATCGCCACACAGGCGAAAGTCGACAAGAGACTTCGCGATGAAGGTGTCTCACGCTATGAGATCGGTCGAGAAGCTTTTTTAGAGCGCGCCTGGGAATGGAAAGACGAGTATGCGAGTCACATTAAACAGCAGTGGGCTGCGTTAGGCGTATCCGTCGACTATTCCAAGGAGCGTTTTACGCTCGACGATGATCTTAACAAAGCCGTTAATCATGTATTCATCACGCTCTATGAAAAGGGTTTGATCTAT